>CAZFHZ010000009.1:0-25961 GCA_964519015.1 uncultured Gemmatimonadota bacterium | reverse complement strand
GTTGGCCAGCACGGTCTGGCAGGAGGGGCACCAGTTGACGTTCGAGGTCCTCCGGTGAGCCAGCCCCCGATGATAGAGATGGAGGAAGATCCACTGGGTCCAGCGGTAGTAGTCGGGGTCGCAGGTGGCCAGTTCCCGCTCCCAGTCGTAGGAGAGTCCCAGCCGCTGCATGGTGTTGTGATAGGTGGCGATGTTTCGGTGGGTCCATTCCTTGGGGTCTTCCCCATGCTCGATGGCGGCATTCTCGGCCGGCAGTCCGAAAGCGTCGTAACCGATCGGGTGGAGGACGTTCTTGCCGCCGGCCACCAGGATCCGGGTCAGCACGTCCCCGATGACGTAGTTCTTCAGGTGCCCCATGTGGAGGTCCCCGCTCGGATAGGGGAACATCTCCAGCACATAGACCCGCTCTTCCTCCGCGTCCCGGGCCCGGAAGAGCTCTTCCCGGGCCCAGAGTTCCCGCCAGCGCGGCTCGATCTCCGCCGGGTTGTAGATCACACTATCATTCTGTGCCATAATCACTTACCAGTTATATGTCATGTAGTGAATGAGAGCCGGACTAGGGTTTGACCCGATGCAGCATCCGCGGGTAGGGGATAGTCTCCCTCAGGTGCTCGATCCCGCAGATCCAGGTCACCGTCCGTTCCACGCCCAGTCCGAATCCGGCGTGCGGGACGGTGCCGAAGCGGCGCAGGTCGAGATACCAGGTGAAGGCCTCCCGGGGCAGTCCATGCTCCCGGATGCGCTCCTCCAGCCGTTCCAGGTCATCCTCCCGCTGGGAGCCGCCCACGATCTCGCCGTACCCCTCGGGCGCCAGCAGGTCGCAGGAGAGCGTTACCTCGGGCCGGTCCGGGTCGCGCGACATGTAGAAGGCCTTGATGGCGGTCGGGAAATGGGTGACGAAGAAGGGGCGGTCGAAGCGCCGGGCCAGTTCGGTCTCGTCCGGGGCGCCGAAATCCCCTCCCCAGGGGAAGTCGTGCCCCGCCTCCTGCAGGATCCGCACCGCCTCGTCGTAGTGGAGGCGCGGGAAGGGGGGCTTCACCGACTCCAGCTTGGTGATATCCCGTTCCAGCAGGGTGAGTTCCTCTCGGCAGTCTCCCAGCACGTCGGAGACGATGGCCGCCACCAGCTCCTCGATCACGACCATGTTGTCGGCCAGGTCGTGGAAAGCCATCTCCGGCTCCACCATCCAGAACTCGGTCAAGTGGCGCCGGGTCTTGCTCTTCTCGGCCCGGAAGGTCGGTCCGAAGCAGTAGACCTTTCCGAAGGCGGCGATGTTGGCCTCGTTGTAGAGTTGCCCCGACTGGGTCAGATAGACGGTGTCCCCGAAGTACTCGACCGGGAAGAGGGTCGTCGTCCCCTCGGCCGCCGCGGGGGTGAAGATCGGAGTATCTACATTCAGGAACCCGTTACCGTCGAGCCAGTCGCGGATGGCCCGGATCACCCGGGCGCGGATACGCAGGATCGCCCACTGGCGACGGGACCGGATCCAGAGGTGGCGGTGGTCGAGCAGGAAGGCGGCTCCGTGCTCCTTGGGGGTGATGGGGAACTCTTCGGCCGCCTGGAAAACGTGGATACCCCTCTCCTCCACGAGGAGTTCATATCCGCCGGGAGCCCGCCGGTCCTCCCGGACGGTGCCGGTGAGGGCCAGAGAACTCTCCTGGGGGATCCGGTCGCAGAGGGCGAAGGTCTCCGGGTCGGTGCCGTCCTGGCGCACCACGCACTGCATGATCCCGGTGCCGTCTCGCAGCAGCAGGAAGTGGATCCCCCCGCTGGAACGCCGGTTGTAGAGCCACCCCATCAGGGTGACCCGACTCCCCGCTCGCCCGCTGACATCCCGGATGTAGGTCTGGTCCATGGTCCGCCGTACCGCTCGTTTCACGTAAACTGTGACGTCCGGCCAAGATAGGAGCCGGTCCCGGCCGCGTCAACGCGGTCGGCCCCTGCGCCTAGACTTTGAAACGCCCCACCTGGAACTCCAGGAAAGCGATGAGGGCGTGCACCAGCTCGTAGACCCGGGATTCGGAGGTCGGGTACTCGATCCGCACACTCCCTTCGCCGTGGAAGAGCAGGAGACGCCCGCGGGTCGCCCGCAATCCCTGGATCTCATGGAAGGGAATCCGGCTCGCCCGGTCCCGTCCGCTCAGGTGGAGGCGGTGGTTAGAGACCACCAGCGCGATCCGTTGTTCCCGCCTGCCCCAGGCACGCAGCCGGGCCCGGACCGTCACCCCCCGGCCGAAGGGCTTCCGGGGAACCACCACTGCCAGCACCCGCTCCCCCTCCCCCAGTTTGAGGCTCGTCTCCGGGGTGGTACGGAAACCCCATTCGGCCGCGGCCGGTGCGTTGGCGACCGCCTCGCGAAGGACTTCCTCGGCGGCGCCGACCGCCTGGGCCAGACTCTGACCGCAACGGTTGCAGCGCGCGTGCTGGGCCGAATTGCGATGCGCGCAGGAGGGGCAAACCCAGTGGAGGGGCGCCGCGCATTGGGCGCAGGTGGTGCGATTGGCGGGTTGCCGGTTCCCGCAGACCGGGCAGTGCAACCAGGCCTCGGGACCGCCCGGGAAGGGCTGGAACCACGGATCGTCGCTCGCTTCCTCCGTCACGTCCGACTCTTCCAATGCCTCGGCTTCGATCGTGGTGATCTCCTCCTCTTCCTCTACTTCTTCTTCGACCGCTTCTTCTTCTTCTTCCTCCTCCTCCTCAACGTCCACTTCCACTTCTTCCTCCCACGACTCCTCTTCCGCTATCTCTTCTCCGGCTTCGACTTCCTCCACCGCCTCCTCTTCCGCTATCTCTTCTCCGGCTTCTTCCTCGAAGTCCGTTTCGAGGACTTCCTCCTGTTCTTCCGGGAGTTCCTCCGGCGGTTCCTCCGCTTCTGCCAGGGGAGAGGACCGCCAGGCCTCGGGTAGCGGTGGAACCGGCTCCGGCTGCGACTCGGTCGCGTCCCCGGCCTCTTCATCGGAGGGGAGCGGGGCCACCGGCGGTTTCCATTCCTCGATCCGGGCAGCCAGCCGTTCGACCTCGAAGGTCGTCTCCACGCCCTCCTCCGCCTCCAGTCGCTCGAGCGCCTCGTCCACCGCCTGGTGGTCGAGCCGGGCCTCCGCCTCGGAGATCTCCTGCTCCTCCTCGGGGGTGGGCGCGCCGGCCGAACGCAGGAAGTGGTAGTAGTGGTAGCCGTCCTGAGTGCTGCGATCGAGGTCGCGGATGGCCATGAAGACCTCGCGCGAGGTGATCTGCCGGGCGCCGCGGCTGTGTCCGACCACCAGGGCCAGGTCGGCCACGGTGCAGATGACCCGCGGGATGCCCTTGGAGTAGCGGAAGATCTCCCGGACCGCGTCCTCGGCGAAGAGGCGCGGCCCCTCGTACCCGGCCACCCTCACCCGGTACTCGAGCATGCGGCCGGTGTCGACCAGGTCCATGCTGTGGAGGAAGAAGCGTACCGGGAGACGCTGGTAGAGCTCCGGGTACCGCTTCATCACGCTCTCCAGCTCGCTCTGGCCGCTGAAGAGGAAGGTGAGCAGGAAGGTATCCCCCACCGTGTAGTTGAGCAGGACCCGGAACTCCTGCAGGAGTTCGGGACGGTCGGCCAGCAGCTGTCCCTCGTCCAGGATGAGGACGCAGCGCTCTCCCCGTTCGTACATCTCCTGCAGTGCTTCGCGCAGTTGCAGCAGGTTCTGGATCTTCTCCCCGCGGGTCTCCCCGAAGCCGAGCTGGCGGAGGATCTCCCAGAGGACCTGGTTGGGGGTCAGGGTGGGATGGTCGATGAAGACGACCCGGTAGCGCTCTTCGGTGGCTCCCCGGAGGTCTTTCTCCAGCCTCCGCAGCACGCTCGTCTTGCCGTCCCCCGGGTTCTCGCTGACCAGGAGGGCGCCCCCTTTGTTGCTGGCGATGGCGTATTGGAGCCGCAGCATGCACTCCCGATGCTGCTTGGAGAGGTAGAGCATGTCGGGGTCGGGCGTGAGGGCGAAGGGGGATCGGTCGAAGCCCCAGTAATCCAGATAATGCCCGGTCCGGAAGGTCGGCATATCAGTGTCCCGTGGAACCGAAGCCCCCTGCCCCGCGCGTGGTCTCGGGGAGTTCCTCCCGCTCCTCCCACCTCACGTGCGCCACGGGTGCCACCACCAGCTGGGCGATACGCATCCCGTGTTCGATCTTGAAGGGCTCCTGACCGTGATTGATGACGATGATCTGAACCTCGCCGCGGTAATCACTGTCGATGGTGCCGGGCGTGTTGGCGAGGCTGACGGCGTGCCGCAGGGCCAACCCGCTGCGCGGTCGGATCTGGGCTTCCCAGCCGGCCGGGACCGCGATGGCGAATCCGGTCGGGACCAGGGCCGTGGCTCCGGCCGCGATCACCAGCGGTTCCGCCAGACAGGCACGCAGATCGGCTCCCGCCGCCCCGTCACTGGCATACTCCGGCAGGGGCAAGTCGCACCCGGGGCGTACCCGGCGGATCGCGATGCGCATCTCCCCTTCTTCCTCCATCTCAGTCCTCCGCTGCCGGCACCGCGCCCAGCAGGGTCGTGGTCAGCCGGTCCGGAGAGAGCACTTCGGCGGCGACGCGGGCCAGGTCGGAGGCACTCACCGCTCCGATACTCTCCAGTGTCTCCTCCACGCTCCGGACCTGCCCCTCGAAGAGCAACCCCTTGGCCAGCCGGCTCATCCGCCCGAAGGTGCTCTCCAGGGCCAGCATCAGGTTCCCCTTGAGCTGTTCCTTGGCACCGGACAGTTCCTCCGGATCGGGGGCGATCCCGTCGGCCAGGCCCTGGAGCTCGGCCCGGAGCAGGGAGAGGGCCTCCTCCTGTTTCTCCGGAGCGCAGGCCAGATAGAACCCGGCCAGGCCGGTCTCCTCGTAGAACTCACTCACCGCACTCACGGTGTAGACCAGTCCGCGGCGTTCCCGCAACGTCTGGAAGAGCCGGCTGCTCATCCCGCCTGCCAGCAGGTTGAGCAGGACGATCAGCGCGAAGCGGTCGGGATCCTCATACGGCAAGGCCCTGGCCCCCGTCACCACGTGCACCTGAGAAATGTCACGGGGATGGAGGAAGACCTCTCCGATACCGTCCGGGGGGAGCATCGGCCGCACCGGCGCCTTCCGGGCCGGCATATCCGAGAAGGCTCGGGCGACCATCTCCACCACGGCCTCATGCTCGAGGGAGCCGGCCGCCGCCACCAGCAGGTTGTCGGGGCGGTACCAGCGGTCGACGAAGGAGCGGAGCGTCTTCCCGGAGAGTCCAGCCACCGATTCACTCGACCCCAGGACGGGATGCGCGAGCGGATGGCGGCCGAAGAGGTCGATCAGGAAGAGATCGTGGACCCAGTCATCGGGAGTGTCCACGGCCGAGTGGATCTCCTCCTGGACCACTGATTTCTCCCGCTCGATCTCGACCTCCTCGAAGAGCGGTCGCTGGATCATGTCGGCGATAACGTCCACCGCCACATCGAGGTGCTCATCGAGGATCCGGGCGAAGTAGCAGGTATGGTCCTTGGCGGTGAAGGCGTTCAGGTAACCGCCCAACCGCTCCAGCTCGTAGGCGATCTGGAACGCGCTGCGGCGCTGGGTTCCCTTGAAGAACATGTGTTCGAGGAAATGGGCGACCCCCTCGTGCCCCTCTTCCTCGTCACGTGAACCGGCCCGCCCCCAGACCCCGAAGGCCACCGATCGGACCCAGTCGATCGACTCGGTCACCACGGTCAGACCGGAGGGGAGGGTCGAGATGCGATAGCGGGGGGAATCCGGCATCCCCCCGCTCTCGGCTACCCGTATGGCCGGGTTCAGCGCGGCACTCGGGAGATCCAAACCTGTTCCTCCCCGATCTCTCGGATCGCGGACTTGAGGCTCAGCTTGACCTTCCCGTTGTCCTCGATGCCGATGCATTTCACCCGAACCCGGTCTCCTTCCCTCAGGACATCCTCCACCTGCCCCACCCGGCCTTCGGCCAGTTCGGAGATGTGGCAGAGTCCATCCTTGCCGGGAAGGATCTCGATGAAGGCACCGAACTTGACGACCGTCTTCACCGTGCCGTCGTAGACGCGGCCCACCTCGGCATCCTGGACCAGGGCGGAGACCATGCCGAAAGCCTGCTCAGCACCGTCCTTGGCCACCGAAGCGATGGTGACCAGACCGTCGTCGTCGATGTCGATCTTCGCGCCTGTGGCCTCCTGGATCGAGCGGATGATCTTCCCTCCGGGGCCGATCACCTCTCCGATCTTAGAGGGGCTGATGCGCAGGCTGATGATGCGTGGGGCGTTCGCGTTCAGCTCCGCCCTCGGCTTCTGGAGCGTCTTCTCCATTTCGTCAAGGATGTGGAGACGGGCGATCCGTGCCTTGTCGAGCGCTTCCCCCATCAACTCCCGTGAGATCCCGCCGATCTTGATGTCCATCTGGATCGAGGTGATCCCTTCACGGGTCCCGGCCACCTTGAAGTCCATGTCACCCAGGTGGTCCTCGGTGCCTGAGATGTCGGTCAGGATGACGGAACGGTCCCCCTCCTTGATGAGACCCATGGCGACCCCGGCCACCGGCTCTTTGATGGGCACACCGGTGTCCATCAGGGCGAGGGTGGCGGCACATACGGTCGCCATGCTCGAGGAGCCGTTCGACTCCAGGATGTCACTCACGATCCGGATGGTATAGGGGAAGAACTCCTCGGTCGGGATGATCGGGCGCAGTGCGCGCTCGGCCAGCGCACCGTGACCGATCTCACGACGGCCAGGACCACGGATGGGACGTACCTCTCCCACCGAGAAGGGAGGGAAGTTGTAGTGGAGCATGTATGACTTCCACGACTCCCCCTCCAACTCGTCGAGTTTCTGCTCGTCCTGCTTGGTCCCCAGGGTCACCACGGCCAGTGCCTGCGTCTGTCCCCGGGTGAAGAGGGCCGATCCGTGCGGGGCGGGGAGCACCCCCACCTCGCTGGTGATCGGTCGCACCTCGTCGGGGCTCCGTCCGTCGACCCGTACCTTCTCCTCCAGCACACGGGCCCGCATGTTGTTCTTCTGGATGGAGTGCGTGACGTCATAGACGAAACGCTGTTCGTCCGGGTACTCCTCCGCGGTGGCTTCCCGGACCCGTTCCATCACCTCATCCATCGCCGCTTCCCGCGTCTGTTTCTCGTGGATGCGGTTCAGTTCGAGGATGTCGGCGCGGGCCAGCTCGTCCACGCGGGCGTCGAAGGCCTCCGAGGAAAAGACCGCGGTGTAAGCCGCTTTCTCCTTCCCCGCTTCGCTCTTCAGCTCTTCGATCAGGGCCACGATCGCCCGGATCTGCTCATGGGCGAATTCCAGTGCCTCGGCCACCTCGCTCTCGGTGGCTATCCGGGCACCTCCTTCGACCATGACGATGTTCTCGGCCGAGCCCGCCACCACCAGATCCAGCTCGCTATTCTCGAGCTGGGTGAAGGTCGGGTTGACGACGAGCTGCCCGTCGATCTTGCCGACCCTTACCGCCGCGATCGTCGCGGTGAAGGGGATGTCGGAGACGGCCAGAGAGGCACTGGCTCCGATCAGACCGAGGGTGTCGGCGTCGTTCTCCCGATCGCTCGAGATGATGTTGGCGTAGACCTGGACTTCGTTCTGATAGTCCTTCGGGAAGAGCGGTCGGATCGACCGGTCAATCTGCCGCGCGGAGATGATCTCCTTCTCGCTCGGTCTCCCTTCCCGCTTGAAGAACCCTCCCGGGATCTTCCCTCCGGCATAGGCCTTCTGGCGGTATTCGACCGTCAACGGGAAGAACGGCAGATCCTTCGGCTTGCTGGTGGCCGTCGCGGCTACCAGCACAACGGTCCCGCCGTACTGCACCCAGGCGGCCCCGTGAGCCTGCCGGGCGACCCGGCCGGTCTCGATCATGAGGGTTCTCCCCCCCAGTTCCATCTGCTTTCGTACCGTCATGTCTTCTCCAATGTCCTGCGTTGGTGTCCATCCGCCGGGACCTTCCCGGCGTTCACTACTTGCGCAGACCGAGTTCCTCGAGCAGCGACCGGTACCGGTCGGGCCCACTGCGGCGCAGGTAATCGAGCAGGCGCCGGCGCTGACCGACCATCTTCAGGAGACCGCGCCGGCTGGCGTGGTCCTTCGGATGGGTCTTCAGGTGCTCGGTCAAGTAGGTGATCCGTTCGGTAAGCAGTGCGATCTGCACTTCCGAGGAACCGGTATCGCCCTGAGTGCGTCCGTACTTGTCGACCAGGGCGGCCTTATCTTCCTTCTTCAAGGGCACTCAGACTACCTCCTGTGCGAGGATCCTTCTGGCCTCGGTTACGTCCATCGCGATCTGACTCGACAACTCTTCCGGTCCGTCGAACGACTGCTCGTCCCGGAGCTTTCGGTAGAACCACATCTCAAGGGACTCTCCATAGAGGTCCCCTTCGATCCCGAAAAGATGGATCTCGTAGGACGGAGCGGTCCCGGCGAAGGTGGGCCGCACCCCCACGTTACAGACTCCGTCGAACGTCCGCCCGGACACCCCGGCCCGGACGGCATAGACGCCGTTCCCCGGCGTGCATTTCTCTTCGGAGGGGAGCGCCAGGTTCGCCGTCGGGAAACCCAGCCTGCGGCCTCTCCCCTCCCCCCTGGCCACGACCCCGGACATGCTGTAGGGCCGGCCGAGCAGGGCGGCCGCCCGGTCCACGGCCCCCTCCGCCAGCAGCTTGCGGATCAGGGAACTGGTGATCGGGCCTTCCCGGTCCACGACCGCTTCCACGACTTCGAGTTCGAAGCCGGCCACCGGGGCCAACTGGCGAAGCATCTCCGGGCGTCCCCGGCGCCCGCGGCCGAAGGCGTGATCGTGCCCGAGAACGAGCAGTTCCACGCCCATCCGGCCGATCAGGATCCGGTGGACGAAATCCTCGGCCTCCATCTCGCTCAGCGCCCGGTCGAAAGGGAGGACGACGACCCTGTCGAGCCCGCTTCGCTCCAGGAAAGGGAGTTTCTCCTCCTGGAGGGTGAGCAGCCGGGGCGCACTCTCCGGCGCGATGACCCGCTGCGGGTGTGGTTCGAAGGTGAGCAGCACCGACGTCCCGTCGCGTTGCCGGGCCCGCGCGCACACCCGTTCCAGCAGTACCTGGTGACCCCGGTGGATCCCGTCGAAAGATCCGATCGTCACCACCGGACGGACCGGACCCTCGGGGTATCGATCGAGACCGAAGAAGAACTGCACCCGTCAACCCTCCAGGAAACGCGGCAGGGTGAGTACCGTCCGGGGCTGGAAGATGCCGTCGGCGCCGACCACGATGAGCCGGCCGATGGCCACCAGTTCCTGCTTGCTCACCACACCCACGAAGGAGCTCTCCTCGGCGTACCGGACCGACTCGGCCGGGACGCGGAGCTCGTTGCCGTTCATGACCCGCCGGGCCTGGGCCGCCGTGATCTCGATCCTCAGGCCGACCGGGAGGAGCTCGACCATGGGACGCAACCGGTCGCGGACATGCCCCGAGCGTTCATCCCCCTGCAGGGGATAGGCGTCCTCCACCCGGAAGGGCCCGATGGCGGTCCTGCGGAGCCGGGCCAGGTGCCCCCCCACACCGAGTCCCTCCCCCACGTCCCGCGCCAGCGACCTCAGATAGGTACCGGTCCCCACGATCGACCGGAAGAGGACCCGGGGCGGTTCCCACCCGGTGAGTTCCAACTGATGGATCTCCACGTCGCGGGGCTCCATTTCCGTCTCCTCACCCCGACGTGCTTTCTTGTAAGCGCGTTCACCCTGCAGGCGCACCGCCGAGAAAGCCGGCGGGACCTGCTCCACCTCTCCGGTCCAGCGCGCGAACTCCTCGAGGATCCGGTCGCGGGACAGTTCCGCCACTCGTTCAGGCGGTGTCTCCTGCGTCACCGTCCCGGTCGGATCGCAGGTGTCGGTGGTCACGCCGAGGAGCATCTCCCCCTCGTACTCCTTGCGGTATCCTTCCAGATAGCGCATGAGTCGCGTCGCTTTGCCGACCAGCAGGACGAGCAGGCCGGTGGCGAACGGATCGAGGGTGCCGGCATGACCCACCTTCCCCCCAGGGAAGGCCTTGCGCACCCACCGTACCGCGTCGAACGAGGTCCATTCCGGCGGCTTGTCCACCAGGACGAAGCCGTCGGGCGAGCGGCGCTCGCTCATGCCAGGCTCCTCGTCATGGTGTCGATCAGCCGCCCCAGCACCTCGGACATCTCACCTTCCAGGGTGCAGCCCGCGGCCTTCTCATGTCCCCCTCCGCCGAAGGTCTCGGCGATCGCCCGGACGTTGATCTCCCCGCGGGAGCGCAGGCTGGCCCGGAAGGTCTTCTCCCCGGTCTGCCGGAGGAACGCCCCGATCTCCACACCCTCCACCTGGACGGTGAAATCGACGATGCCCTCGCTGTCGTACGGCCCGTCGCGGAAGAAGGCAGCGGTCTCGTCCAGCGAAACGCGGAAGACACAGATCCGGCCCTCGGCATGCAGGGTCATGTGCTCGAAGAGATGACCCAGCAGCCGGTAGAACGCGGCCGGCCGCTCGAAGTAGATGCGTTCGGCGATCGTCTGAGGATCGGCGCCCGCCGTGACCAGCCGACCGGCGGCGCGCAGGCACGCCTCGTTGGTGTTGGAGAACTGGAACCGGCCGGTGTCGGTCAGGACGGCGGTATAGAGCTGTCGGGCGGTGACCGGGTCGACGGTCACGCCCAGTACGTCGGCCACTTCCAGGACGAGCTCACCCGAAGAGGCCCGTTCCGGATCGAGGATCACGATGTCACCGAACCCGGTGTTCCCGATGTGGTGGTCGATGTTCACCAGGAGGGCCCCGGGACGACTCCACTGCGGGAACCGCTCCGCCACCTCGCCCACCCGCTCCCGCTCAGAGGCGTCGATGAAGACGACCAGGTCGAAGGGAGCGGCTGCGGTCGAGCGGGCCAATTCCTCATCCCCGGGTCCGAACACCGGTTCGTCCACCAGGAAGATGTACTTGACCGGTACCGGGTCGGCCAGCACGGCCGTCGCCTCCACGCCGTATGCCCTCAATACGCGGCGCAGACCGAGCAGGGAGCCTACGGCATCCCCGTCCGGATTGACGTGGGTGGACAGCAGCACCCGGCCGGCCTTCGCCAGGGCGTCCCGGAATGTGTTCAGACCCTCAAGCATCTTCCCCCCGCTCTTCGGCCAGACGCCGGAAGAGTGCCTCCATCCGGATCCCCCGTTCGATCGAGTCGTCGTAGTGGAACCGGAGTTCGGGAACGCTGCGCGCCTGTATCATCTCCGCCAGCCGGGTACGCAGGAATCCGGCCGCCGCCTTCAGACCGTTGAGCGTCTCCACGACATCCTGCCCGCTGGGGACCGTCACGAAGACCTGGGCGACGGAGAGGTCACGGGCCACCTTGACGCCGGTGACGGTGACCAGACCGATCCTGGGATCCTTCACTTCCCGCTCGATCAGACCACAGAGGATCCTCAGGATCTCCTCGTTCAGCCGATCGGTCCGTGCGAATGGTCTCATCGCTCCCTCAACGGAACTCGAGCCGGTGATCCTGCAGGTACATCGTCGTCTCCCGTTCCACCCGTGCCACCACCTGGCTGAGGACGGCGTTGGCGAAGGCGGTGTCGTTGCTCACCACCGCCACTGCGAGTGACGCCGTCTGATGCAGGTCGTTCTTGTCCACCTCGGCGATGCTCACATTGAAGTCCCGCCGAAGTCCGGACATCAGCCGTCGCAACCGGCTCCGCTTCTCCTTCAGGGAGTGGCAGCCCGGCAGATGGATCGTCAATTCGACCGTTCCGACCGTCATCCTCTGCCCGGCCTACAGGTGCCGGGCGAACTCCTTGCGTTCAAAGACCTCGATGATGTCCCCCACCTTGACGTCATTGAAGTTGTCCAGGCCCACCCCGCACTCGAAGCCTTCGCGGACCTCCTTGACGTCGTCCTTGAACCGTTTCAGGCTGCCGATCCGACCATCGTGGACGGTGATACCGTCCCGGATCAGCCGGACGGTCTGCCCACGCCGGACCGCACCCTCGGTCACCATGCAGCCGGCGATGGTCCCGGCCTTGGGGATGCGGAAGGTGTCCCGCACCTCGAGCGTAGCCAGGATCTCCTCCCTGACCTCCGGCTTCAGCAGGCCTTCCAGGCCCTTCCGGATGTCCTCGACCGCCTCGTAGATGATCTCGTAGAGACGGATCTCCACCCCCGCCTGGGCCGCGGCCTCACGGGAATTCCGGTCAGGCCGGACGTGGAAGCCGATGATGACGGCCCCGGAGGCTTGGGCGAGCATGACGTCAGTGTCGGTGATGCCGCCTACTCCCCGGTGGATCACCTTCACCTGGACTTCGTCGGTGCTCAGTTTCTGGAAGGAGTCGCTGACCGCTTCGACGGAACCGTCCGCATCGGCCTTCACGATCAGCGGCAGTTCCCGCATCTCTCCCGACTCGATCCGGCTCCTTAGATCGCTCAGAGAGACCGCTTCCTTGACCGCGAAATCCTGCTCACGGCGGATCTGCTGCCGCTTCAAGGAGAGTTCGCGGGCCTCTTTCTCGTCATCCACACCGGAGAAGGTGTCGCCCGGTTGGGGTACGCCGGAGAAACCGAGCACCTGGGTCGGCTGACTGGGCAGGGCCTCCAAGATCCGCTTGCCCCGCTCGTCGAGCAGCGCCCGTACCCGTCCGGCCTGGAGTCCGCAGAGGAAGGGGGCCCCCTCCCGGAGCGTTCCCTTCTGGACCAGGATGGTCGCGATCGGACCCCGTCCCCGGTCGAGCTCGGACTCCACCACCACCCCCCGGACCAGGCCGGTCGGATCAGCCTTCAACTCGAGCATCTCCGACTGCAGCAGGATCAGTTCGAGCAGCCGGTCCACCCCCTGACCGCTCTTGGCTGAAACCTCCACGCAGACCGTGTCTCCGCCGTACTGCTCGACGATCACGCCGCGATGGCTGAGTTGCTGACGTACCCCGTCGGGATCGGCGTCGGGCAGGTCGACCTTGTTGATGGCCACCACGATGGGGACTCCGGCCGCTTTGGCGTGGTTGATCGCTTCGATGGTCTGCGGCATGACCTTGTCGTCGGCCGCCACCACCAGCACGACCAGGTCGGTCAACTGTGCTCCCCGCGCACGCATGGCGGTGAACGCCTCGTGGCCGGGGGTGTCGAGGAAGGTCACCTTCCCGGTCTTGGTGATGACCTCGTAAGCACCGATGTGCTGGGTGATTCCCCCTACCTCACCTGCCACGACCCTGGTTCGACGGATATAGTCGAGCAGCGAGGTCTTGCCGTGGTCGACGTGACCCATAACGGTAACCACCGGCGGACGCGACTGAAGCCGCTCTACCGCCTCTTCTTCCTCTTCCTCCTCGAAGATGTCCGCTCCGTATTCCTCGATCCGCTTCACCTGGTAGCCGAACTCATCGGCAATGAAATCGATCGTCTCCATGTCGAGACGCTGGTTGATGGTCACCATCAGACCCAACCCGAAACAGGCGGAGATAATCTCGTTAGGCTTCACCCCCATGAGCTGGGCGAGCTCGGCGACCGAAGCGAACTCGGTCACCGGGAGGATCGGCTGCTCCTCGATGGTCTCCTCCACGTTGTTCTCGTCGACGGCGTCCCGACGCCGACGCCGGACTTTGCCACGGCCGGGGCCACTGCGCAGGTCGGCCAGCGTCTCCCGGATGGTGGAGCGCACTTCCTCCTGATCCACCTGCTTGCGCCCTTTCTTCCGCTTCTTCTTGGCCCGGGTTTCCTGACCGGCCGGCTTGGGGGCGGGCCGGCGTTCCTTGATCTGGGGAGCCCGGCGGTCGATGATCCGCGGGCCGGTCCCCTCCACTTCCCGGGCATCCATGCTCTGTTTGATCCGCTCGCGCAGGCTGGCTCCACTCAATCGACCCGCTTTGTCGACCTGACCGGTATCCGCATCACGGTCGGTCTCCGGCGCTTCTTCGGACGCCTGAGCAGCGGCCGGGATCTCCCCGACCGGGCTCTCGGGGACCTCCCCGATGAGGTCCTCCCCGGCAACCGCGGCCTCTTCGGGCCCGTCCGGCTTCTTCTCCTCCACCGACTTGCGCATCGCCGCGAGCTGATGTTCCGCCCGGCGCTTGGCTTCGGCCGCCTGCTGCTTCAGACGTTCGGTCTCGCTCTTGGCCCGGGTGAGTTTCTCGGCTACCCGCTTGGCGGCCTCGTCCTCGAGCTTGCGTCGCACTCGCTGCTCATCCGCGTCCTTCTTCTCCTTCTCGGCCTTCCGCTTGGTCGCGACCTCCTCCCGCTCCACCCGTTCGGCCTCCTTATGGGCCGCCGCGATCGCCTTGCGCTTCTCGACGACCGCCTTCTTGCGGGTGACCTCGGCCTTCGCCTCGGCCTTTTGACCGGCGAAGTAGTCCACGACCCGCTCGAGCATCTCCTCGTTCACCGGGCTCATGTGGCTCTTGACCTCGAAGTCGAGGCCCACCAGCACGTCGACCATGGCCTGGCTGGAGACCTTGAAATCACGGGCTAGTTCGTAGACGCGTTTCTGCTTGGTCAAAACAGCCTCCGTGCCACCTCTCGGACCGCCAGGGCGGTCCCTCGTTGTTCAGCGTGGACGTCCCGTCCACTCTCCGGCCGCGGCTTTCTTCACCGCAGCGGCCAACCCTTCATCGGTGATACCCGCGACCGAGACCTGGGAGCGACCCAACGTGCTCCCCAGTTCGGTGCGTTCCGGCCCGCGTACGATCTCCAGGCCGGCACCCTCCCCCAGCCTCCTCACCTCCTGCGCGAGAGCACCGCCGGCGTCGATGGCCAGCACCAGCAGCCGGACCCGCTCTCGCCGGACGGCCAGGCGCACCGCTTCCCGCCCCAGGACGATGTTCCCCCCTTTGCGGGCGATCCCCAGCAGGCCCAGCATGCGCCTGTTCACGACCCGGGGAGTGTTCCCTCGTCCTCCCCTTCATCCGGTTCGGCCGGTCCGGCCTCTTCCCCGGCCTTGGAGACCGGCGGCTCAGGCGAACCCGGAGTCTCCCCGTCGGATATCCCAGTGACGGGCGGTGCCTCCTCCGCGAGGGGCTCCTCAGAGGGTATCTCAGCGACGGCCGGTTCCTCCTCCGCCGGTGGCTCCAGGGCCGATCCCTCGGAGGCCGGTGCCTCCTCCGGCGGACCTTCCGGGGTCTCCTCCCCGGTCCTTGGCGTGGCCTCGTGCAGTAGGGAGGTATCGATCACCCACTCCGACTCGTCGAGACCCTCCGCCCTTGGCTCGATGATGGGTTCAGCGGCGGCGGGCGGCTCAGGCGCCTTTGGTTCCTCCCGGTGCGGGGGGATGTACGGCTTTCCCGTGAAGGCCTCGATTCTCTCGATGATGGTCTCGCAGGTAGCCGGCCCTACTCCCGGCATCTCCATGATCTCCTCGCGGGTCATCGCCAGCAGGTCCTGCACATACTCCACCCCGGCCGTCCTCAGGATCTCCTGCTGATGCTCGCTCAATCCGAGTTCCGAGATGCGCTGGTAAACCCCCTCCACCTCCTTGAAGGCACGCTCGTAATCGACCTCGGAGACCACATCCACCCGGTAACCGACGAGTTCGCCGGCCAGCCGGGCGTTCGTCCCGCCGGGCCCCAGCGCCAGCGGGATCTGCTCCTCCGGCATGATCAGAGTGAGTTCCTTGTTCTCGTCGTCGATGAGGACCCGGCTCACCTTGGCCGGCCCGATCGCCTTGGTCACGAAATGGGTGACATCGGGACTCCAGGGGACGATGTCGATCCGCTCGTTGGAGAGTTCCCGGACGATGCTCTGGACCCGTGAACCCTTCATCCCGACGCAGGCTCCGACCGCATCGACCCGCAGGTCGTGGCTGCGGACCGCCACCTTGCACCGCTCTCCGGGTGCTCGGGCGATCCGCTTGATCTCGACGATCCCCTCGTAGATCTCCGGAACCTCGATCGCGAAGAGTCGCTTCACGAACTCCGGGTCCCCCCGGCTCAGGATGATGGAGGGCCCCTTGGCGCTCATCGAGACTTCCTTCACGAGTGCCCTGATGGTGTCCCCCTGGCGGAAGCGTTCCCGGCGGATCTGCTCCCGGAAAGGCAGGATCGCCTCCACCCGCCCGATGTTGACCAGGATGGTCCCGCGGCTGACCTGCTGCACACTGCCGGTGATGATCTCGCCAACCCGGTCGAGGTACTCCTCGAAGATCTTGTCGCGCTCGGCTTCCCGGATCCGCTGCTGCAGCACCTGCTTGGCCGACTGGATGGCCGTCCGGCCGAAGGCGGTGATGGGCACCTCCACGTAGACGTGCCAGCCCACCTCGGTCTCGGGATCGAGCTGCTTGGCTTGTTCGAGCGTTATCTGCAGGAGGGGTTCCTGGATGTCCGCCTCGGTGGCGACGACCTCCTTGACGATGCCGAGCTGGATGCTGCCGGTCTCCCGGTCCACATGGATGTCGACCGGGTCGAGCGTACCGAGGGCGCGTTTGGCCGCCGTGAGGAGCCCGATCTCCAGACTCTCCAGGACGATCTCGCGCTTCAGGTTACGCTCTCGGGCGATCTGACTGAGCGCCTCGATGATCTCGTAGTTTATGTCTTCCGCCATCGATCCTCCGGCCGGTGCCTCGGCACCGGCAATGCTACAGTTCAATCACGATCGTGCCGTGCACGATGCCTTCCAGCGGGACCCGGAAGGGTTCCCCCGCCCCCTCCCCCGACCGACCGCGACGGGGAGGCTCAAGCAACAACGCTCCTTCTTCCACCTCGGTCAGCAGTCCGCTGGTCTCCTGCTCGGTGCCCTGGTGCCGGTAGCGGACGCGTACGACTTCGCCGACCGCCCGCTCGAAATCACGCCGGGTGACCAGCTTGCGGTCGAGGCCCGGCGAGGAGACCTCGACGGAGTAGCGACTGGCCAGCTCCTCCTCCCCCTCCAACTCCCGGGAGAGCCGGCGGCTGATCCGGGCGCAATCCTCGATGGTGATCCCGGTCGGTTTGTAGAGGAACACCCGCAGGAGCGGACGGCGGGAGCGGGAGAGCGTGTACTCCACCAGCTCGACGTCGGATTCCGGCTCCAGCGCCCGTTCGAGGCAACGGGCGATGTGTTCCTGGTCGGGTGCTCCGGTCATACACCGGTCCTCCCCCTTGGGTTCTCCACCCGGACGGGACGACACCTCTCCCCCCGCGTGGACCGGAGACCTCCCGGTCACCCCGACCACGGACGGCTCGGCAGGGTGTGCTGAGTCGGACGCTGACGGTGAGCCGCCGGCCCGCCGGCCATGATCCTCCCTCAGGGGGAGGAGGCCCGGTAGGGTCAGCGCGCGGGTGAGATGTCTACAATAAAGGGCACTGCCGGGGTCGGCGCAACCCCCAGCCGAGGAGGACTCATCCGGGGGGGGCGAGCTTGAGCAGGGGTTGTCCCTTCTCGACGGCCTGGCCGGGTTCGACCAGCACCCGTTCGACCCGGCCCTCGGCGCTGGAACGGATCTCGTTCTCCATCTTCATCGATTCGATCACGACCACGCCCTGCCCCCGGGTGACTTCATCGCCGACCGCCACTTCCACGGCCACCACCAGCCCCGGCATGGGGGCGGTAACCTCGGTGGGCCCGGTGCTCCCGTGCAGGCCTCCCACCTCCTCCTTGAGCCGGTGGAGACGGGCATCCTCGACCCGCACCTGGAACTCATGGCCGTAGAGGACCACCCGGTAGCCGTCCTTGACACGGTCGATGTGGACGGGTGCGCTCCGGTTGCCCAGGCTCACCAGGTACTTCTCCCGGAAGACATGCTGCAGGCGGACGGGGACGCTCCCCGAGGTCTCCGGTTCCCCTTCGACTTCGAGTTCGAAGAGGCCCGATGACTCGGTCGGCGTCAGTCGCAGATGGAAGGTCTCCCCACCCAGTGTGACCGCCCAGACCCCGCCGCGCATCACTCCCCTCCCCGGCCCTGGACGGCCCACGGGCTCTCGGCCCGGCTCCGGGTCGCCTCCCCGGCCCCCTGGAACCCGGAGGGGCGCTCCAGGTGGAGGAGGGCGGCGGCCACCGCCGCTACGAAAGCATACCGCTCCTCCTGACCGGCCGGACCGGAGGGGGCTTCCACCGAGATCTGGCGGCGCCGCTCCTCCATCATCCGGGGGACGATCTGCGTGTCGTAGTGGCCGGTGAAGAAGGGCTCGTAGCGCAATATCTCACGCAGGAAGGGGAGGATGGTGGTGACCCCGGTGATCTGGTATTCCTCGAGGGCCCGGTAGAGCCGCCGGACGGCCGCCGGACGGTCGGGCGCCCAGGCGATCAGTTTGGCGATGAGCGGGTCGTAGTGGAGCGTCACCTCACTGCCGGCACCCACCCCGCAGTCGTGCCGGATGCCGGGGCCCGACGGGGCCTCCAGGAAGGTGATCCGGCCGGGGGAGGGGAAGAAGTTGCTGTCCGGGTCCTCGGCGTAGATACGGGCCTCGATGGCCGCTCCCTGCGGACGGATCTCCTCCTGGCGGTAGCCGAGATCCAGGCCGGCCGCCACCCGGAGCTGGTCGGCCACCAGGTCCCGGCCGGTGACCAGTTCGGTGACGGGATGCTCGACCTGCAGCCGGGTGTTCACTTCCAGGAAGTAGAAATGATCCCCTTCGAGCAGAAACTCGGCCGTACCGGCGTTGACGTAGCCGACCGCCTGGGCGAGCTGCACCGCCGCCTCCCCCATACGGGTCCGCAATTCGGCCGTGAGGGCGGGACTGGGGGTCTCCTCGATGATCTTCTGGTGCCGTCGCTGGACGCTGCATTCCCGCTCCCCCAGCCAGACGCAGTGGCCGTGGGTGTCGGCGAGGAACTGGATCTCGACATGCCGGGGGTGGGCCAGGTACTTCTCCAGGAAGACCGAGTCGTCCCCGAAGGAGGAGCCGGCCTCCGATCGGGCGGTCTTCAAGGCAGCCGCGAGCTCACCCGGCTGCTCGACGACCCGCATCCCCTTCCCCCCCCCTCCGGCGGCCGCCTTCAGCAGCACCGGATAGCCGATCCGGTCGGCCTCCTCGGTGGCCTCGGCGAGGGAGGAGAGGGACCGGCGGCTCCCCGGCACCACCGGCACCTCGTGGGTCGTGGCCAGTTCGCGGGCCCGGGTCTTGTTCCCCAGCCGGCGCATCGCCTCGGGGGGGGGACCGATCCAGGCCAGCCCGGCCGCGCCCACCTGCTCGGCGAAGAGGGGATTCTCGGCCAGAAACCCGTAGCCGGGATGGATCGCCTCCGCCCCACTCCGCCGGGCCGCCTCGATGATGTGG
This sequence comes from uncultured Gemmatimonadota bacterium, assembly GCA_964519015.1. Classification (GTDB taxonomy): domain Bacteria; phylum Blakebacterota; class Blakebacteria; order Blakebacterales; family CAYUVJ01; genus CAZFHZ01. The sequence goes on along the minus strand of CAZFHZ010000009.1, from coordinate 6,824 downwards.
TCCCCCACCAGGTAGGAGTCGCGGGCGGCCGCCCCGCCGATCGGCCAGGCCTGGCGGGCGGAGGCGACATGAGGGGCGGTCCGGTCCGCCTCGCTGTAGACCGCGACCGTGTCGATGCCCAGTTCATGGCAGGTCCGGAAGATCCGGATGGCGATCTCTCCCCGGTTGGCCACCAGGACCCTCTGGAAGAGCGGTTTCACGGCCACGCCGGTCCCCCTTTCAGGCGGGCAGGAGCCGGCGGGCGGCGGCCACCCCGGTGTCGGGGTCGGCGCCGGTGATCGTCTCGACGGCGGCCAGGAATCCGAGCAGGTTCTGCGGGGTGCTGGAGACGCCCATCAGGCCGATCCGGACCACCTGGCCGGCCAGCGGCCCGAGCCCGCCGCCGATCTCGATCCCATACTCCTCCAGCAACCGGCGGCGCAGCCGGGCTTCATCCACCCCTTCCGGGGGGACGGCCGTGGTCAGCGGGGGGAGGCGGTAGGGTTCGGCCACGAAGAGCCGCCAGCCCAGCGCCTCCAGGCCGGCCCAGAGCGCCCGGGCGTGGAGGAGGTGCCGCCGCCAGCGCGCCTCCAGACCCTCCTCCAGGACGAGCCGGAGCCCCTCGTGGAGGGCGTAGATCATGTTGATGGGAGCCGTATGGTGGTAGCGGCGGTTGGCGCCCCAGTACTCCCGGATCAGGGTCATGTCGAGGTACCAGGAGGGGACCTTCCCCCGGCGGGACTCCAGGGTTGCGAGGGCCCGTTCCGAGAAGGTGAGCAGGCTCAGGCCCGGGGGCACCGAGAGGCACTTCTGGGTCCCGGAGTAGCAGGCATCCACCCCCCAGGCGTCCAGGTGGACCGGAGTTCCCCCCAGACTGGTCACACAGTCGATCAAGAGCAGGGCCCCGTGCTCCCGGCAGAGCTCGCCCAGACCCTCGAGCGGTTGCATCACCCCGGTGCTTGTCTCCCCGTGCACGAGCAGGACCACTTTGGCGGGACGTTCCCGGAGGGCCTGGGCGATCCGCTCGGGAGGGATCGGCTCCCCCCAGGGGACCTCCAGGGCCTGCACCGTCGCTCCCGTCCGTCCGGCCATCTCGACCAGCCGGGTGCCGAAGACCCCGTTGACCCCCACCAGGGCGTGGTCGCCCGCTTCGAGGAGATTGTCCACGGCCGCTTCCATGGCGGCACTGCCGGTCCCGGAGACCGCTATGGTGAAGGGATTGGCGGTCTCGAGCACGCGCCGGGCCATCTCCTGGACCTCGTCCATGAGGGCCAGGAAGGCAGGATCGAGATGGCCGATCGTCGGGCGGGCGAGGGCAGCGAGCACCCGGGGGTCCACATCGCTCGGTCCCGGGCCCATGAGAGTGCGGTGCGGGAGGTCGGTCAGCGTGCTCATCGGTCTCATCCTGAAGGGGTTGCGGTCACCTACGGTGCAGGATAGCGCGCACCGGTCCGCGCTCCAACCCGGTGCTGCCCGGTCACGGGAGCAGCCCTCCCAGCAGCCCGGTCAGGCGCTCGATGTAGGGGGTCGCCCCCGGATAGCCCGGCAGTCGCCAGCGGACCCGTCCCGAAGGGTCGATGACCAGGGTGGAGGGTACGGCCGCCACCCCCAGTTCGATGCTGGCGCCCCCGTCCACGACCTGCTCGAGGCTCAAGTCGCGCCACCATTCCGGCCCGGCCAACTCATCGGAGGGCAGTGCGATCGCGACGGCCAGGACGGTCACCGGGGATCCGGCATTCCGATACCGGCGGGCGATCCCGTCCAGTTGCCGCAGCATCTCCTCACTGACGGCCGACCAGTCGGCCCAGAACTGCAGGACCACGACCCGGCCGGAGAATCCCGACAGGGGGACCGGGTGCCCTTCCCCGTCCCGTAGCACGATCCCCGACACCTCCGGTTCGGCGATCGGCTCCTCCCCTGGTGCCTCCGCTGCCCGACCCTCCTCCTCGATCCAGCGGCCCACCCGCGCACTCTCCTCGGTTTCCCCCTGCTCCGCCAGGAAGGCCGCCAGTTGTTCGTACGGGTCGACCGCGCCGGCGGGGTCGCGGCGGAACAGTTCGGTAGCGACCGACAAAAGGGAATCGAGGGTGCCGGGGGCGGCTCCCCGGACGCGGATCCGCCGGATGAGGGCGTCGACCTGCCAGTCGAGCAGGATTCGCCGATAGTCGAGGTCGCTTTCCCAATCGGGCGCCAGGCGGGGGAGCCAGGTGGCCACCAGCTCGAGCACGCGATCGGGATCACCGCTGCCGAAGGCCTCCCGGTAGTACGGCACGACCAGATAGTTGAAGATCAGGGGTCGGCTGAGGCGACCGCTCCCCGCCCGACCGGCCAGTCGCTCCGCCAGGTCCGTCGCCCGGTCCTGCTGCCCGACCAGGAAAGAGCCGAGGGCGAGCCGGTAGAGGGCCGCATCGTCCAGCCGGCCGGGATCCCCGGCGTTGGTGCCCCAGGCGGCGACCCGGGCCGAGAGATCCTGGCGGATCCGGTCGAACCGGAGGGTGTCTGCGGCGACCAGGGCCGCCTGCATCAGGAACTCGTAATACTTGACCTCGGCCACCGGCGAGTCGGGATGGCGGGCCAGCACCTGGTTGAGGCACCTCCGGTACCGGTCGAGCCCGTGCAGGGCGTCGGCAGCCGAGAGCAGCCCGTCGTAGGCGACCGGCCGGTCGTGGGCCACGATCAGCCCCTCCCCCCCCCGTTCCAGGGCCTCATCCAACAGGGGGTGCTGGTCGGAGAGGATCCCCGCCCAGCTCAGCGCCGACAGGTACCACTCCCAGTAGAGGGCCTGCCCGGGCTCCAGGTCGACCGCCCGGCGCAGGAGAGGTATGGCGCGGTCGAAGCGGTTCAGAGCGAGTGCGGCGTGGCCGGCGGCGGCCAGATAGTCGGCCTCCTGCTCGCCGGCCCGGGCGAACGGCTCGAGCAGACGCCAGGCGGTCCGGTACTCCCCACGCTCGTAGGCCGCCCGGCCCTGCTCCAGGGCCGCCCGGCGCGGTCCGGTGCAGCCGGCCGCCGCCAGGAGGAGGGCGGCCACCAGGAGCCCCCACCCGGGTCGGCCCGGCCGGATCGCGGCCGGTCCACTCACCGGTAGACCGGTCCGGTGACGGGCTCCCGGGCCACCCCGGGCGGGGCCATCAGCTTCAGGATCGGCACCTCTCGTCGCTGGACGAGCCCCCGGTCGAGGAAGTTCCAGGAGACCAGCCCGTCCGGACTCTCCGGCTCGAGCATCAGGAAGAGCAGTCCGCCCAGGGGCTGGCCGGCCGGCACCCAGTACCAGCCCGCCTCCGCCGTCCGTTCCGCCTCGCTCCAGCTCCCCTCCAGGTCGATCTGGCGATGTCCCTGATAGGAACGCCGCACGGCCAGGGAGTCGGCCCGGAAGACCGCGGCCGTCCCCGTCCATGCTTCCTTCAAGCGTTCCACCCGGATCCCGTGACGGAGCAGCTGCTGGACCGCCTCCGGGTAGGCGACCGGGATCAGGTAACCGGCCGGGAAGGGGCGCTCGAGGGTGGCCCGGTACTCGGTCAGGATGTCCATCTCGGCCTCGGCCAGGCGGCCGGTGCGGGTCCCACGTCCCCGCCCCCCTTCCGGGGGCGGCTCGATGATCTCGTAGTTCACCTTCTCCTTCCCCCGGCTGACGGCTTCGTAGCGCACCCCCAGCGGGGGCGCCTTGGCCGGATCGGCCGCCCAGGCCTCGAAATCGGCGCCCCCCCGGCGGGTGCGCTGCAGCATCGGGGCGGGATCGGCCCCCACCAGGGCGATCGTCTCCCGCAGCAGCCAGTAGGTGGCGCTGACCCGGGTGCGGAAGGGGCGGTAGGAGACCGCCTCGCTCAGGATGCTGACCATCCCCCGCGTCCCCATGTAGTTGGTCCCGTACATGGGCTCCCAGCCGAAGCTGGTCCAGGTCGTGGGAGGGCTGCCGCGGCCGAAGTTGCCGTAGTCGAAGATGGGATGGCCGTGTCCGGCCAGCCGGGCGCGCAGCTGCGGGATCAGGACCTGCTTGGTCCAGAGTACGGTGGCCCGCGGCGCGGTGGGGGTGTTGCAGGGGGCGTAGGTGAGGTCGTAGCCGTGGTAGGAGCCGTTGGTGGTGTGGAGGTCCATGTAGAGGTCGGGGGACCAGGGGTTGACCACCGCTTCCAGGGTCCGGCGGGTCTCCGGGGCCTCCGTCTTGATGTAATCCCGGTTCAGGTCGAGTCCCATGCCGTTGGGCCGCTGGCCGACCTCCTCGGGACCGTCCTGGCCACCGCGATTGCGGGCCACCGGCCCCCACTTCTCGTTCCCGTCCGGGTTGTAGATCGGGTTGACCAGCAGGACGACCTTGTCGAGCAACCCCCGGGCCTCTCCCAGGGTGAGGTCGCGCAGCAGCATCAGGAGGGCATCCTTCCCCTCCACCTCGCCGGCGTGGATGTTCCCCTGCAGGTAGAGGATCGGCTTCCCTGTCCGGCGGGCCTGTTCGGGATCGCCGACCAGGGGGCGGGAGGCCACCACCAGGGGCATGCGCCGTCCCTCGGTGGTGAGCCCGATCGATTCCACCCTCAGGTCGGGGCTGCGTCCGGCCAGCATCTCCAGCCAGGCCCAGACGTCCTCGTAGGTGGCGGTCCGGGTGTAGCCGGACTGCTCGGCCACGGTGAGCGGCAGGTCACCGGTCGGTACGATCGGCGGCATCTGCTGGGCGTTCACCCCACCGCCGACGGCGAGGAGGATGAGGGCCGAGGTGAGGATTCGGGACATCGCGACCTCCTTCAGTGCGGGAGCTGCATCGCCAGCTTGCGACGCGCCGCCGCCCGCTGCACATCCTGGTGGTGGAGCAGGCCGACCGCCTCCAGCCCACCCCCCTCTTCTGATTTCCGGGTCGCCAGGACCGGGATCTGTTCGAACCCGTGGGCCTGGAAGAGCCGTTCGGCGAGCGCCAGGTCGTCTTCGGGCCTCAGGTGGATGACGGGGCCCGACCCGATCAGGTCGGCCAGCACCAGGTGGCGCCAGGCGTCGGGCTCATCCAGGATCGGCCCCAGACTGTCCAGGGTCAACACACCAAGCAGCTGCCCCCCCTGCATCACGGGGAAGTACTTGTGATAGGTGGTCGCCGCGTAATGGGCGAAATCGAGCACGGGCATGCCGGGGGGCACGGTCTGTACCTCGCGTCGCATCAGGTTCTTCACCTGCATGCCGGAGAGGATCCGCTCCACCAGGCCGGCGTGGAGATCGATCCCGCGACGGCGCAGTTCCATCTCCTCGAGGGTGTCCCGGTTGAAGGCGCGGGCGGCCATGAGGGCGGCGGCGACCCCGAGCAGCCCCTGCAGGACCACCTCCGGTCCGGCCAGTTCGAAGAGGAGGAAGGCGCTGGTGAGGGGGGCGTGGGTAACCGCTCCCAGCATGGCGCAGATGCCCACCAGTCCGTAGTCGGCCGGGTTGGTCACTATCCCCGGGATCAGGTGCTGCAGGCCGGCGGCCGCCCCGTATCCGGTGGCGGCTCCGATGAGCACCGCCGGTGCGAATATGCCCCCCGAGCCCCCCACGCTCAGGGTGCCCGCGGTGGCCAGGATCTTGAATCCCACCACCGCTCCCAGCACCAGGAGCGGGACCCGGCCGTCCAGCACCTGTCCGGTCGTAGCCAGTCCGTCGCCGGCGATCCCCGGCACGGCCACGCCGGCCACTCCGATGGCCAGTCCGATCAGGACGGCCACCGGCCACGACCATCGGCCCGACCACCCTTCCAGGTTGCGTCGGGCCCGGAAGATCGTCTGGGAGTAGAGCACCGCGACCAGGCCCACCAGCGCCCCGATGACCACATGCAGGAGCAGCTCGGGGCCGAGGGGGAAAGAGGTCGCCGGGATGGCCAGCAGGGTGTGGCTCGGGAAAACCAGGCGGGAGACGGCGACGGCGGTGCCCGCGGACACGACCACCAGACTGAAGGTGGCCAGCTCGAAGGATCCGACCAGGACGATCTCCTGGGCGAAAAGGACCGCGGCCAGCGGGGCGTCGAAGGTGGTCGCGATCATGGCCGCCGCCCCGCAGGCGATGAGCACCCTCAGGCGGCCGGTGGACTGACGGAGGGGACGTCCCAGGGAAGACCCGAGCGCTCCCCCGATCTGGACCAGGGGACCTTCCAGGCCGGCGCTCAGCCCCAGGCCGATGGTCAGGGAGGAGGCCAGCGACTTCAGCGCGATCCAGCGGGTACGGATGGCCGCCCCCTGGACGTTGACCAGCTCGAGGAAGTGGGGGAGACCGTAGCCGCTGATCTCGCCGGGGAAGATGCGTTCCAGCCGGCGGAGCAGGAGGATACCGAACACCGGGAGGAGCACCACCAGGATCGTCCCCAGCGGGGGTCCCACCCCGGCCGAGAGCAGGCGGAGATTACGGGTGGTGTCGAGCAGCCAGTGAAGCCCCTCGTTGATCAGCGCCGCGCTCGTCCCGATGAGGATGGCGACCACGAAGAGCGCTTCGATCCGCCGGGTCGCCACCCCCTGGATCCAGTGCCAGGGGCGCAACAGCGGAGTGTCGGGGTCGGCACCCTCCGGCGTGGTCGGTCGGTCGCTCACAGGGGGATGTTGCCGTGTTTCTTCGAGGGGTTGCGGTCGACCTTCGACTCCAGCATCGCGAACGACTCGATGAGTCTCCGGCGGGTCTCATGCGGTTCGATGATGTCGTCGAGATAGCCGCGCTGGGCGGCGATGAAGGGATTGGCGAACCGCTCCCGGTACTCCTCGATCTTCTGCTCGAGGGCCGCCTCAGGATCGGCCGCCTCATCGATCTCCCGCTTGAAGATGATCTCCACCGCCCCCTTGGGGCCCATGACCGCGATCTCGGCGGTGGGCCAGGCCAGGTTGGTGTCTCCCCGGATGTGCTTGGAACTC
>CAZFHZ010000008.1:21360-61187 GCA_964519015.1 uncultured Gemmatimonadota bacterium | reverse complement strand
GTCGGGTTGTCGGTCGGACCCGCCCCCGGACGGCTTTTCCTGCGAGGCTTTCAATTCCTCCTCGTAGGCTTTCAGCACGACTTCCTCCAGTCGGGTGCGCATCTCGTTGTTGATGGGATGGGCGATGTCCTGGTAGGTACCGTCGGGCCGCTGCCGGGAAGGCATCGAGACGAAGTAGCCGTTGTTCCCTTCGATCACTTTCAGCCCGCGGACCACGAACTCATCATCGAAGGTGATGTTGGCGAAGGCCTTGAGGCGTTCCTCGTTGCGGAGGGAGATCTTCACGTCGGTGATCTTCACGATGTCGGCCCCTCTACCCCCCGGACCCGTGGTCCGGGCCGGCAGCCAAGGTCCCTACCCCAGTTCGGTACGGACCGTTGTGATCCCCGCCGCCGTCAGCGTCCGGGCCGCCGCTTCGGCACGATCGGGTTCTTCGAAGAGTCCGAAGACGGCCGACCCGCTCCCGCTCATCGAGACCAGAGTAGCGTCGGTGGACCGTAACGCCTCGATGAGGGCGGCGATATCGGGCCGCTCCGGCAGCACGGCTGCTTCCAGATCGTTCACCAGCCCCACCTGGGACCAGATACCGCGTATTCCCTTGTGGGACTTCACATATTCAGGGAATTCCGGAGGTCGTGTCAAGCTGTAGTTGGCCGCCCGGTAAGCTGCGGCGGTGGCCACCGCAGCTGGGGGGAAGGCCAGGACCACCGGCGTCCCGGGAGCCGGCTCCACCGGCTCGAGCCGCTCCCCTACCCCCAGGGCCAGCGCACAGCCCCCGACCAGGAAGAAGGGGACGTCGGCGCCCAGCCGGAGGGCCAGCTCATGCTGTCGCTCCAGGGCCAGAGGAATCCCGTAAAGGGTCGGGAGACCCTTGAGCACCGCCGCCGCATCGCTTGAACCACCCCCCAGGCCGGTGCCGGGAGGCACCCGCTTGGAGAGCTGGATGCGCACCCCCGGGCAGCCGGTCTCGGCCATCACCGCCTCGGCCGCGCGCCAGGCGAGATTGCCGGCGCCTGGTGGCACTCCTGCGGTCGAACCGGGGAGCGGGTTATCGGGCGCCTCCCGCAGCTCGAGGTGCACCCCCCTGGCCCGCTCCAGCACCAGTTCATCTCCCCAGCGGAGGGTGTGGAAGAAGGTCTCGATCTCGTGGTAGCCGTCTTCGCGCCGGCGCAGCAGGCGCAGGCCCAGGTTGACCTTGGCGGGGGCGGAGTGTCTCACCGGGGGTCCGTGAAGGCGTCCTCGGCCGCTTCGGCCAGCAAGTGGAGAAGCACCAGGTGGCATTCCTGGATGAGGTCGCTCTCCCGGCTGGGCACGGCCACCACGATCCCGGAGTGGGCGGCCATCCGGCCCCCCCCCTGGCCGGTCAGGGCCGCGGTGGCGTATCCACGCCCGTGGGCCCATTCCAGAGCAGCCACGACGTTGGGGGAATTCCCCGAGGTGGAGAGCCCCAAAAGGAGGTCGCCGGGGGCCATGAGCGCTTCGGCCTGCCGCCGGAAGACAGCCTCGAAGCCGTAGTCGTTGCCGATCGCGGTCAGGGCGGAGGTGTCGACGGTCAAGGCGATGGCCGGCAGGGCGGAGCGTTCCCGCTTGAACCGTCCGACCAGCTCGGCCGCGAAATGCTGCGCCTGGGAGGCGCTCCCGCCGTTCCCGCAGACCAGCACCTTCCCGCCACCGGCCAGCGTCTCCAGCAGCCGGGCGACCAGTTCGAGGAACGGACCGCGCACGGCGGGGCCCCAGACTTCCACGTAGCCGCGCCGGCGCTCGAGTCCGGCGTCGAAGCGCGATCCCTCGTCGGGTGTCTTCATGGTTCCTCTCCCGGGCTGGACCGGCGGACCCCTGCCACGTCCGGGGCCAGCTCCTCATTCAGGCGACCGCTCCTCAAGGGGATGGGATCGAGCACGACCTCGGAGAACCCGGCCGCGCGCACGCCGGCGATGATCCGACCGAGGCGTCCGGACTCATCCAGCCGGCTCCGCTCTTCCACTCCCAGCTCGACCCGGGCCGTCTCCCCCAGGTGGCGGACCCGGAAGGACCTCATGCCCTCGACCCGCAGGACCTCCTCGGCTGCTTCCACCACGGCGAGCCTGGCCGGGGTGACCGCGCTGCCGTAGGGGATCCGGCTGGCCAGACAGGGAGCGGCCGGCTTATCCCAAACCTCCAGGCCCAGGGCGCGGGCGATCGCCCGTACCCGATCCTTACCCAGCCCGCACTCCAGCAGGGGACTGGCCACCTGCCACTCCTCGGCCGCCTTCAGGCCGGGACGCCACTCCCCGGGATCGTCCGCGTTGGTGCCGTTGACCACCAGCTCCCACTGGCCGCCGTCGAAACGGGTGCTCAGGACGGTATAGAGTTCCTGCTTACACCAGTAACACCGGTCGGGTCCGTTGGCGATGTAGTCGGGTTGCTCCCCTTCGGCGGTGGGGACCGTCCGGCAGGGGATGTCGTGGGTGGCGGCGAAGGCGAGCGCGGCTTCCAGCTCCCGGCGGGGGAGGCTGGGGGAGTTGGCGATCACGGCCAGGGTCCCCTCCCGCCCCAGGATGCGGCGGGCCGCGAAGGCGACCAGGGCGCTGTCCACTCCTCCCGAGTAGGCGATGAGCACCCGCTCCCGTCCGGCGAACCAGGCGCCCAGCCGCCGGGCGTCCTCGAGTACCCCGGGGGAAGGATCGTGCAGGCGCTCGAGCAGGCCGGTGGGGTCGCCCCCGGAGGGGTGCGGCATCGCGATCAGCGCTCCGTGCGGGGGATGATGGCGTTCCCGCGGATCTGCAGCAGGAAGACATTGTCGTTGAGACGGGGATTGCGGGTCAGGTTGACCGGGCCGGAAGCCCCTTCGTAGGCTTCGACCCCGGACAGCCAGCGGCGCAGGGCGGCCCGGCGGTCCCCCCCCTGGCCGGCCAGTTGCCAGGCGCTCAGCGCCAGCCGGGTGGCGTCCCAGGCGAAGGTGGCGGAACGGTCGGGCTGCCGCCCGTAGGTCTCGAAGTAGAGGTTGGCGAACTCGATCCAGGGGAGGGCGGTCCGGTTCAGTGACCAGGTGTCGGTGAAGACCACCCCGTCGACGTACTGCTGCCCGTTCTGGAGCACCGCGTAGGAATCCCAGGAGGGCCCCCCCAGGATGGTCGTCACCAGCCAGAAGAAATCCGCCTGGATGGCGATGGCCACCGCGTCGTCGACACCGATGGCTGGCACCACCAGCGCTTCAATGCTCCCGACCGGGACCAGGTTCTCGAGGGTATCCCGGTTGGCGGCGGCGATGGCCGCCTCGTCGGTGACGGAGACCGCCGAGGTGTCGGCCAGGCTGAGCGCCAGTCCCTGCCGGCGGATCGCCTCCAGCGGCACGCTGAAATCGCTCGCCCCGGGGAAGTAGAACTGATGGGCGACGACACTCGCCCCCTTCTCCTCCGCGCGGGCGATGAAGGTGTCCGCGAACTCGCTCCCCTCCGGGGTGAGCGGGTTGAGCACGGCGAAGGTGTGCAGGTCGAGACTGTCCACGGCCATCTCGGCCAACTGCACGGCCTGCAGGCGCGGGGTGGCCTGGAGCTGGAAGACGTTCTCCCCCAGCCGCACGGCGGCGGCGCCGTGCGTGTAGGGGAGGATGACCGGCACCCCGCTCGCCTCGGCCAGACCCGCTGTCACCTGGGCGAGTTCCTCCACGTAGGGAGCCAGGAGCAGGTGGGCGCCCTCTTCCCGGATCAGCGAGAGCGCTCCCTCCTGCGTGCCGGGCAGGGAGCCGCCGGTGTCGCGGAAGGCCAGGCGGACGTCGGCGCCCGACTGGGCGACGGCCAGCCGGACGGCGTCGACGATCGAGCGGCCGACCGCCTCGTCGGGACCGGTGAGGGGGAGCAGCACCCCGAGCACGAAGCCGGAGGGCCCCGCGCCGCGCAGACGCTCGGCCAGTTCTCCGAGTTGCGCGTCGGTCTCGGTTCCGTAACCGCCTGCGGGCGCCTCAGCCTCGACGGAGTCGAGCAGCCGGCGCGCCCGGTCGAGATCCCCCCGGTCGGTCAGGCTGCGGGCGGCCCAGAGGACGAGCCGGGCCTTCAGCTCGCTGCCGGCCAGTTCGGTTCCCAGCCGTGCCCGTTCGGCATCCTCGAGGGAGTTGGCGATCAGATCGGCCAGGGCGTCCCGGGCGGCCGTCCCGACCCGACCCTCCCGGTCGGCCTCCCAGGCCTGGACGTAGACGCGGGCGGCCTCATACTCCCGACCGGCCCGGGCGTGGGCCCGCGCCCGCAGCCAGAGCCGCTCGGTGGTGTACGGTCCCTGCGGGTATTCCCGGTCGAGTCCGTCGAGGGCGCCCAGGGCCTCCTCGGGCGCATCGAGGGCCAGCCGGCTGGCCGCCAGCAGCAGCCACCCGGAAGCCCGATGGGACCCCAGTGTACCGGCCGCGAGCCCCTGCTGCAGAAGCTCGGCGGCGCGGGCCGGCCGTCCCTCTCGGAAGAGGGCCAGCGCCTGGTCGTAGGCTCCTACCTGCTCGCCGGTCGGAACTCCCTGACCGGCGATGTCCACCGCCGGGGTGAGCAGGAGGGCCAGCAGCAGGGCCGGCACGATGGGACGTTCGATCCTCATTCGACGGTCACACTCTTGGCCAGGTTGCGGGGCTGGTCGACGTCGCAGCCCCGCTCGACGGCGACGTAGTAGGCGAGCAGTTGGAGCGGCACGACGGCCAGCAACGGGTAGAAGCAGTCGAGGGTGCGCGGGATGTAGATGACCCGGTCGGCCAGGGCGGCGATGTTCTGGTCGTCCTCGGTGGCTACGGCGAGCACGCGTCCTCGGCGGGCGCGGATCTCCTCGATGTTGCTCACCACCTTGTCGTAGACGCTGTCCCCCGGGGCCAGCACGACCACCGGCATGTCCTGGTCGATGAGCGCGATCGGGCCGTGCTTCATCTCGGCAGCCGGGTAGCCTTCGGCGTGGACGTAGGAGATCTCCTTGAGCTTGAGCGCCCCTTCCAGAGCGACCGGGAAGTTGTACCCCCGGCCGAGGTAGAGGGCGTTCCCCACCCCGGTGAATTCGTCGGCCATGGTCCGGACCGACTCCGAGGCGTCCAGGATCTGCCGCACCTTGACCGGCAGGTGGACGATCTCGGAGAGGATCTCGCGGGCCCGCTTGGGGCCGAGCGCTCCCCTGAGCCGTCCCATCAGGACCGCGATCAGGCTCAAGACGGTGACCTGGCTGGTGAAGGCCTTGGTCGAGGCGACCCCGATCTCCGGGCCGGCATGGATGTAGACGCCGGCCATCGTCTCCCGGGCGATGGTGGAGCCCACCACGTTGACGATGCCGAGCACCGGCACCCCCTGCCCTCTGGCCAGCCGGAGGGCGGCCAGGGTGTCGGCCGTCTCGCCCGACTGGCTGATGACCAGTACCAGGGTGCCGGGGGTGAACACCGGATCGGCGTAGCGGAACTCCGAGGCGTACGCGACCTCGACCGGAACCCGGGCGAAATCCTCGATCAGCCGCTTCCCGATGAGGGCGGCATGCCAGGAGGTCCCGCAGGCGGAGATGACCACCCGGTCGGCCCGGGCGAGCAGCTCCTGGACATCCTGGAGGCCTCCCAGCTTCACCTCTCCGGTCTCGGGATTGACCCGGCCGCGCAGGGCGTCCACGATGGTCTCGGGTTGCTCGTAGATCTCCTTGAGCATGAAATGGTCGAACCCCCCCTTCTCGATCCGGTCGAGTTCCCAGTCGAGTCGCTGGACGGCCGGGTCGAGGTCCTCGTTGTCCAGATTGGTCACCCGGTAGCCGTCGGGGGCGAGCACGGCCATCTCATCGTCATTGAGGTAGACGATCTCCCGGGTGTACTCGGCGAAAGCGGCCGCATCGGAGCCGACGAAGTATTCCCCGCTCCCGATGCCGAGCACGAGCGGGCTACTGCGCCGGGCGGCTACCAGGGTGCCGGGGGTGCGGGCGTCGATGACCGCGATCCCGAAGGCGCCCTCCACCTCGTGCAGGGCCCTCCGCACCGCTTCCTCGAGCGAGAGTCCCTCCTCCCCGATCAGGTTCTCCTCGACCAGTTGGGCCAGTACCTCGGTGTCGGTCTCGGTTTGGAAGACCACGCCGCGCTTACCCAGGGCCGTACGCAGCGACTGGTAGTTCTCGACGATCCCGTTGTGGACCAGGGCGATGCGGCCGGTGCGGCCGGTGTGCGGATGGGCGTTGAGGTCGGTGGGAGCACCGTGGGTAGCCCAGCGGGTGTGCCCGATCCCCACGCTCCCGTCGAGTTCGAGATGGCGGGTACGGTTCTCGAGCTCACGGATCTTACCGGCGGCCTTGACGATCCTCAGACCGTCCCCGCGCTGGACGGCGATACCGGCCGAGTCGTACCCACGGTACTCCATGCGCCGCAGTCCGTTCAGGAGCACCTCCCGCTGCGGACGCGGACCGACGTAGCCGATGATACCGCACATCTCAGGATCCCTCTCCGGGCACCGGTCCCGGCGCCCTGCCGGCGACGAGCCGCTCCCCCGATCCGGAAGCAAAGAGCCGGACGCGGTGCGGGTCGAGTCGCAGACCAACCGGGCTCCCCAGCGACCGGGTGAACCCGGGGCCGGCCCTGGCCACCAGGAGCCAGGGTCCTTCCCGGCACGTCACCAAGGTATCATAGCCGAGCGGCTCCACAACCTCGACCCGGGCCTCCAGGACGTTGACGTCCCCGGCCGTGGCGAGTTCCACGTCCTCGGGCCGGATCCCCAGGGTCACCCCCCGCCGGCCACCCTCCTCTCCGGAGGGGGGGAGCAAGGCTGGGGGCAGGGGCAGGCGCCAGCGCTCCTCCTGCTCCACGAACACCCCGCCCTGGTCGTTCCCGGTCAGGTATCCCTCCACGAAGTTCATCGCCGGAGAGCCGATGAAACCCGCCACGAACCGGTTGGCGGGGTTCTCGTAGAGGGTCATGGGGGAGCCGATCTGCTGCACCCGCCCCCCCTGGAGGACCACGATGCGGGAACCCATGGTCATCGCTTCGATCTGGTCGTGGGTGACGTAGATGACCGTGGCCGCCAGTTCGGCCTGGAGCCGGATCAGCTCGGCCCGCATCTGTACCCGCAGGCGGGCGTCCAGGTTGGAGAGGGGTTCGTCGAAGAGGAAGACCTTGGGCTGGCGGACCAGGGCGCGCCCGAGCGCCACCCGCTGGCGCTCCCCTCCCGAGAGCGCCTTGGGCCGGCGCTCCATCAACCCCTCCAGTCCGAGTAGCGCCGCCGCTCCCCCGACCCGGTCCGCGATCTGGCGGCGGGGCAGGCGCTGCATCCGGAGCCCGAAGGCGAGGTTCTCATACACGGTCAGGTGGGGATAGAGGGCGTAATTCTGGAAGACCATGGCGATGTCGCGCTCCTTGGGCGGGACATCGTTGACCACCCGGCCGTCGATGGCGATCGCTCCGGCCGAGGGTTCCTCCAGGCCGGCGATCAGGCGCAGGGTGGTCGACTTACCGCAGCCGGAGGGTCCCACCAGCACGACGAACTCGCCGTCCGCCACGTCGAAGGAGACCCGGTCCACCGCGACGGTACCGTCGTCGAAGACCTTGGTCAGATCGGTCAGCGCTACCTGGGCCACGGTGTATTCATAGGCGGGGAGCCGGTGGGCCGACAAGGGGCATCACGGCCACAGGAGCGAACGCGCATCCGGCCGGCGCAGCGCGGCCAGTAGCGGTCCGACCAGCATGTGGGAGCCCAGGGCGACGATCAGACCGTCCTCGCGCAATCCCTGGCCGGCCCGGGCCACCGCCGTCACCGGATCGGGAGCTGTTGCCACACTCAGCTCTCTCCCGGCCGAGCGGGCCCGCTGGAGGGCGCACCGGGCAAGCTCCTCCGGTTCCAGGGCGCGGGGTCCTCCCCAAGTGGTGGCGATTACTTCCTCGGTCCCGGGCAGGAGACAATCGAGCACCCCGGCCACGTCCTTGTCACGGGCGATGGCCATCACCAGTCGCCGGTGGGGGCGGAGGCGGCGGGCCAGGTGTGCGGCCACCGCCCGCGCCGCCAGCGTGTTGTGTCCGACCTCGAGGAGCAGGGTGGGCCGCCCCGGTGGGGGAGCCACCAGCTGGAGCCGGCCCGGCCAGTCGAGCGCCGCGATCCCCTCGGTGAAGGCGGAGGTGGGCACCTTCCAGCCGCGCTGACGCAGGCAGGAGACGACCGCCAGGGCGGTGGTCAGGTTGTGCAGCATGTGTTCCCCGGCCAGGGGAAGCTGCCAGTCGAAGGCGACTTCTTCCCCCTGCCGCCGGGCCACCTCGGCTGCCGGCCCCTGCCAGATCGCCCGCCCCCGCCAGCCCCACACGTCCTCGACCGCCTCGAGTCCCACCCGGTCGGCGGCCCAGACCGTCTCGGTGCCGATCGCGGCCACCTGTTCCTCCAACACCGCCCGCACCGACTGGGTGTCCGGACCGAGCACCATCGGCGCGCCCGGACGGGCGATCGCCCCCTTCTCCCGGGCGATCCCGGCCGGGTCGGCGCCCAGTTCGGCCACATGGTCCACCCCGATGGCGGTCACCGCGGTCACCTCGGCGCGGCAGATCCGGGTGGCATCGAGCCGTCCCCCCAGTCCCACCTCCACCACCGCCGAATCGACCGGCACCGACCGGAAGTGGAGGAAGGCGGCGATGGTGAGCGCCTCGAAGGGGGTGGCCTCGACCCGCTCCACATCCTCGGCCACCGCCTCCAGGGCGCAGGCCAGTTCCTCCTCCCCGATCGGATTGCCCGCTACCGTGATGCGCTCCGGCCAGTCGATCAGGTGGGGAGAGGTGTAGCGACCGGTGCGGCGACCGCCGGCCCGGAGCATCGACTCGACCAGTGCGGTCACACTCCCCTTACCGCTGGTACCGGCCACCAGGACGGCCGGGAAGGTGCGCTCGGGGTGCCCCAGCCGCTCGGCGATCGCCTCGACCCGTGCCAGGCCGAGCAGGGTCCCGCGGCGCTGGAGGTCCTCCAGCCAGGCCCGGGCCCGGGCCGGACCCCAGTCGGAGGGCGTCATGTCAGGAAGAGAGATGGTGGAGGAGCCGGACGACGGTCTCCCGGAGCCGGTCGCGGCCGACCAGTACGTCGACGAAGCCGTGCTCGAGCAGGAACTCGCTGGTCTGGAAACCGGGGGGGAGTTCCTGACCGATCGTCTCACGGATGACCCGCGGCCCGGCGAACC
Source organism: uncultured Gemmatimonadota bacterium (assembly GCA_964519015.1). Lineage (GTDB taxonomy): Bacteria > Blakebacterota > Blakebacteria > Blakebacterales > CAYUVJ01 > CAZFHZ01. The sequence continues at coordinate 52,076 of CAZFHZ010000008.1, read as the reverse complement.
CGATCAGGGCACCCGGCTCGGCCACGATCACGTCCCCCAGCATGGCGAAGGAGGCGGTCACCCCGCCGGTGGTGGGATGGGTCAGTACACTGATGAAGGGGAGTCCCGCCTCGCGGTGGCGGGCCAGGCGCGCGCTGGTCTTGGCCATCTGCATGAGGGAGAGGATCCCCTCCTGCATGCGCGCTCCCCCGGAGGCCGAAAGGATGACCAGGGGAAGCCGGTGGCGGGTGGCCTGTTCGGTCCCCCGGGCGATCTTCTCCCCAACCGCCGAACCCATGCTCCCCCCCAGGAAGGAGAAGTCCATCAGGGCGAGGACCAGCGGCCGACTTTCGAGCCGGGCCCGGCCGGTGCGCACCGCCTCGTTGAGTCCGGTCCGTTCCTGGGCCTGTCGGAGCCGGTCGATATAGCGCTTGGAGTCGGTGAAGCCGAGCGGATCGACCGATCGCAGGCGGGTATCGAACTCCTCCTCGAACCCGTCATCGGTGAGGATCTCCAGGTACTCTTCGATGCCGATCCGGAAGTGCCGGCCGCAGTCGGGACAGACGTGCGAGTTCTCCTGGAGTTGCCGGGTGTAGATGACGCCGCCGCAGCCCTCACACTTGCTCCACAACCCCTGCGGAGGCTCGCGTCGTTCCCCACCCCCCAGTTTCCTGCGCACTTTGCGGAACCAGCCCATCCTCCGGTCTCTCCTTCAGCCGGCCTCACCGCCGGCCATCACCGTGTCCAGGTCATCCATGAGGGGCCCCACCGAACCCCGCAGCACCCGGTCGAGCCGGTCCTGGTGGCGCCGGGCCGCCGCCAGCACATCCTCGTGGGTCGGACCCGCCGCCCCCGGGGAGATGACCTGGTTGGTCACCAGGCTCACTCCCACCACCCACAGCCCCAGTGCCGCCGCGATCCGGGCCTCGGGAACCAGGGACATGGCCGCCACATCGGCCCCGAGCCGTCGGGCCAGCCGGGCCTCGGCGGCCGTCTCGTAGGTGGGTCCGGTCACATACCAGAGCACTCCCTCGGTCAGCTCCACCCCGGCCGCCCGGGCGGCTGCCTTCATCCGGCGGCGCCCCCGCGGCCACCAGAGCCGTCCCGCCGGGGCTCCTCCAAGTTCCGCCAGGACACTCGCCAGCCCCGCATCATCCAGCATGACGTGCCCCGACACGGCGACCAGGGCACCCGGTTCCAGATCGGACTGCAGGGCGCCGGCAGAGTTGGTCAGCAGGGCGAGGCGGGCCCCCAGTCGGGCGGCGGCCCGAAGAGGGGTGAGGACCCCCCCCCAAGAGCGGGCCTCATAATAGTGACGGCGCCCCTCCATCACCAGCGCCAACCAGCCATCTGCGGCCACCAGGGAGAGTCGGCCGCGGTGCCCCGCCACCCCCGCCGCCGGCCAGCCGGGCACCGCCTCCCAGGGGAGGGAGGCTACCACCCGGTCGGGCCAGGGATTGGCCTGTCCGCTCCCCAGGGTGATCAGCAGGTCGGCCCGCTCGATCCCGGCCCGGCGCAGCACCGCCAGGTCGTCGGGCAGGGTCCCGCTCATGCGCCCCGCACCGGGGGTTCCACCGTGCCCAGGTAGAGGGGCTCGACCCGCTCCGGGTCCTCCCCCCCCTCGGCGATCCTCCGGGCACCCAGCCTCAGGAGGGTGGCCGGCGAGGGTCGATCGGTGCCGGCCACCAGGACCAGGTCCCCGTGCGGGACGCTCTCGAGCGCTCCGGCCAGCCGGACGACCCCCGGACCGGTCACCCGGCCGGGGCGAGGGGCCAGGCCGGGGAGCGCTTCCGGCGGGGCGAACCGGACCGCGACCCGCCGGCCCTCCCAGGCCAGTTCCTCGCGGTGTTGTTCCGGCCGGCTCCCCTCCCCCCCCTCCTCACTCTCCTCCGGGTGCTCCCGGCCGGCCGGGTAGCACACCCAGGCGATCCCTCGGGAACGGGCGTCGAAGCAGACCAGCAGCGCCTGCCCCTCGATCCGGTGCTGGTCCGCGAACGCCTGGAAGGAGGCGATACCGGTGATGGGCACCCCGCGGGTCTCGGCCAGTCCCTGGGCCAGGGCGTACCCGATCCGCAGACCGGTATAGGAGCCGGGACCACGGTTCACCACCACCCCGGTGAGTCCCTCCAGCCCGCTTCCCTGCTGCTCCAGCAGGGCGAGCGCCCCCGTCAGCAGGAGCGCGGATCCCCCCTCCTCCGGCGGATAGGTCCGCTCTCCCCGCAGGTCCTCTCCGTCGGGCCCGGCGAGCGCCACCACCGCGGCCCGGGTCGAGGTATCGAAGAGCAGCAGCATCAGTGCGCCTCCGCCCAGTTGCGCCCCCAGGCGGCCTCGACGACCACGGGGACGTCGAGCCGGAGGGCGCCTGCCATCAGCTCCACCACCCGGTCGCGGACCGCGGTGACGGCCTCCTCCTCCACCTCGAAGACCAGCTCGTCGTGGACCTGGATGAGCATGTCGGCCGGCACCTGCTCCCGGCCGATCCATTCGTGTACGGCGATCATGGCCAGCTTGATCAGGTCGGCCGCGCTCCCCTGGATCGGGGTGTTGACGGCGGTGCGTTCCGCGAAGGCCCGGATCTGGTGGGCGCTCGACTCCAGCTCCGGCAGGTAACGCCGGCGGTTGAGCAGGGTGGTGACGAACCCGTTGCGCCGGGCGGCCTCCCGGGTCTCATCGATGTAGCGGGTTACCCCCTGGAAGCGCTCGAAGTAGTTCTCGATGAAGTCCTTCGCCTCCGCCGAGGGGATACCCAGCTGCTTGCCGAGGCTGACCGCACCCATCCCGTACATGACCCCGAAGTTGACCGTCTTGGCCTGGCGGCGCTGCTCCTCGGTCACCTCGGAGATGGGGCGGTCGAAGATCACCGCGGCGGTGCTGACGTGGACATCTTCCCCTCTCCGGAAGGCCTCGATGAGACGCTCATCCCCCGAGAGATGCGCCATAATGCGCAGCTCGATCTGACTATAGTCGGCCGAGAGCAGAACCCGCCCCGGCGGGGCGATGAAGGCGCGGCGGATCCGCCGGCCCGCCTCGGTTCGCACCGGGATATTTTGAAGATTCGGCTCGGAGGAGGAGAGCCGGCCGGTGGCGGCCACCGTCTGGTTGAACGAGGTGTGGATGCGGCCGGTCCGCTCATCGAGCAGACGGGGGAGCGCATCGATGTAGGTGCTCTTCAGCTTGCTGAGCGATCGGTAGTCGAGCAGCTTGGCCGCGATCGGGTGCTCGGCGGTCAGCCCTTCGAGGACCTCGGAGTCGGTGGACCAGCCGGTCTTGGTCCGCCGGCCGTGGGGGAGCTGGAGCGTCTCGAAGAGCACTTCCTGGAGCTGCTGCGGGGAGTTGACGTTGAAGGTCCCACCGGCCAGCCGGTGGATCTCCTCCTCGAGCAGGACCAGCTCCTGTTCGAACTCGCGGCCCATCGACCCGAGCAGGTCGAGATCCACGAGCACCCCGTTCGACTCCATCTCGATCAGGACGGGGATGAGCGGCACCTCGATCGTCTCGAAGAGACCTTTGAGTTCCAGGGCCTCCAGCTTGGGGGCCATCTCGCGCATAAGCCGCACGGTCAGGTCGGCGTCCTCACAGGAGTACTCGGCGGCCTCTTCGGTGAGAACCTCGGCGAAGGAGATCTGGTCCTTCCCCGTTCCGATCAGGCTGGTGATCGGGATCGGCTGGTGCTGCAGGTACTCGAGGGCCAGCGAGTCGAGGCCGTGCTGCCGCCGGGCCGGATTGAGCAGGTAGGAAGCGACCATGGTGTCGAAGGCGATCCCCCGCAGTCCGATCCCTTCGTTGCGCAGCACCAGCGCATCGTACTTGATGTTGTGACCGGCCTTGGGACGCGCCGGGTCCTCAAGCAGCCCGCGCAGCCGTTCGAGCGTCGGGGCGGGCTCGAGGTTGGAACCCTGGGCGTGCCGCAGGGGAAGGTAGTAGGCCCGACCCGGTTCGGCCGCCAGGCTGATGCCCACCACCTCAGCCTGGTGGGGATCCAGCCCGGTCGTCTCCAGGTCGACCGCGAAGATGGGGGCTGCATCCATCACCGCGAGCACGTCCTCGAGCGAAGCGGGGTCGGTGATCAACCGGTAATCGAGGTATTCCGATTCCGTCTCCCCGGCCCCCCCCTCCTGGAGCAGCTCCCGGACCAGGGCGGAGAACTCCAGCTCGTTGAAGAGCTCGATCAGCCGCGGCCGGTCGAAGCCGCGGAAGACCAGTTCCCGCGGGCGCACCGCCAGGGGGACGTCCCGATCGAGCGTCACCAGCTGCTTGCTCATCAGGGCCTGCTCGGCGTGTTCGATCAGGCTCTCCCGCAGCCGGGGCGGATGCAGCCCGTCGGCGCCGGCCAGCGCCCCCTCGAGGGAACCGAACTCGCGGACCAGCCGCACGGCGGTCTTCTCCCCCACCCCGGGCACCCCGGGGACGTTGTCGGAGGCATCCCCCATCAGTCCGAGGACATCGGTGACCCGGTCCGGTTCCACCCCGTAGCGTTCCCGTACATCCTCCACCTCGAGCCGCTGCCACTCGTCCCCGCGGCGGCCGGGGCGGATCATGTGGACTCGCTCGGAGAGACACTGCATCAGGTCCTTGTCCCCCGAGACGAGGAAGACCTCCATCCCTTCCCCGCTCCCCTGCCGGGCCAGGGTGGCCAGCACGTCGTCGGCCTCGTAGCCGGCCACCTGCAGGATGGGGATGGCCATCGCCGCCACCACCTGGTGGACCCGCGGCAGTGTCTGGGCCAGGTCGTCGGGCATCTTCTCCCGGGTCGCCTTGTACTCGACATAACGCTCATGGCGGAAGGTCCGCCCGGGGGCGTCGAAGACCACGACCAGGTGGGTGGGGGCGAATTCCCGGATGAGCTTGAGCAGTGAGTTGGTGAAGGCGTAGGGGGCGCTGGTGTTCTCCCCCCGCGAGTTGATCAGGGGGTTCTTGATGAAGGCGAAGTAGCCGCGGTAGGCCAGAGCGGTGCCGTCGACCAGGAAGAGTCGCTTCTCCTCGGGCATGGGGCCAGACTACCAGCGGGGCACCGAGGGGGTCAACGACCGCGCTGAAGGTGGCGGGGTGGGTCGTTGCAGGCTATAAAGATGAGGCAGCATGGCCCTCACAGGTCGGGACCTCTCACGGAAGGACACGTCGATGCGGGCTCTAGGACGGTTCACGCGCCTCGCCCTGGCGGGCGTGGTGACGGCGGCCCTGCTCGGGACACTCCCGGCGGCCGCCCAGCAGGCGGGGTCGGGCGACCCCATCTTCTCGCACTACACCTGGCGTCAGGTGGGACCGGGGAACATGTCGGGGCGGGTCTCCGACATCGCGGTTCCACCGGGCGGGGAGAGAAACACTTTCTACGTAGCCGCCTCCGCCGGCGGCCTCTGGAAGACCGAGAACAACGGGACCACCTGGAAGCAGGTCTTCCAGGGGGGGAAGACCGCGGCCGTGGGGGACATCGGGATCGCCCCCTCCGACCCGAAGCGGATCTATGTCGGCATGGGGGAGCCCCACTCCCGCAACTCGGTGAGTTGGGGGGACGGGGTCTACGTGACGCGGGATGGCGGTGAGACCTGGACCCATGTCGGGCTGGAAGACACCGGCGCCATCGGCCGGATCGCGGTCGACCCGCGCAATCCCGACGTCGTCTACGTCGCCGCCCTGGGCAACCAGTGGAAGCTGGAGGGAGACCGCGGCCTCTACAAGTCGACCAACGGCGGCCGGAGCTGGACCAAACTTAAGGGCTTCGACGACGGGACCGGGTTCTACGACGTGATCATCGACCCGAAGAACCCCGACACGGTCTGGGCGACCTCCTGGAAGCGCTGGCGCCGTCCCTGGGTCCTGGAGAGCGGCGGCGGTCCCAACAACGGGATCTGGAAGTCCACCGACGCCGGCCGGACCTGGACTCGGGTGGAGGGGAGCGGACTGCCCCCCTCGGAGAGCAACGGCAAGATCAGCCTCGACATCTTCCCGGGCGACCCGCGGGTGGTCTACGCCCGGATCGAGAACTTCGCTGAGGACCCGAAGGCCCCCAAGCCGGAGCCGCAGGCTCAGCAGCAGCCCGCCGGCGCCGGAGGCGGGCCGGTCCGCGGGCAGCGCGGCCCGGAGCTCCTGTTGGGGACCTGGGTAACCGCCAACAGCGGGCGCTCCTGGGAGCGGGTGGACTGGCGTAACGGCCGGCCCTTCTACTACTGCCAGTTGCGGGTCGACCCCAAGGACAAGGACCTGATCTACCTGATCGACTCCCCGCTCTACAAGCTGGACACCAAGGCGAGCCGCAAGCTCGTCGACACCTACCCGCGGCCGCGGGGCGCCGAGGACCCGGCCGTGGCGATCACCGGTAACCACCACGTCGACTTCCACGCCATGTGGATCGACCCGACCGACTCCAAGCACCTGATCGTCGGCTCCGACGGCGGGGTGTCGATCTCCTGGGACCAGGGCGCGACCTGGGACTTTCTGGACAACCTGGTGATCGGCCAGTTCTACGCCGTCTCCTACGACATGGCCGAGCCCTACCACATCTTCGGCGGGCTGCAGGACAACGGCACCTGGGGGGGCCCGAGCCGGTCACTGATCGGCAGCACCATCCAGAACCGGGAGTGGCTCTTCTACATGGGAGGGGACGGTTTCCACACCCAGGTCGACCCGGTCGACCCCGACATTATCCTCTATGGTGAGAGCCAGGGAGGAGCGGCCAGCCGGATCAACCTCACCACGAACGAGTCGCAGTCGATCCGGCCGCGGGTCCCCCGGCCGCTGCCGGCCAGCCTGAGCGCCGAGCAGCAGCAGTTCATGCAGCGCCAGATGGGCGGGGGAGGCGGTGGCGCCGGGGGACGCGGCAACGTGGTCAATCCGCCCGAGGAGGGGACCCAATTCCGGTTCAACTGGAGTGCGCCGCTGGTGCTCTCCCCTCACAACCCGCGCACCGTCTACTTCGGAGGGCAGTACCTCTTCCGCAGCACGGACCGGGGGGACACCTGGCAGATCATCAGTCCCGACCTGACCACCAATGACCAAGAGAAACTCTCGGCCCAGAACCGCGGTGACAGCAACACCGGAGCGGAGAACCACTGCACCATCATCACCATCGGAGAGTCCCCCCTCATGCCGGGTGTCATCTGGGTGGGGACCGATGATGGGAACGTGCAGGTCACCCGCAACGGCGGGACCACCTGGGAGAACGTGCGGACCAACATCACCGGCGTGCCCCCGACCACCTGGGTCAGCCGGGTGCGGCCGAGCGCCGCCGAGGCGGGCCGGGCCTACGTGACCTTCGACGGCCACCGTTACGGGGACAACACCACCTACGTGTTCGTGACCGAGGACTACGGCCAGAAGTGGGCGAAGATCACGGGCGGCCTGCCGGCCGACGACCCGGCCTACGTGATCACCGAGGACCCGGTCAACCACGACCTGCTCTACCTGGGTACCGAGAGCGGGGTCTACGCTTCACTCGACCGGGGGCAGACGTGGGTGCGGTTCAACAACAACCTGCCGATCGTGCCGGTGCACGACCTGATCGTCCACCCCCGCGAGCACGACCTCATCATCGCCACCCACGGCCTGAGCCTGTGGATCATGGATGACGTGAGCGGGCTGCAGGGGCTGGATGCCGAGGCGCGGGCCAAGGACATCACCCTCCTGCCCATCAAACCGGCCACCATGTGGAACATGAAGAACGAGCAGGTCAGTCAAGGGGATAAGGTGTTCTATGGGGCCAACCCGCGGACCGGATTGAAGGTCAACTTCTGGGTCGGCCAGCCGATCGATGAGGTCAAGATCACCGTCGAATCGGTCGACGGGACCCTGCTGCGCGAGATCACCGAACCGGGCACGGCCGGACTGCACGCCCTCGACGTCTCGCTCATGCCGGGCCGCGGCGGCTTCGGCGGGGGAGGCGGGGGGGGCGGCCGGGGTGCCGCCGGCGCTGCGGGCGCCCAGGCGCCGCGCGGGGCCAACCTGCCGATCCCGGTCGGGGTCTACAAGCTGACCCTGACGGCGGGGGAGCAGACCCTGACCACCACGGTCGAGGTCACGTCCGACCCCAGGACGGTAGGCCGCTAGCGCAGTATCGGTTATCATGGGGGTCCGATGACTCGGACCTCCACAGAAGAGCAGGGAAAAGGGCCGTTCCGGTCGTTCCTCCGACCGGAGCGGTCCTTCTTCTTCCGGTCTCTCCCTCTTCGGCTGACCGCCGCGGCAGCGATCACACTCCTGGCCGCCTGCGGGATCCTCGAACCACGGGAGGACCCGGACACCCCCCTCCGGATCAAGGCGCTCTCTCCCTCCGGCCTGGTCGCCCAGGAAGTGGCGGTGAGCGTGCCCGACAGCGGTGACGGTGGGGCGCCGGCCACCCTGCGCTTCACCCTCGCACCCCTCGCCTGGACCGCCCTGCAGGAGGGGGCGGTGCTGGAACTGGTAGTCCACACCCCCGCCTCCGACATCGCCCTGGAAGGATGGTCGGTGGCCGCCTCGGCGTGGGTGTCCCTGAGCACCGAAGGGGCGGCGGCCGGGGGGGATTACGACCAGTGGTGGCGGGGGGCCTGGCTCTCCCCTGCGACCGGCAAGGCGCTGGTGGGGACCGACCGGACCGTCCGCATCCGGCTCGACGGGGACGCCGACCCATCCCGAACGTGGATTCGGGTGGTCCGTCTGCCGGCCACCGGTCTGCTCCTCCTCTCTCTCCCCGAAGGGCCGCTGGCCGCCGACGACGAGGAGTTGCTGATCCGGGAGGGAGGGATGGTCTGGCGGGTCGAACTGCCTCTCGGGGGACGGAGCGGAACGGTGACCACCGCCAGCCCCTTCCCCGACGCTTTCTGCCGGCTGGGTACCCACCTCTGGGGAGTGACGGCCACCGATATCCGGCGGGTGGCGGTGACGGGGGGTTCCTGGCAGCGGATAACGTATCTCCCCTGGAACGGGAATCATCTCGGAGTGGCCATCGCCACCGACGGGGAGGATCTCTTCCTGGTCCGCTATCCCACCCCCGGGACGGGGGACTTCCCGGTCCTCTACCGTCTCGATCCGGCGCTCCTGACGGCGGGCTCCGGGTTCCTCGCGGCGGTGACCGATTCCAACGACGTGCGGCGCCACGGGGTGAGCACCGGCCAGGGCAGTCCCCTGATCTGGTGGCCGCGTGAGAAAGTGCTGGCCGTGCCGGCCGTCCAGGAGGGAGCGTTCGGGCTGGCCGCCTTCAGCCGGGTCGGGCGGGGACAGTTCTTCATCCCCCTCCCCTTCCAGGAGCGTGCCCTCCAGGCGGCCTTCGTCGGGACCCGGCTCCTGGTGGCCGGCGCCCGACCTACCCCGCAGGGCCTGCTCTGGTCGGAAGGCCTGATCCCGGTGATGCCACTGGGTGGACTGCTCTTCGGCTGGTCGGCCCCCTGAGCTGGGTGCCTCTCCTGCGGTCAGCGCTCAGCCACGACCGGCCAGGGAGTCGATCAACCGGGCCAGATCGGCCGGTAGTGGTGAGGTGAACTGGAGGGATCGGCCGGTCACCGGGTGGGTGAAGGTCAATCGCCAGGCATGGAGGGCTTGCCGGTCGATGAGGGCCAGCGCCCGCTCGGCGTCTTTCCGGGCGGCCAGCGCCATACCCTTCAAGGCGCTCTCCCGTCCCCCGTATACTCCGTCCCCGACCACCGGATGCCCCAGGTGGGCCAGATGGACGCGGACTTGATGCGTCCGGCCGGTGCCGAGCGTGCACTCGAGGAGGCTGGCCAGTGGGTAGCGCTCCCGGACCCGGTAGCGGGTATTGGCGGGGCGCGCATCGGGAGGGATGCCGGGCGGGAGCTTCCGCTCCGGTTCCGCCCCCGGATCGCTGTCCTCATCCCCTCCGGCGGCTTCGAGCAGAGGTGCGTCCCGCTCCAGTTCGGCCCGGACAGCCCGCATCCATTCCTCCTCCCCCGGACGTCCCCAGCGTCGCTGGAGGGCGGGTCGGCGGGGCAGAAATGCGGCCATTCGTTTCCGGTCGCGCCGGCTCCGCCCGATCCAGGTCGCTATCTCCCCTTCGGCCGATTCGGGGAGGCCCCAGACCACGGCCAGATAAACGCGTTCCACCGCACGGGCGCGGAGGGCCTCGGCCAGCGCCAGGTGGGCGCGCTGTGACTTGGCCACCACCATCAGTCCGGAGGTGTCCCGGTCGAGCCGGTGGACGATACCGGGACGGAGCACCCCGCCGATCCCGGAGAGGTCCCCGCAGTGGTGGAGCAGGGCGTTGACCAGGGTGCCCCCCGGATGACCGGGTGCCGGATGGACCACCAGGCCGGCCGGTTTGTCCACCACGACCAGGTCGGCGTCCTCGAAGACGATATCGAGCGGGATCGGCTCGGGCCGGGCGGTGGGTTCGACGAGCGGCGGCAGGAGGACCTCGATCGTCTGCCCCGGGTGGACAGCCTGGCTCGGCTTGGGCCGGCGACCATCGACCTCCACCCGCCCTTCCCGGATCAGTGCCTCGACGCGGGAACGGGTGAGGTCCGTCCACTGGCGGCCCAGGTAGTGGTCGAGCCGTTCCCGGCCGATCAGGGGTGTGGCGGGCTTCCCGGGCTCGTTGGAGACGGTGAGGGTGCGGCGCTCGAGGCCGCCGGCCGGGTCAGGCTCCGCCATCCCCGTGGCCGTCCGAACCGGTCGCGGTCGGCTGCGCCTCCCCCACGACGATGAAGTAGAGAAGGAGCAGGGTGACCCCGGTTGAGACACCCATGTCGGCCACGTTGAAGATCGGCCAGACGATCCTTTCGGAGAGCCCGACCTGGATGAAGTCGATCACCTCACCCAGCCGGATCCGGTCGACCAGGTTGCCGACTGCACCGGCCAGGATCAGGGCCAGGGCGATCCGCGGCCAGTACTCCCGACGGGGAAGACGGAGCAGGTACCAGCTCACCACGACCGAAGCCACCACCCCGAAGAGGATATAGAAGTTGATCGTACCGAAGGCGAGTCCGAAGGCGGCCGAGGGATTATGGATGTAGGTGAGGCGGAACAGCCAGCCGACCACCGGGATGCTCTGTCCCGGGACCATGTTCACCTGGATTAGCAGTTTGGTCGCCTGGTCCACGGCCACGATCAGGGCGGCCAGGCCGAACGCCCACATCAGCCGGTCTGCTCCGACTTGCGGGCGTCGTCCCGTGACTTGCACTCGATGCAGAGCCGGGCGTGCGGTACGGCCATCAGGCGCTCCTCGGAGATGAGCCGGCCACACTCCTCACACACGCCGTAACTCCCCTGGTCGATCCGCAGCAGCGCCTCGTTCAGGTGGTAGAGGAAGCGTCCCTCCCGGGAGGCGAAGAGGAAGGCTTTCTCCCTTTCCATGGCATCGGTCCCCTGGTCGGCCATATGGAAGGAATAGGAGGAGATGTCGCCGGTCGCGTCGGTGATGGTGGACTTGAGAGAGGACCCTTCCAGGTACTCCAGTTCCTTCAGGAGCTTCTCCCGTTTTTCCTCCAGGAGTTCCCGGAACATCTTGAGTTTGTCGTCGGAATAGCTCTTGGCCATCTCCATCCCCTCTGCGCTTCGCTTCCGTGTCCGCTTACGCCCGGAGGATGCTGATCCGGATCCGTTCCCCCTCCACGTCCCATTCCTCACAACGGTCCGCCGGGTCCAACAAGCCTTCCTGGAGAAACACCGCGAGGGTCTCATCGGCCACCTGCTGCCGGTGGGTCTCGATCGCTTCCCGGAGGTCGGCCGAAGCCTCGTAACCGATCCGGACACGGTCGGTGACCGCGTAGTCCAACTGCCGGCGCAACGCCTGGACCCGGCTGGTGAACTCCCGGGCCAGCCCTTCGCGGACCAATCCCTCATCGAGCCGGCAGTCCACGGCGACCACCAGGTCGCCCCCCCGCTCGACGGCCCATCCCTCCGGTTCCGACTCACCCAGAGTAACATCCTCCGGGGCGAGGGAGAAGGACTCCCCGTCGAGCAGGATCGTCACCGTCTCCCCCCGGCCGAAGGCGCGCAGGGCGTCCTGTCCGAGGGCCTTCACGGCGGCGGCCACCAGGTTGATCCGACGGCCCAGGCGCGGCCCGAGCCGGGAGAAGATGGGCGTGGCAGCCACTTCCAGGAAGTCGGCCGGACCGTCCGCCGGTTCCAGTGCCTTTACGTTGAGTTCTTCCCGAGCCAGCTCGCCCAGTTCCTCGAGCGCCTCGCGCTGCCAGGGCCGGGGAGCGGTCACGATCAGACGGGAGAGCGGCTGGCGCACCTTGATCCCCACCCGGTTACGCGCCGCGCGGCCCAGGGTGACCAGCTCACGGATGAAATCCATGCGCCGCTCGAGTCCTTCGTCGACCTGGGTCGGGTCCCCGGCCGGGTAACTGCTCAGGTGGACGCTCTCGGGAGCCCCCTCCCGCCAGCCCTGCAGGTTGCGCCAGAGCTCCTCGGCGGTGAACGGGACGAAGGGGGCGAGCAGGCCGGCGACGGTGACCAGCGCCTCATGGAGGGTGAGATAGGCGCTCGTCTTCTCCCGACCCTTCTCCCCCTTCCAGAAACGCCGGCGGGAACGCCGCACATACCAGTTCGAGAGGTCCTCGATGACGAACTCCTGGAGGGCGCGCGCCGCCTTGGTGATGTCAAACCGGCCGAGTGAGGTCCGGACGCTCCGGGTGGTGGCGTTGAGACGGGAGAGCAGCCACCGGTCGAGCACGGGTCGTTCCCGGTGGGGCACCGTCGGCTCGCGGTCGGGATGGAACCCGTCGACCGTGGCGTAAAGGACCAGGAAGGCGTGGATGTTGTGGAGCGTGCCGAAGAATCTGCGACTGGTTTCCGCCACGCTCTCCTCGTCGAACTTGGTCACCGCCCAAGGCGGGCTGTTGGTGATCAGGTACCAGCGCAGCGGGTCGGCCCCCCACGATTCGATGAGCTTCCACGGATCGACCGTGTTCCCCCGGCTCTTCGACATTTTCTGGCCGGTCTTGTCGAGCACCAGCTCGGTTACCAGCACGTTCTTGAAGGCGGCCCGTTCGAAGAGGAAAGCCCCGATGACGAGCAGGCTGTAGAACCATCCCCGGGTCTGGTCGATCCCCTCGCTGATGAAGTCGGCCGGGAACTGGTTCTCGAAGCGTTCCCGGTTCTCGAACGGGTAGTGCCACTGGGCGTAGGGCATCGATCCCGAGTCGAACCAGCAGTCGATGACTTCCGGGGTGCGCCGCATCGTCCCCTCACCGCAGGCGGGACAGGGCCAGCTCAACCCGTCCACGAAGGGTTTATGCAGGTCGAGGTCATCCCCCATAGCTTCCCCGACTCGATCGCGCAGCTCGGAGACCGCGCCGATGCACTCCAGCCGGCCACACTCGGTGTGGTCGCAGCGCCAGATCGGCAGCGGCGTGCCCCAGTAACGGTCGCGTGAGAGTGCCCAATCCTGGTTGTTCTCGAGCCATTCCCCCATGCGACCGGTCCCCACCTCGGCGGGGATCCAGTTCACCTCCCGGTTGGCGGCCAGCAGGCAGTCCTTGATGGCCGTGGTCCGGATGTACCAGGAGGGGCGCGCCATATAGAGGAGGGGGGAGTCGCAGCGCCAGCAGAAGGGGTAGGTATGGGTCACGGTCTCCGCCCTCAGCAGCAGTCCCCGACGCGCCAGGTCCTCGATGATCCCGGCGTCCGCCTCCTTCACGAATACGCCCGCCCAGGGAGTAACCTCGGCCGTGAACAGGCCCTCCTCGTCCACCGGCCGGACAACCGGCATCCCCTCGCGCTGCCCGGTGACGTAGTCGTCCTCCCCGAAACCGGGCGCGGAGTGGACGATCCCGGTACCCTCCTCGTCGGTCACATACGCGTCGGCGTAAACCCGGTGGGTGCGCTCGGAGTCCATCTCGACGAAGGGGAAGGGGCGGCGGTAGCCCAGACCCACCAGCTGGGAGCCGCGGAAACGGGCGCACTCGACAACCCCCTCACGCCACTCCTCGGCCCTGTCGTCACCGAAGAGCGCCAGGGCACGACTGCGGGCCAGGATGAACCGTTCCCGTCCCCGCGCCGGGGCGGCCGTCGCGAAAGCGCGGCGATGCCACTCCTCGCCGTAGAGGGTATCGAGCGCGGAGTGCAGAGAAGGAGAAGGGACATCCAGTTCGATCTCGGTGTACTCCAGATCGGCGTTCACCACCGAGAAGGTGTTGCTGATGAGCGTCCAGGGGGTGGTGGTCCAGACCAGCAGGCTGCGCGACATCTCTTCGGGCAGCCGCGGTAGCAGTCCGGCCGCCGGACCCGGGTCGGTCACCGGGAAGCGGACGTAGACCGCCGGGTCCTCGGCGTCCCGGTAGCCCATGGAGACCTCGTGACTGGACAAAGGGGTGCCGCAGCGGGGGCAGTAGGGGAGGATCCGGTGCCCCTCGTAGATGAGGCCTTTCTCGAAGAAACGGGAGAGGATCCACCAGACCGATTCGATGTACTCGTTGCGGAAGGTGAAGTAGGGATCATCGAGATCGAGCCAGAAGCCGATCCGCTCGGTCAACCGCCGCCAGTCCTCCTCGTAGGTCCGGACCGATTCCCGGCAGGCCGCATTGAAGGGCCCGACCCCGTACGCTTCGATCTCGGCCTTGTGGGTGATGCCGAGCTGCTTCTCGACTTCGATCTCGACGGGCAGTCCATGGGTATCCCAGCCCGCCTTCCGCAGCACCCGATACCCCTCCATGGTCTTTAGACGGCAGACCAGGTCCTTGAACGTGCGGCTCTGCACGTGGTGGACCCCGGGCAGTCCATTCGCGGTGGGTGGGCCCTCGAAGAAGACGTAATCGGGTGCTCCGCTGCGCTCGGAGAGGGTGCGCTGGAAGATCTCCCGCTCCCGCCACCACGCCGACACCTCGAGCTCACGCTGCGAGGAGTGGTTCACATCCTCGACGGGATGGAAGGGACAGTTCTGTTCACTCCGCGATCGGCTCATGGTCGCTCAGCTCGGGATCGATGATGGTCCGTGCGGCGGACGGGAAGGGCCGGCGCCCGACCGGCACAATTAAAGGCTTTCTACCAGCCGTGTCATCAGTCGGGTGAGCTGGGGCTCGGCCCGGGCCGCTGCGGCCAGGATGGCGGAGATCTCCACCGGCTCGAGGGCGTCGGGCAGGCAATGGTCGGTGATGACCGAGACAGCCAGCACCTCTATCCCCCCGTGCACCGCCACGATGACCTCCGGGACCGTGCTCATACCGACCGCATCGGCACCGACCCCCCTCAGGAACCGGTACTCCGCGCGGGTCTCCAGGTTGGGGCCGGGGACGGCCGCATAGACCCCGCGATGCAACGGGATCCCCTCCTCGAGGGCGATCTTCCTGGCCAGCTCCTTCAACCGGGGGCTGTAGGGTGCTGACATGTCTGGGAAGCGGGGGCCGAGGCGCTCGTCGTTGGGACCGATGAGTGGGTTGGCTCCCTGCAGGTTGATGTGGTCCTCGATCAGCATGAGCTCCCCCGGCTGGTGCCAGGGACTCATCCCCCCACAGGCGTTGCTGATCAGCAGGGTGTGCACACCCAGCTCGCGCATCACACGGACCGGGAAAGTCACCTGGACCGCGGAATAACCCTCGTAGAGATGGAACCGTCCCTGCATGGTCACGACCGGCCGGCCGGCCAGTCGGCCGAAGATCAGGCGGCCTTCGTGACTCTCGACCGTGCTGACCGGGAAGTGGGGGATCTCGCCGTAGGGCACAGAAGTCTCCACGACGATCGCTTCGGCCAGCTGGCCGAGTCCCGTACCCAGGATGATGCCGACCCCTGGCCTGGCATCGGTGCGGGTGCGCAGGACGGAGCAGGCCTCCTGGATGCGATCGAACAATCCCTCGTTGCTCATCTCCCACTCCGGCACTGGTCAGCGTTCCAGGTCTTCCTCGAGCGGGGTGGACGCCTCCTCCTCCGACTCGTCCTCCCCCTGCTCCCCGGATCCCACCACGACCTCGACCTCCTCCTCTTCGAGGGCCGCCTCGAAAGCGACCGGTGGGATCGACTCCCCTGCCACCGCCACCTTCTCACGCGCCTGAAGACTCAGTTTCGTGAGCCGTTCCACGAACAGGTCGAGGGTCTCGTCGGGTGTCAGTACCTCGGACTCGACCATCTTGAGCATGTCGAGCTGGGCCTGGATGAGCATGCGCAGGCGGGCCACGTAGGAGTCGCGCATCCCCCTCAGTTTGGCCAGTTCCCGTTTCACCTCGCGGATGGAGCGGTGGGCCTCCTCGATCCACTGGCTGGCCCGGACCTCAGCCTCCTTCAGGATCATCTCCGCCTCGCGCCGGGCCGCATCCCGCTTCTCCTCGGCCACCCGCTGGACGGTCACCAGGGTCTCTCGCATGGTCGCTTCCATCTGCTGGTACTCGGAGAGGCGCTCTTTCAGGGACGTCGTCTCCGATCGGGCCTGCTGGGCTTCCCCGATCAGGTGCTCCATCTCGTCGGCGACCATGGCCAGGAAGGTCTCGACCTCGTCGGCGTCCAGGCCGCGAATGGTCCGGCGGAACTCCTGCTTCCGGATATCGATGGGGGTGATGCGCACGGTACGGACCTCCTTGCCGCCCCCGTGGGGCCGCTCACTTCAGACGATAGCCGAGATCGATGAAGCTCTGGAAAAGGAAGCTGCTGAGGAACCAGAGGAGCAGGAAGACGGCCCAGGGTGTGAAATCGACGTGGAGGGAGTTCTCCCATAGCGGGCGAGGCAACCAGCGTCGCAGTTTCTCGTAGACCGGGAGCGTCAGGCGGTTGAGAAAGCGCACCAGCGGATTATAGGGATCCACCGGCACCCAGGTGAGCACCGCTCCCACCACCACCACGATCAGATAGACCTGGGTGACGGTCTGCAGGAGCCGGCCGAGCGATATGAACAGGTTGCCGATCACGAACACGTGGGATCCCTCCGTCGGATGCTCCTAGAATACAATGGCGCTCCTCCGACATACGGGGAGGGGCCGAAGGACCATGATATACAAAAGACGCCCCCGGCGGTACCGTCCCGCCGGGGGCGCTCATCGGCCGCAGGGGATGCGCTTCGTCACGGACGGCCGATACCCACGATCTCCTCCAGGATCCGACGGGCCTGCGGATCGCCGGACCGACCCAGTTCGGCGATCGCTTCCCGGCGCAGGCGCAGGGAGGGGTCGGTGCGGGCCACCTCGGCCAGCCAGGAGACCTGTCCCTGTTCCATACGGACCAGCAGTCCCGTCATCGCCTCCATCCGGAGCTGCTCGTCGGAGGCGTCGCGGAAGAGGCGCTGCAGGATCGGCCGGGTCTCTTCGGGGCGACGGCCCAAGTAGCGAACTGCGGCGCGCCGCACATCCAGGTCGGGATCGCCACTCGCCAGTTGGGTCAGCCGCTCGAGGACCCCACCCGGGCCGGGCAGGGTGCTCAGCAACCCGGTCAGATCCCGGCGCAGTCCCCCCTGCTCTCCGGCCACATCCGGGCGGAGTGATGTATCCAACCAGCCATACACCTCCCCTCCCTCGATCCGGCCCAGCCACCAGAGCGGACGCTCCCCCAGGGCCAGGCGCCCCTGGGGAAGGCGTATGCTCACCCCCTCGAGCCGGGCCCTCCCCTCCCGCACCCGTCCCTCCAGGAAGGCCAGCAGGGAACGGGTCTGGAGCACGGGGGCCGGCAGCGCGGCGGCGGTCTGCATGGTGGCCAGGTCGATCACCGTGCCGGCGCGTCCCGGCCGGTTCCAGGCATCGGCCACCGGCAGCAGGCCGCTGAAACCGGTCATGCTCCACGAGTCATACCGCTGGAGCACCATCCCACCGCCTCCCCCCGCCTGCACATCGGAGGGGACCAGACCTTCGAAACCGAAGACTACCCGGAAGCGGCTCCCCTCCCGCCCGGTTGAGGCCGCGCGCAGAGCCGCCTCGATCCGAGAGGAGAGCGTCCCGCTCCGCCCCGAGAAGTCGTTCACCTGGGCGCGGGCCGGCAGTGGGGCGGCCATGTGCAGCAGCACGACCGCCGCTCCCAGCGCGCCCCTGGCCGGGGCCCTCATCTCAACGCCCTTCCGTCGGCGGGATGTTGAGCAGATCCTGCAGCGCCCGCTTGGCCGCCGCCGACTCGCTGGAGCCGAGCAGGCGGACCGCCTGGCGCCGGATCTCGGTGTCCCGGTCCGACTTGGCCGCGCCGATCACCGTGTTCATGCTTTTTCCCTCGTTGATCCGCCAAAGGTAGTCGAGGGCGCGGCGGCGCAGCCGGCTGTCCGCATCGCTGTTGAAAATCCTGGCCAGCGCATCCCAGCCGGCCCCGTCCTCCAGCCGGCCGAGCCCGCTCACGGCGTTCTCGCGCAAGCTCATCTCGGGG
Organism: uncultured Gemmatimonadota bacterium; assembly: GCA_964519015.1. Taxonomy (GTDB): domain Bacteria; phylum Blakebacterota; class Blakebacteria; order Blakebacterales; family CAYUVJ01; genus CAZFHZ01. The sequence goes on along the minus strand of CAZFHZ010000008.1, from coordinate 33,902 downwards.
TCGTTGGCGGCGATCCGCTCCAGCACCGGGATACTCCCGGCGCCCCAGGCCCGCAGCTCCGACATGGCCGATTCCCGCAGGGCCCGGTCCCCCTGGCCGGTCGCGATCGCGCTCAGGGTGTCGAAGGACTCCGGGACCTGGCGGTTGCCCAGTTCGTCCATGGCCTCCTGGCGTACCCGCACGGGCGCGTTACTGCGGGCGATCTCCACCAGCACCGCCGTGGCCCGGCTCCCTTCCAGGTCGCCGATCTCGTCGACCGCCGTCACCCGGACCGCCTCGGGACCGTTCCCCTTGGCGATGGCGATGAGCGCTTCGAGCGCCTCGGGGCCCTCGATGCCGCCCAGGTAGCTCACGGCCGCCCGCTGGTTCGTCTCGTCCGCTTCGTTCAGGGCGGCCTCACGCAGTACCTGGATCCGGCGCGGGTCCTCGCTGCGGGCCCAGGCCCGCAGGAGCTGGCGCCGTGTCCCGGCCGCCTCCGGCTGTCCCTTCATCCGCTCCATCAGCCGCTGGATGTGCGGGATCGCCGCCTCACTCTTAAAGGAGGAGAGTCCCTCCACCGCCCGCTGGCGCACGTCCTGGTCGGCATCGCTCTCGGCGATCCGGGCCAGGAAGGCGGCCGCGTCGGCGGCCTGATCGCTGCTGCGGTAACCGGTCGCGGCTTCGGTGATGAAGCGCCGGGCGTAGATGCTCCGCTCTCCCTGGTAGAGCCGCTGGAGGGCCGTCAGGCCGGCCGGGTCGCGACGCGAGCCCAGGCTGGCGATGGCGTAGGCGCGCAGTTCGGGATCGGCGTGCTCGCGCGCGGCCCGTTCCTGGACGGCGACGGCGCGTTCATCGGTGCTCCGCCGTAGCAGGTCGAGGGCCTCCCGCTTCAAGCGGGTGGAGGCCGACGGGTCGGCCACGATCTTCTCGATCCCGGGCACCAGGTCGACATCCTCCATCCGCGAGAGGGCCTGGAGGGCGTAGAGCCGGACATCCTCTTCGGGGGCTTCCCGGGCGGATTCCACGTACTGCTTGTACTCCGCCATCCCCTGGCGGTAGAGCCGACCCGCCAGCTGCACCATGCTGGCCTGGGCGTGCTCGCTGAAGGGGCCCTGGGGATGGGCCTGCAGGAAGGCCTGGTAGGCTTTGAAGGCGGCCTCGGTCTGACCGCGGATCTGCTCGAGCGCATAAGCCGACCAGAACTCGGCGTCGATGCGGTAGGCGGAGTTGGCGGTCTTCTGGACCAGTTCCTGGAACTTGGCCCGGGCCTCCTCATAACGCCGGTCGAAGAGGAGCGCCTTGGCTTCGTTGAACAGGGCCAGTCCCGGGTCCCCCTGCCGCTCCACCGTCAGGTCGAGCAGCATGAGCCGGTCGGAGCTGCCGATCCGGATACCGCGGCCGATCCGGACATCGATGTCCCGCAGCGCCCGCTCGGCATCCCGCAGGCTCGCTTCCACGTCGAGCTCGGGCATCTCCGGGAACTCGGGGAACTCGGGGAACTGGAAGTCGAAGTTGAAGTCCTGGAAGTCGAACTGGAAATCGAAGTCGTGGTTGAAATCGAAGTTGAAGTCGAAGTCGGGCTGCTGCCAGCGCAGCTCGTCCCGCATCCGGTCCAGCTCCCACCGCAGGCTATCCTGGTCGATCGAACGCAGGGCCTGTCGGGCCAGATCCCGAGCCTCGCGCTGGATGCGCTCCACGTCGGGTTGCACCACCACGACCGGCGGTCGGGGCGGTCGGGGGGGCTGCTGCGGCAGCTCCCGGGCGGGGCCACCGGCCCCGAGGGTGATGAGTCCGCCGGCGATCCACAAGCTCCCTCTCATGATTCCCTCCCTTCCCGGCCGGCTTAATCGCCGCCGAGATCCTCCGTGAACGCATCGATCCGGTAGAGGAGCGAGCGTTCGGTGATTCCAGCCTGCACCAGGGCCAGTCGCTGGGCATCCGCACCACCCGGCCAGGTGGATACGTCCAGCAGGATGGCCTCCAGGTCCATGACGAGATCGATCAGGGCATCGCGCCCCTCGTACTCCCCGCTTCCCTGCATCAGGCGGACCTCCGTGACCAGGTCGCGGCTGAGTCGCTGTTCCGCTTCCAGGTGGTAGTGCCCGGTGGCATCCGGGCCGGCCGTGTCGAGCGCCAGCAGCAGGGTCCGGGCGCTCACCAGCAGGGAACGCACCTGGCTCTCCACCGACCCGGCGTCGTCCAGGGCGGCCATCGGGTCCACACCCGCCAGGGGGTCAGTGGGCTGGGCGAGGCGGGCGATCCCGATCCCGACCACCACCAACAGCACGCCCGCGGCCAGGGCCACCGGCACCGGTAGGTGGAACTCCCCGTGACGCAGCCAGCCGGAGAGCCCGTGGTGCTTCCTGTGGGATACTTCCAGTTGCGCCTGGAAACGCGCTTCCAGGTCGGTCGGATAGGCCTCGTCCAGGGCCTGCCGGAGCGCCCGGGCGCAGGCCCGGTCAACTTCCAGGTTCTCCCGGCAGTCGGCGCACGCCTCGAGATGAGCCTCGAGGGCGATCTGCTCCTCCCCGGACAGTTCGCCGTCCTGGTGACGGCCGAGGAGTTCTATCCAGTGGGTGTGGTCCATACCGTTGGATCCTTCTCCAGGAGCGGTGCCAGCCGTGCTCGCATGGCCTGCCGCGCCTGGAAGATGTCCTGCTTGACGTTGGCCACTGACCGCCCGGTGATCTCGGCGATCTCCCGGTAACTCAGTTCGCTGTACTCCCGCAGTACCAGCACTTCACGCTGGATACCGTCCAGGGTCTCGATCGCCGCGTGGACCATCCGGCCCAGTTCGGCGGACTCCGGTGCTCCTGCCTGGTGGGGCGGATCGGGCACCCCCGACGGGTCGGCTTCACTCTCCACCCGGCGGCGTCGAACCCTCTTGAGCTCGTCCAGCGCCTCGTTCCGGGCCACCCGATGCAGCCAGCTTGAGAAAGAGGTTCCGGGGGTGTACGCACCGGGCCGACGGGCCAGCTTCAGGAAGACCCGCTGGGTGATGTCGTCGGCCACGTCCCGGTCCTTGACCAGACCCAGCACGTGACCGAAGACCGGTCGGCTCCAGCGCCGGAACAGGAGGGTGAAGGCTTCCTGCTTGCCGGTGCGGAAGGCCGTCAGCAGCTCCTCATCGCTGGTGTCGGCTCCGTGACGTCTCATCCCCCTCCTTCCCCTCAACGACCGGAACCGGGGAATGGTTAGGCGGGTCTCTTCGATTATTGAACGAGGGAGGGGCCGCCCGGTTGGCGGACGTCGGGCGGCCCGTTCCGGGAGTGATACGGCGGGGGGGGAGCCGGGGATACATCTCAATGCCCGCGGGCCGGCACCGGCCGGCCGGTCCCCCCCGTGGAGGGGACTTGAGACGGAACAGGGGGATGACTACCTTGGTGCCATGTCCAGACCACTACGAGCGGACAGCCCCTACCGGATGCAGGTGCCGACCCGTCGGGACGGCTTCTCCGGTCAGGCCCGGATCTGGTTCGACCGGGCCGATTGGCTACGCGGCCGCACCCTCGACATCCCCGCCCCCGACCGCACCGCCTTCCAGCATGCGCTGGACGAGTTGTGGACGGCCGTCACGGTGCTGGAGGAGGAACGCGGTGTGGACGGTGCCCGGCTGGAACGGATCTTCCGTTCCTTTTTCGTGCGCTGGCCCGGACCGCTGGGATCCTCACCCCCCGAGGGGCTCGACTGAGCACCGGGCCCGTCACCGGGCCCCCGCGGCGTCACGCTTCCACCCGTCAGCGTCGGGAGTCGAGATGGTCAAAGGTATATCTTCATCGCCGTCCTTGAGGTCCATCGGCCTGTCACTGCTGGCGCTGCTGCTCACTCTTAGCGCCGGTTGCAGCGGTCACACCGCAACCACCACCGATCCTCAGGTCATCGCCTCCGAACTGCGCGAGCACGTCACCTGGCTCGCCTCCGATGAGCTGCGGGGCCGGCGGACCGGCACACCCGAGGCGGCTCGGGCGGCCCGCTATCTGGCCGCCGAGTTCCGGCGCTACGGGCTGCGACCCGAAGGGGACGCGGGGGGATATCTCCAGGACTTTCCCTTCGTGTCCGGGGTCGAACTGGGACCCGCCAATGCCCTCGCGGTGGTTGGCCGGGGCGAAGAGCTGCTCCTCGATCACCAGTGGCGCCCCTTCGCCTTCAGTGACGACGGAGGGGGTGACACCCTCGAGGTCGTCTTCGCCGGCTACGGCATCTCGGTCCCCGTTGAGGGATGGGACGACTACGCCGGTCTGGATGTCACCGGCAAGGTGGTGCTGGTGGTACCCTACGGACCGCCCGAGGAAGGCGGGGGGATGCGCTTCCCACGCCATCATGCGCTCCGGCGCAAGGCTTCCAACGCCCGCGACCACGGCGCCGTCGCCCTGCTGGTGGCGCCGCATCCCGACCTCGATCCGGCCGATTTCCTGGAACCGCTCCGCTACGATTCCTCACCCGGCACCTCCGGGATCCGGGCGGTCGGTCTGACCGTGGAAGCCGCCGACCGGATCCTCGGTTCGCCCGGCGCTCTGGCGGCCCGGCTGCAGGCGCCCCCGGTGCCCCCGCCCCGCCCCACCGGACGTGGGGGTGCACGTACCCCCCCCGCCCCACGGATCCGTCTGGAGGTCGATATTGAACCGGTCCGCGCCACCGGCATCAACGTGCTGGGCGCCGTCCCCGCCCTGGTGGAGAGCGATGACTGGATCGTGATCGGCGCCCACTACGACCACCTCGGCATGGGGGGGGAGGGATCGCTGGTCCCCGACACCACCGCGGTCCACAACGGCGCCGACGACAACGCCTCGGGGACAGCCGGCCTGCTCGAGCTCGCCCAGGAGTTCGCGGCTATGCCGTCGACCGACCGCAACATCCTCTTCGCCGCCTTCGCCGGTGAGGAGGAGGGCCTGCTCGGCTCCGCTTTCCTGGCCGAGCATCTCCCCCCCGGGGCCGGGCACCCGGAGGCCATGCTCAACATGGACATGGTCGGCCGACTCAACAGCGAGCGCAGTCTCACGGTCTATGGTACCGGCACGAGCCCGTCGTGGGACGGACTGCTCGATGAGCTCAACGGCTCCAGCCGGTTCGGATTCAAGTTGAGCCGGGTCCCCGACGGCTACGGCTCCTCTGATCACGCATCCTTCTATGCCCGGGAGATACCGGTCCTGCACTTCTTCACCGGCACCCACAGCGACTATCACCGGCCCACCGATGACGCCGACAAGCTCGATTATCCCGGCGAGGAGCGGGTCGTGCGGTTCATCAGTGCCTTGGTGCGGCGGTGGACACGATCCCCGGAACGGCTCGTCTACCAGGCCACCGCCCAACCGGAAGGGATGGGCGAGGGGCGCGCCGGCATCGCCGTCTACACGGGGGTGGTACCCGATTTCAGCTGGGAGGGGGAGGGATTCCGGATCAGCGGGGTCAACGCCGGAGGGCCGGCCGCCAACGCCGGTCTGGAACCGGGGGACGTGATCTTGAGGATGGGGGAGCGCCCGATCCGGAACATCTACGACTACACCTACGCGCTCCAGGACGGATCCCCGGGCCAGCAGGTGGAGATGGAACTGCGGCGGGGCGACCGGGTGTTCACGGTCAAGATTGTGTTGGGGAACCGGAGGACGCGTTAGGGCTGCGACTCGCCGGGACGGCCGATCTCCGGGAGGGAGAGTCCGAGGGTCTGCAGCATGCGCAGGATGGCCGCCCCGATCTCGGTGTTGGGGGTCGAGGCTCCGGCGGTGATTCCGATGGTGAGCGGCCGGTGAGGCAGCCAGCCGTCGGTGATGACGGCCTCCTTCTCACCCACCGGCTTGTGCCGGATCCGGTTCTCGTCCAGGATACTCTCAGCGCTGTCGATGTGGAAGGTATCCACCCGTCGTCCGGCGATTTCGGCGAGATTGCTGGTGTTGCTCGAGTTGTAACCCCCGATCACGATCATCAGGTCGAGCGGCCGTTCGAGCAGGGCGAGGATGGCATCCTGCCTTTCCTGGGTGGCGCTGCAGATCGTCTCGAAGTTGCGGAAACGGCGGGCGACTTCCTCCTCCCCATATCTCTCCACCATCGCGGCGCGGATCCGATCGGCGATCGCGAGCGACTCGCTCATGAGCATCGTCGTCTGATTGGCCAGGCCGAAGCGCTCGAGGTGACGGTCGGGATCGAATCCAGGTGATACCGCCGGCCGGAACCGCTCGAGGAACCCGGCGCGGTCGAGTCCGGTCCCCAGGATGTGATCGCACACGATCTCCGTCTCGGTCATGTCGCGGACGATGAGATAGTGTCCGCCATGCTCGGTAGCGCGACTCGCCGTCGCCATCGTCTCTTCATGGTAGTACTTGCCGTGGATGACGCTGGTGAATCCTTCCCGGGCATATCGATCAACGTTCTTCCAGACCACCATCACTGAGCCGCAGGTGGTGTCGACCAGGATGCAGCCGATGCGGCGCAGCCGTTCCATGTCCTCCACCGGCACCCCGAAGGCGGGCAGGATCACCACGTCATCTTGGTGGACCGACTCGTAACCCTGAGCGGTGGCGTGACGGCCGAAGAGGAAGCCGATGCCCATCGCGAGCAACCGCTCATTCACATGTGGATTGTGGATGATCTCGCCGGTGAGCCAGATACGTCGGTCGGGGAACTTGCGGCGCGCTTCATAGGCGTACGCGACAGCGCGGTCGACGCCGTAACAGAAACCCAGCTCGCGGGCGAGATGGATGGTGAGGCCGTCCACGACCAGCTGGTGCCCGTTCGCGCGCACGTGGTCGACCAGGTCGCTCTGATATACCTGGTCGAGTTCGGCCTTGACCTCACGCTTCAGACCGAGCCCGCGGGGGAAGTACTTGTCCTTATCCGTTGGTTCCATTGGAGCCTCCCGTATCATCTTCGTCGACCTTTGGACGCATGAACACGAAAAAATTGTCACTAGGTGCGGTATCTTATCCCCTTGAAAGCGTTGGGTGTTTCACTGAGTCACTCAGTAGCAGGCACCGGACAACCAACGAAGTCGCGGAAGGGGGAACGTTAGAGGATGGCTACTAAGAAGAAGGCTGCCAAGAAGGCCCCGGCCAAGAAGAAGAAGGCCCCGGCCAAGAAGAAGAAGGTAGCCAAGAAGAAGACCAAGAAGCTGGCGACGAAGAAGAAGGTCGCCAAGAAGAAGGTCGCCAAGAAGAAGGCTCCGGCCAAGAAGAAGAAGGTCGCCAAGAAGAAGTCCAAGAAGCTGGCGACGAAGAAGAAGGTCGCCAAGAAGAAGGCCCCGGCCAAGAAGAAGGCACCGGCGAAAAAGAAGAAGGCAGCAGCCAAGAAGAAGAAGTAGCCCTCTTCTACCGGAGCCCGGGCTCCGGTCGTCTTTGCCGTCGGCGAGACGAGGGGGGACGTCCTTCGACGTCCCCCTTCTGTTTTCCTGTTTCCCTGCCGCTGTTGACACTCCCGCGAAGCCCCGTATACCTTCGGGCCGGACTGCCTGGAATCCACTCGTCCAACCACATCCAGGATCGGCCGGTCTCCATACCGGGTCGACACCTGGGAGGAGTCATCGGCCATGAGCAGACCCGTTCTCCGGTCGCGACCGGCACATCGGACGCGTGCCGGTCGGTCCTCCCTGCTCCTCGCCGCCGCGCTCCTGTTCATCCCCCCTCTCGATCTCGAAGCACAGATGGTCCCCGGAGGCGTCTACGCGATCCGGGGGACCCGGCTGGTGACGGTATCGGGCGAGGTGATCGAATCAGGAACCATCGTGGTGCGCGGCGGACTCATCGAGGCGCTGGGACGCGACGTCCAACCGCCCCCCGACGCGGTCGTCGTGGAAGGGAGCGGCCTGACGGTCTATCCCGGTTTCATCGACGCCTTCTCGCAGGCAGGGCTTGTGCTGGCCCCGGCGCGGGAACGGGAACCCGCCCCCAACATCGCCGACCGGAGTGCCGCCGAGTGGTTCGATCCGGCCGACCCGAACCTGGTGAAGTACCGGCAGCAGGGCTTCACCACCGCGCTCATCGCGCGCAACGATGGGGTCTTCTCCGGGCAGGCCGTACTGATGAACCTGCTCGGAGACGCCACCGGAGGGATGACGGTGAAGTCCCCCGTCGCCCAGATCCTCACCTATTCGAGCCAGCGGGATTATCCCGGCACGCTCATGGCGGTGGTCGCCTATCAGCGGCAGGCCCTGATCGATGCGCAATACCAGGACATGCTCTTGAAGCGCTATGCCCGCCGGCCGCAGGGGATGGAACGTCCCGCCCACGAGCCGGCCCTCGAAGCGATGATCCCGGCCGCCTCCGGCCAGGCTCCCTTCCTGGTCGAAGTGCACGTCGAGAACGACTTCAAGCGGCTGCGCGACCTAGCCCGGGAATACGGCATGAAATTCTGGATCACCGGTGCCCAGGAGGGCTACCGGGTGGCCGACCTGGTCAAACAGCTCGGAGCCCCGGTCATCGTCTCGCTCAACCTGCCGGCCCCGGAGCGGGTAACCGGTTACTGGTTCGACCGGGCCTACCGGAACCTGAGTGATGAGCAGAAGAAGGAACTGGATGCCCGCGATAACGCAGCCATCCAGGGAAACGCCGCGACCCTGCGGAAGGCGGGCCTGACGATCGCCCTGAGCACGAGCGGCCTGAGTGACCCTTCGCGCTTCCTGGTCAACCTGCGGTCGGTCATCAAGGCGGGGCTGCCCGCCGATGAAGCACTCAAGGCACTCACCATCACTCCCGCCCGGCTCTTCGGAGTCGAAGGGACTCACGGCAGCCTCGAGGCGGGCAAGGCCGCTAACCTGACCGTGACCAGCGGCGACCTCTTCAGCGACGAGGCCGCCTACGTCACCCACCTCTTCGTGGACGGCCGGATGGAGTCGTTCGAGCAGCCGCGGCCGCGCACTCCGGGCGCCCGGGCCGGCGGCGGGGTCGCCGGCGCCTGGGAGATCTCGATCACCCTGCCGGGGCAGAACGAACAGGTCGTCCTGACGCTCTCCCAGGAAGGCACCTCCGTGAAGGGTGAGATCACCACCCCGATGGGGCCGGTCGCGGTGAGCGGTACCTTCGAGCAAGGAACGCTCAACCTGAGCGGCGATGTCGCCGACATGGGAAATCTGACTCTGACCGCTGCGGTGGAGGGGGATGTACTCAACGGATCGATCTCACTCGGTCCGATGGAGGCGATCACCATCACCGGGAAGAAGCGGCCATCCGAAGCAGCGGTCGGGGAAGGAGGGTCGGACGATGACCGGTAAGAAGAGAATGCTCCGGCTGACCGCTCCCGTCCTGCTCGTCCTGCTGCTGGTCGGTGTGGGCATTCCGCCGGCCGCCGGACAGGACCTGCTGATCAAGGGAGGGACGGTTCTGACCATCACCGGGGGAGACCTCCCCGAGACCGACGTGCTGGTCCGCGGTGGTAAGATCGCCCGGATCGGGAAGAACCTGACCGCCCCGGCCGGAGTGAGGGTCATCGACGCGCGCGGCCGATTCGTCATGCCGGCCGTCATCGACGACCACTGCCACATGGCCATCGACCGCGGGATCAACGAGGGCTCACGCGCGGTGGTACCCGAGGTCGACATCGGTGATGTGATCGCCCACGACGACCCGGCCCTCTTCACCGCCCTGGCCGGTGGGGTGGCGATCATCCACACCATGCACGGATCGGCCAACCCGATCGGCGGCCGCAACGAGGTGCTCAAACTGAAATGGGGACGCCCGTGGGAGGAGATGGTCTTCCGGGAGGCGCCGCAGACTTTGAAGTTCGCGCTGGGGGAGAACGTCCGGCAGTCTGCCAGCGACAATCCCACCCGCTACCCGCGCAGCCGCTCCGGTGTGGCCGAGGTCTTCCGTGAGGCCTTCACCAGGGCCCGCGACTACCAGAAGGCGTGGGAGGCGTACGAAGCGGAGAAGAAGAAGCGGGGGGCCGATCCCCTGCCGCCCAAGCGCGACCTCCAGCTCGAAGTACTGGTCGGCCTGCTGAAGGGTGAGATCGTCCCCCGCTGCCACAGCTACATGGCCGAGGAGTCGGTCATGTTCATGGAGGTGTGCGAGGAATTCGGCATCCCGCCGGGAGTCTTCGAGCACAACCTGGGCGGCTACATGATCGCCCCCGAGCTGGCCGAGAAGGGATGGGGCTCTTCGATCTTCGCCGATTCGTGGGGCTACAAGATCGAGGCCTACGACGCCATCCCCTACAAGGCAGTGATCCTCTACGAGGCCGGCGCGCTGGTCGATGTGAACTCCGACAGCGCGGAGCGGACCCGGCGCCTCTGGCAGGAGGCCGCGCGAGCGGTCCGCTACGGCGGTGTGCCGGAGAACGAGGCGCTCAAGATGTGCACCCTCAACCCGGCTAAGAACCTGCGACTCGACAAGTACGTGGGGAGCGTGGAGGTGGGCAAGGACGGCACCCTGGCCATCTTCAGCCACTACCCGCTGCACGCCCCGGCCCGCTGTGAGATGACCATCATCGACGGCGAGGTCTTCTTCGACCGCGCGCAGACCGACTCCGCCGGGAAGTGGGTGAAGACCTACACAGACGACCGCGGCCCCGCCGACACCGAGGCCTACCCGGGTCGCTTCGTGGCCGACTTCGAACCCACCGACACGAGCGTGGACGACTACGCCCTGGTCGGCGGCACGGTCGTGCCGGTGACGGGTCCGGCCATCCCCGGCGGCACCGTGCTGGTGCGGGACGGGAAGATCACGGCGGTCGGCACCAATGTCACCGTCCCGGCCGGTGTCACGCGCATCGACGTGAGCGGCCTCTATGTCTACCCGGGCCTGATCGACGCCGGCACCGGGCTCGGTTTGGAGGAGGCCGGCGGCATGGCCGGTCTGGACGACCGGATGGAGCTGGGGGACTACAACCCCCACCTGGAGGCCTACATCGCGGTCAACCAGGCCAGCGAGACCCTGGGTGCTCAGCGGGTGGGGGGCATCACCACGGCCGTGACCGGGCTCACCAGCGGGGTCATCCCCGGCTACGACAGCCTGATCGACCTGTGGGGATGGACCCCCTCGGGGATGACCGAGTCGAAACGGATCGGGCTGCGGCTCAACTGGGCCGGCGGCGGACGCGGACGAGGCGGGCCCGGCGGCGGAGGGGCGCCACCGGTCGACCGGGCCACCGAACTGCGCAGGTGGTTCCGGGAGGCCAAGGCCTACGCCGGCCGCCGGCAGATGGCGGCCGAGGGCAGACTGCCCGGCTTTGAGAACGACCTGCGCATGGACGCCCTGGCCGACGCCGCGACCGGTCGGGAGCTGGTCATCATCGAGGCGAGCGCCGAGCAGCAGATCCGGGAGGCGGTGGCCTTCGCCGAGGAGATGGGCCTGCGCTATGTCATCCGGGGCGGGCGTGACGCCTGGAAGATGACCGACTTCCTCAAGGAGCACGGGGTGAGACTCATCTTCGGCGGTGTGCACGCCTCTCCCCAGACGACCGAACCGTACGACGTGCACTACGCCACCCCGGCGATCCTCAGCCAGGCGGGGATCGATTTCGCCCTGATGAGCGGCAGCACGGCCAACTCCTTCAGCGTGACCTACGAGGCGGGGATGGCGACCGCCTTCGGTCTTTCCACCGAGCGGGCACTCGAACTGCTGACCATCGCCCCCGCCCGCATCCTGGGGGTGGACGACCGGCTGGGGAGCATCGAAGTGGGGAAGGTGGCCAACCTGATCGTGACCACGGGGAATCCGATTCTCTACACCGCGCAGGTGCGGATGATGTTTATCCGGGGGGTGAAGGTGCCGTGGAACGACAAGTTCAGCCGGCACTGGCAGATCTACGGCGCCCGCAACAAGAAATAGGGGGCGGCCGGGATTTCAGTACCAGCTCGGAGCTTCGTCAAAGAAGCGGTTGTCGGTGAGCTGCTGGAGGTCGCCGGTGGCGATCTCCAGCACGAAGAGTTCGCTGTAGTTGAGTCCGCTCGTCAAGTCGCGTGACACGCCGGGATTGGCCCGGAAGACGATCCTGGTGCCGTCCGGGCTCCAGACCGGCTCGTGACAGCCGACCATCGGCTCGGTGAAGTGCGTGAGCTGGGTGAGGCTGCTGCCGTCGGCGTTCACCAGGAAGATATTCCTGCCCGGCTCCCGTCCGTCCCGGTTCGAGGTGAACAGTACCCGCCGGCCGTCCGGCGACCAGCGGGGATGCCCGTCCTGGTACTTCTCCGCGTCGGGGATCGGGAACAGTCGGACCTCCCCGGTCGCGATCTCCAGTATCATGATCCGCTGCTCGTCATAGAAGTGATGGTCGAAAAGGATCACTTTCCCGTCGGGAGACCAGTCCGGCTCCTTTTCCTCTCCTTCCAGGGAGGTCAGTCGGCGGTCACCGGATCCGTCGGCGTTCATCATATAGAGGTCGGCCTCCATCATCTGCCCATGCGGGAACCAGGTGTAGGCGATACGGGCCCCGCCAGGGGACCAGTCGGGATCCCCGGTGTTGCCCTTCCGGCAGAGCTGCCGGATCCCGGACCCGTCCGCATCCATGACCCATATCCCGGCCGATTCCGGGCCGGGGCCGCGTTTCGAGCCGAAGGCGATATGTTTCCCGTCGGGGGACCAGCAGGGATCGGAACTGCCCCGGTAGTCCGCCGGGTTGCGCCGAGCCGAAGCCGGCGT
>CAZFHZ010000008.1:0-21350 GCA_964519015.1 uncultured Gemmatimonadota bacterium | reverse complement strand
CCCGGACCCGGAAGGTGCCGCGCTCGAAGACGTAGTCGTTGCGCTTGTACTGGATGTCGACCAGGCCACGCAGGATCTTCTTGCGCGGCCACTCCTCGCCCTGGCGGATATGGAGCATCAGGCCCCGGTAGTCCGCCGGGTTGCGCCGATCCGAAGCCGGCGTACTCGTGAGACGTTTCAATCCGGTACCGTCGGGAGCGATCCGCCAGATCTCCCGGGCTCCCTCCCGATGAGAGACGAAGAGGATCGCCCGGGTGGGAGGATCTTCCGGGGCGGGTACGCCCGCCCCATTGACTGCCGATACGAGGAGCAGAAGCGCCGGTAGTGCCATTCCCGGCAGCCGGTATCTCGTCACGGTCCGTCCTCCTTCCACTTCGGACTCCCGGCTCCTCTCAAGGGTATGCCAGGTCCGGCACCGCGCTGCGGATCCGATAGACTTCCACGACCGGAGCGCCCACATCCGCTGACAGGTAGCGCAGCATCAGATGCCCCCGCGAAAAATTGAAGGCTCCGGAATCGCCTTCGAAATCCGGAACATATTGGTTTCCCAGGTATTCTCCTTCCGGGCTGAAGATCCGGAACCGGTTCGCGGCCAGGTCGAACGTCCAATAATCATAAGGCTCCTGGGCCCAGAGGAACCCGGCAGCGTCCACGAAGACAGCTGACCAGTAGTCTTTGACATCCGGGACCGGCTGCTCGGCCCGCTGCTGGATCGACTTCCGACTCCGATCGTCGGTGGCTTCCTCCAGACGGCGTTCCACGGCCGCTCGGATCGCCCGCCGTTCCTCATCCGTGACGGGAGTGCGCGGCACGTCCAGCCGGATCCGCCGGAGGAGTCTCCCCTCCAGGTCGTACCAGCGCAGCACCGGCTCCCGCCCGTCCCCCGCGATGATGCCCCGACCGGGCACATAGCGGGAGAAGGGGTTCCCTTGGAAAGGAACCAGTTCCCGGTCCAGCCGCTGCTCCACCATTCCGACCGTATCATCCTCGGCGGACATCACCGCGATCCGCCGTACCGGGATCGGGACGCCGGCGTCGATCGTGTAGTCGCCGGCCACATGGACCGTTCGGTCCTCGCCGGCCGGATAGACCTCCCAGGTGTTCATGGCGGCACGGCGCAGCATCCGGACCCGGATCAGCGTCCCGTCGGTGCGGAAGAAACTGAGCCGGTAGGCACCCACCATCCCGCTGAAGACCGAGAGTTCTCCGTTGCCGACCGTCATCACCCGCGGAGCGATGAACTCGCCGGGGCCGTGCCCTTCCCGCCCGAAGGCAAATCGGTGGGAGCCGTCCGGCTCGAAGACGTGGATCCGATGGTTCCCCTGGTCGGAGGCATAGATCCGCCCGGCCTCGTCCATCAGAATCGGGGAAAGTCCCCACCCCTGGCCGGAGAGCAGCGTCTCGGGACGGGACTCGTCCTGCTCGAGGCGGCAGACGAACGACAGGTCAAATACGGATCCGTCGAACCTGGGCCCGCCGCGGGTCACGGCGGTGGGCACGCCTTCTTCCTCGACCACTTCGAAACGATGAGGCGAAGTACTTCGCGGGCCGCAGGCCGTCAGGAAGAAGGCTGCAACGGCCGCCGGAACCATCCACCGGCCGAGTCCAAAGAAGCCAGTAGTCACGGTCCGACCCTCCCCGAGCCGGAATGCGCTCACAACGTCCCGCCGGCATCCCGGAGTCATTGAATATGGGACGTAAAGGAAATGATGTACCCAGAGGGAAAGACCCTCGAGTCCCACGAGTCGTTTACTGTCTTCCGGAGCCGAATCGGGTATCCTCCTCCTGGAATCAGGACTTGGAGCCGGCATCAGAGATGCCGGTGAGAGATTAGTGTAGAGGATGGAGGGTGATGGCTCGCAAACGCGGTGACATGGAAACCAACTTCGAGGTGCGCAGCTTCGACTCGGACCTGCCGCTGGAGGAATTCCGCCGTCTCCCCCGCGCACCGCTGTGGATCGTGCTCGACAACCTCCGCAGCGCCTTCAACGTGGGGGCCATCTTCCGGCTCTGCGACACATGCGCGCCGCCGGTCTCTACCTCTGCGGCTACACCGCCCACCCTCCCCACCGCAAACTGGAGAAGACCTCGCTCGGCACGATCGACTATGTGCCGTGGCGCCACTTCGAGGAGACCGAGGAGGCGGTGCGGGAACTGCAGGCGCGGGGCATCCCGGTCTGGGCGGTAGAGACCACTTCGCACGCGCTGCGCTTCGACCGGGTCGACTACCCTTCTCCCCTGGCCCTGGTCTTCGGCAACGAGGCGCTGGGGGTGAGTCGCGAGGTGCTGGAAGCGTGCACGGGATTCGTGGAGATCCCCGCCTGGGGCTTCAAGAACTCGCTCAACGTAGCCACCGCGGTGGCCGTGGTGGGCTACCGGGCGCTCGACCGGTCGGGATTCGAGCCGGCCGGCTCCAGCCGATAGCGCACCACGACACTCCCCAGCTCGGAGTCCTCGGTCACATAGCAGACCTCCCGCCCGAAATAGCGGGCTACGCCGGGAGTGGGCTGCAACCCCAGCCAGGTACCGTCAGCGTCGAGCACATCCCAGTAGAGGTTCGGGTCGGCCGGACCGCCGTAGCGCTCTGAAGGCCGGTAGCGTAGCGCCCAGATCCGGCCGGCGTCGTCCAGGCGTACGCCTTCGACCGAGGGGACCCTCTCTGGTCGTTCCAGGGCAGCCCAGACCGTGGGACCGTAGGTGCCGTAATCCCTCAGGATCGTCCGCCGGGTGGCCGCCCACATCGAATCCGTGACCGTGGAGAGCGGGGCATCCCACTCCAGGATGCGCTTCTTCTGTCCGTTGTAGTCGAAGAGCTCCACGCGGAAGGCGGAGCCGCGGCAGACGACGATCGTTCCCCCCTGCACCCACCAAGAAAAGAAGGGCCAGAAGGGCTTCGAGACGTTCAGAAAGGAGGCCTGGCCTTCGGCCGTCCGGATGGGCACCCGCAGCACCCGACCCGGCGGCACGGAGGCCACCGTGTCCACGACTGTGAAGGTGCGGTCCACCCGGTCGAGCGATTCGAGCTGCCCCCAGCGCTCGGAGAAGGTCGGATGGATGATCACGAACCGGTCCGGTCCCACCTGGGCGGCGTCCCAGGTCGTGGCGTTGGCCATCGGAACGGTCTCGTAACTCCCATCCACCGGATCGACCAGGGTGAGGCGCGCCGTGGTGCCGTCGGTGAGGACGATCCGTCCCTGGGGAGAGAGCCCGTGGTTCATCCACACATCCTCGAACTCACCCGGCCCCTGACCGCGGCGCCCCATCCGGAAACGGAGGCGGCCGTCATCTTCGTACACCTTCAGCGCGTGGTCGCCGTCGTCGAAGACGGCCAAGCCGCCGGGGACCTCCAGGTAGCCATGTGGTTGGGTCAGCGTCCCTTCGACGCCCAGGGCCGGATCCCCGAAGACCTGCTCCCGGACGAGCCGGAAGGGAGCACCCCGGTGGCGGGGGGCGCCGAGGGTGCGCACTAGCGGCACCCCCTCCTCGAGGTCGCGTTCGACCCGGTGCCGGGGACCGGTGCAGGCCGGCAGCGTGAGCACAAGGAGGAGGGTGAGCCGGGTGAGGGGGGTGAGGCGATGTCGGCGGTGCAGTGGCATGGGACACTCCCGGTGCTCGCGGATGGACGCGTCACCGGGAGTGTAGCATACGATCCGGCCTATTCCACCCGGAGCACCGACATCGGATCGAGCCGGGTGGCCCGCAACGACGGGATAAAGCTCGCTGCCGCCGCCACCGCCAGGAGCAGGAGGGTCACTCCGGCGTAGACCCCGGCATCGGTGCTGCTCACGCCATAGAGCAGGCTGGCCAGTGCCCCTGAGGCGGCCCAGGCTCCCGCCAGCCCGACCAGGCTGCCGATCGCGGCGGGCACCAGCGCGTTCAGCGCCATGCTCCGGACCAGGCTGAAACGCCTCGCCCCCAGGGTCATCCGGATCCCCAGTTCGCGCCGGCGCAGTCCGGCCGCATAAGCCACCACTCCGTAGACACCGATCAGGCCGAGCAGCAGCGCGGCGGCCGCGAAGGTGCTCATGAGGACCGCGTAGAGCTGCGCATCCTGGGTGTACCCGGCGATCCGATCCGCCATGGTCCTGACCGAAGAGACCGGGACCTGATCGTCCACCGCGGCGACGAGCCCGCGCAGGATGGGCACCAGGGGGGTGGGATCGGCTGCGGTCCGGACGAGCAGGTAACGCTCATCGACGGTGTAGAGATCGGTCGAGACATAGACCTCCGGGATCGGGTCCATGGTGAGCCGGCGCTGGTGGTAGTCGGCCACCACTCCGACCACCGTCCAGGTGAGGGTGTTCATCTCGATGTGCTGGCCGACCGGGTCCTGGTCGTGCCAGAGCCGGCGGGCCAGCAGGTCGTTGATGATCAGTTCGGGGGGAGCCTGGTCACCGGTCATAGGCGAATAGCCGCTCCCCCGCAACAGGGGGACGCCTATCGTCCGGAAATAGGTCGGGTCTACGATGCGCACACTCACCCGCTGAAGCGCCTCGCCTTCGCGGATCGGATGGTCTTCCGTCTCGTAGACCATGCCCATGCCCGAGGTGGTCATGGGCAGGAAGTAGCTGGAGCTGACGGAGGTGACGGCCGGGAGCGCCTCGATGCGTTCGGTCACCTGCCGGTAGAACTCCCGGACCGAAGCTTCGTCCTGGAAATGGTGCCCCGGCAGACTCAGCCTCAGGGTGAGCAGGTTGCGGGAATCGAAGCCCGGATCCACCCCGTAGATCCGCCAGATGCTCTTCAGGGTCAGACCCGCGCCGACCAGCAGGACCATGGAGAGGGCGATCTCCAGGCCGATCAGCAGCCGGTTCCAGCGCAGGTTCCCGTACCCCGACGTGCTGGTCCGCACGCTCTCCCGCAGGACCTCTGCGGATGAGGCGCGCGAGTTGCGGAGGGCCGGCAGCAGTCCGCTGAGCAGGCCGGCCAGCAAAGCGACGGTGCCGGTGAAGAGCATCACGCTGTAATCGATGCGGATCTCCCCCAGGCGGGGGGTGTCGGCCGGCAGGCTCCCCTTGAACAGCGCCAGCAGGGCGAAGGCCGCCCCCAGACCGGCCAGGCCGCCGAGCAGGCCGAGCAGGATCCCTTCGGTGACCAGCTGCCCCGTCAGGCGGGCCCGGGAAGCACCCAGCGAGGAACGCACGGCGATCTCCCGCCGGCGGCTGGTGGAGCGGGCGAGCAGGATGTTGGCCAGGTTGGCGCAGGCCAGCAGCAGTACCAGCCCGACCGCGCCCAGCATCAGGATCATGGGGGTCCGCGCCCCGCCGACCATCTCCTCGAGCAGCTCCCGTACGGTCGATGTCCGGGCGACCTCCTCGGAGATCCAGGCATTCTCCTTCTGATAAGCGATCATGAAACGGTTGAAGTCGGCCCCCGCCTGCTCGATCGTCACCCCGGTCCCCAACCGCCCGATCACGATCAGGCTGGCCGTTCCCCGGTAGTCGGGGAAGTTGGAGGGATCGACGCGCATCGGCACCCAGAGCTGACGGGAGTCGTCGAGCGGCCGGAACCCGCGCGGCAGGATGCCGACCACGGTCCGCGTGGTGTCCCCCTCTCCGCTCATGATGATGGTCCGGCCCACCAGACCGGGATCCCCCCCCCAGCGACGCTGCCACAGTCCGTAGCTCACGATCACGCTGCCGGCCGAACCCGGCTCCTGCTCCTCGGGCAGGAAGAGGCGGCCCAGCAGAGGATGGGCGCCTAGTACTTCGAGCTCGTTCACCGAGACCACGCCGCCGTAGACCTGTTCGGCTCCTTCTTCTCCGGCCAGGGTGAAGGTATCGGAACGGTGGACGGCGATCGCCTCGAAGGTGCCCAGCCCGCCGCGGAGATCTTCCAGCATCCCCTTCGAAACGACGTTACCCGGCCAGATCACCGCGATCCGGTCGGGCTCGGGGTAGGGGAGCGGCTCGAGCAGGACGGAATCGATCACGCTGAAGATGGCGGTGTTGGCGCCGATGGCCAGGCCCAGGGTCAGGACGGCCACCGCCGTGAAGAGAGGGGCGCGCCGCAGCAGACGGGCCGCGAAAGCCAGGTCGTGCCGGAACGCGGAGGCCAGGTCGCGGAGCCCGATCCGCCGGTCACGCTGCCGGGTGATCCGCCGGCAGTCCCTCCCCACCCGCTCCGGGTCCCCGAAGAGCCGCACCGCCTCCCGGCGGGCGGCCTCCTCCGTCCAGCCGGCGGCGACCAACTCACGGGTGCGTAGCGCGATGTGGGTGTCGATCTCGCGGTCCACGTCCTGCTCGACCGGCAGGCCGGCCGCTTCCGGACGCCGTCCGGTGATATGGGTGCGTTTCCGTCCGTGGGGGAGATTCACGACCGCACCTCCTTCGGATCGAGCACCCGGGCCATGGTCGCCACGTAGCGTTCCCAGTTGGCCAACTGCTCCTTGAGCCGCTGGCGCCCGGCTGCGGTCAGCTGGTAGAACTTGGCTTCCCGCCCGGTGTCGGTGGTCCCCCACTGCGCCCGCAGCCACTCCTTCTTCTCCATGCGACGCAGGGCCGGGTAGAGCGCCCCCTCCTCCACCCGGAAAGCCTCGCCGGTGCGCTGCCGGATCACCCGCGAGATGTCGTAGCCGTGCATCGGCCCCCAGCTCACGGTCCGCAGGATCACTACATCGAGCGTCCCCTTGAACATCTCCAGCGTCTCACGGCTCATCCGTCGGCTCCCGTCGAGGTCACGGTGGTACCTATCAGCTATACCCATAAGACTACTATGTGTTCCCCCCTGATACGTCGCCGGAGGGTGGGAGGTTGCATCGTGATCGGGAGAATCCGGCCGTGGTCACCGGGATCCGGAGCGAGCCGGCTGACGGACATTATCCTTCTCCTTTAGGATGGCATCGAGCATCCTGGGACCGGCCTCACGCCCCGCTCCCGCTCGTAAAGATGACGGAGGCGCCTCCATGCGTGACCTCGCTCCATTCCTGATCGCCCTCCTGCTCCTGCCCGGTCGGGCCGCAGAAGCCCGCCAGGCGAGCCAGCCGGAACCGGTCCGCGAGTACGCCCTGATGCTGGGTGAGCTCACCGAGACCGGGCTGGCTCCCGTGGTCGGCCTGACCCTCAACCGGGCCGGCATGGACCTCTGGTTCCGGGGCATCGGCCGCGGCGTGCCGCCCAAGCTGCAGCCTTGGCTGGACACCGCCTGGAGCATCCTCTGGACCTTCACCTGCACGATGTGGCCGCACGACTACGGACACTGGACGCGGGCCCGGCAGGTCGGCGGAGACTTCCTCATCCACCGGTACACCTTCCCCTTCCCCGAGGCCGAGATGATCCAGCCGGCCGAGTACGGTCCGGGAGAGGACGCCCTGGCCATTACCGCCGGCTTCGAGGTCAACCACCTGATGGCCCGCCGGGTTCACCTCGACCTGCTGCAGCGCGGCTGGGCCTTCGGCGACGACCTGGTGCACGCCTTCATCCAGCTGACCCACTATCCCTCCTACGCCTTTCTGCTCACCCCGGCCGATCCCGAGGACCCGGAGACCTGGACGGACACCCGGGGGGACCCGGTGGAGTCAACCCTCATCGTCTGGGAGAAGCACACCGGCCGCTCGGCCGTGCGGACCGACCAGACGGTGGATCCCGACCTGGTCCGCTACTACCGGGAGTCGATCTACCTGAGCCTGCTCTGGACCCTGCTCGACCCGATGCTCTACCGCGACTTCCGCGGTTTCTCGGCGAACATGAGGGAGGACCATGGGCTGGAGCGGTTCGAGCTGTGGGGGGACGGTCCCGTGGGCTGGCGCTACGGCACCCGCTTCCATTCCTCGCCGCTGGGCTACGAACTCTACCTCGACCAGTACCTGCGCTATCGGGAGCGGCTCTACGCCCTCTATCTGAAGTGGGGGCGGCCCTACCGGAACCTGGGCCTGGGGGTGGAGGTGCCGACGCTCTACGAACGCGGCCGGCTGGCCGCGGGAGTCCGGCTCGACCTCTGGGACCAGGACATCTTCGGCCGGGGAGGGGCCGGCTCGCTCGACCTGGAGTACCGGCCGACCGATTCCTTCAGTCTGCTCGTTTCGGCCACCGGGAAGAGCCGCGGCTACCTCATCGGCCGGCGGCTGGAGGCCGGCCTGACCCTGCTGGGGGGATGCCGCTACCGGTTCTGAGGCGGTTCCGGCCGGTTGATCCGATCACCGCTACTCCGACCGCATGACCTCGACGGGGGAGATCCGGATAGCCTGTCGGGCCGGGAACCAGGAGGCGGCCAGGGCGATGGCGGACAGCAGCAGCATCGGGGTCACCAGCACGACCGGATCGACGGGCGGCAGCCCCCGGATGAGGGCACTGACCATGAACGAGGTCCCCAGCGCGAAGACCAGCCCGATGGCCAGACCGGACAGGGTGATGCGCAGTCCCCGGCCGACTACGTGCCACAGCACATCCCGTTCCCGGGCCCCGAGCGCCATCCGGATGCCGATCTCCCGGCGCTGGCGGTTGACGAAATAAGCCACCAGCCCGTAAAGGCCGATCGAGGCCAGCAGGATGGAGAGCAATCCGAAGACCCACATGGCCCCGGTGGCGATCGTATAGGGCATCAGGGCGAAGGCGGTCCGCCCCCGCATGGTGTTCAATTCCCCCACCGGCAGGCTCGGATCGAGCGCCGCCACCTCCCGCCGGACCGCCGGGGCCAGGGCCAGCGGGTCCCCGGAGGTACGGATGTGCAGGTTGACCATGCTGATGTAGTCCTGGGCGAAGGCATAGTAGTAGTAGGGGCGCGGTTCCTCTCCCAGCCCCAGGTACTTGCCGGTCGGGACCATCCCCACCACCTCGTACCAGGTCTCGCCATGTTTGATCCGGCGTCCGATGGGTGAGGCGCCCGGCCAGAAGCGGTCCCGGAAAGCCTCATTGACGATCACGACCGGTGGGGCGGCGGGGTCGTCGAACCGGGTGAAGGCGCGGCCTTCCAGGATGGGGATCCCCATGGCCGTGAAGTAGTCCTCGTCCACCGTGTTGACGTCCACCAGCAGGCGTTCCCCCTCGGGGACCTCGTAGCCCTCCGGTTCCACACCATGGGTCTGCATCATGAGACTCAGTGGTATGGTGAAGGCCAGGCCGACCGACTCGACCCCGGGCAGTCCCAGCAGACGTTCCTTGAGGTCGGTGAAGAAGCGCCGCCCTTCTTCCTCGCTGTAGCGCTGGAGGGTCAGGTCGAGCCCGGCCACCAGCTGGCCATCCGGGTCGAACCCGGGATCGATCTGCTGCATGTGGCGCAGTCCCTTGAGCACCATCCCCCCGCCGGCCAGCAGAGCGAAGGAGACGGCCACCTGGACGGCCACCAGGGCACGGCGGGCCAGGTGGGCCCGGCGCGGCGGATGTCCATCCCCCGACTTGAAGGAGGAGATCACATCCTCCCGCAGGGCCTGGATGGCCGGCGTGAGACCGATCAGGAGCGTGACCACGACAGTGGCCGCCA
Organism: uncultured Gemmatimonadota bacterium; assembly: GCA_964519015.1. Lineage (GTDB taxonomy): Bacteria > Blakebacterota > Blakebacteria > Blakebacterales > CAYUVJ01 > CAZFHZ01. Next base: position 11,933 of record CAZFHZ010000008.1, on the reverse strand, counting down.
GTATGAAGTAGAAATCGCTCGGATTCAGTGTTTTCCCGGTCGAGATCGAGAGCGGGACGTCGATCGGCACGCTCAGACCGGCACTGGCCCGGTTCATGACCATAGAGAGGACCAGGCCGGCCAGCCCGCCCAGCCCGCCCAGAACCAGACTCTCGGCCAGCAAGGTCCGGACCAGGCGCCCCCGTCCGGCCCCCAGGGCCATCCGGATACCCAATTCACGGGTGCGTCCGGCGGTGCGGGCCAGTAGCAGGCCGGCCACGTTGGAGCTGGCCAGTAGCAGGACCAGGGCGACCATGACGAAGCCGAAGGTGATGAAGCGGGCGAAGTCCCGACGCACCAGCGGATCGAGACTGGCTTCCCGCTCCGGGTAGACCCGGTAGGTCTTGCCGACGAAGAGGTCGGGCCAGGTCCCGGCCAGTCTTTCCCGCACCGCCGCCACCTGCTCTTCGGCTTGAGCCAGGGTGGCTTCCGGCTTCAGGCGGGCGATGATGCTGCGCAGGCTGTGGTTGTCCCGGATGTGGAAGCCGGTGAGCAGGGGAGTGGCCACCTCGTGCATGGCCGCCGGCACCCACAGCGGCATCACCAATCCGACCGAGTCCCCGTAGAAGCCCTTCTCGGCCACCCCGACGATGGTGAAGGGATGCCGGTTGATCTCCACCTTGCGGCCGATTACCTCCGGGTCCCCGCCGAAGCGGTTCTGCCAGAAGGCGTAGCTGATGACCGCCACCGGATGCGTGCCTTCGGTGAGGTCCTCCTCGGGCAGGAAGGCCCGCCCCAGGGCCATCCCCACCCCGAGGGTCTGGAAGTAGCCACCCGAGACCAGGCCGCTCCAGAGGCGTTGGGTGCGCTCACCGGCGTTCAGGTTCATCGGCATCATCGCGGTGACTACAGCGGATTCAAAGGCCTCCACCCCGTCGCGCAGGTCCTCGAAATCGGAATAGGAGATCGAGCCATAAGGCAGCGATCCTTCCCAGGCGGTGTAGAGCCGAACCACCCGGGCGGGATCGGCAGCCGTCGAGGGCTTCAGCAGGGTCTCGACGGCCGTGCTGTAAAGGTAGGCACCGCCGCTGATGGCGATAGCCAGCGAGAACACCGCCGCGACGGTCACACCAGGCCGCCGGCGCAGCTGGCGGACGGCCAGGCGCAGGTCCTGCAGGAAGTCGGCCGAGGGGACCCAGCTTCCCCCCCGGCGCCGCAGCCCCTCCTCCACCCCGTCGGCCCACTGCTCGCCGCGGGGGCGGCGGTTGGGGCGCTCGGCGGTCTCCAGCCCCTCGGCCAGCACCTCCCAGTCGAAGTGGGCGAGCGCCTGCTGTTCGGCCTCCGTTTCGGAGACCCCCCGCTCCCGGGCCGTCCTATAGAGGTCCTCGAGCTGGCCGGCGAGCTCCTCGACGATCCGCTCCCCCCGCAGATCCTTCAGGTCGGGGAGCCGGAGCCGCTCCCGCACCATCCGCTTCCAGTCAGGCATGACTCAGACCGATCGCCATGTTGACGGCGTCGGCGAACTCCTGCCAGCGGGCCATCTGGGCGGTCATGACCTTGCGACCCTCGGCGGTCAGGTGGTAGTGGCAGCGCCGCCGCTCCCCCTCCCGCTCCACCCAGACGCCCTTGATCCAGTCCCGGTTCTCCATGCGGTAGAGCACCGGGTAGAGGGTCGAGGGATTGAACTGCAGCCGCCCCCCCGAGCGCAGCTCGATGAGCTTGCCGATCTCGTAACCGTGCCGGGGTTCGTCCCGGATGGCGGTCAGCACGAGCAGCTCCACGCTCCCCTTCTTGAGTTCGGGACTGAACACCGCCCCCTCCTTGTCTGGTCACCGGATATATCGCGTCACCAGATATACGGCGGCAGTGCCCCCCGGGTTGCAGGTATTCCACGGAAGGTTCCTGTGGTTCGAGGAGAAGGGGGGGTGCCGTCTCCGACGTCAGCCGGGGATCAGGTCACTTGCGCGCCGGCACCGGTTTGGTGTAGACGACTTCCCCCCCGATGACGGTCATGTCCGGTTGGATCTTCCAGATGTCCTCGGCCGGGATGGTCATGTAATCGACCGGGATGACCACGAAGTCGGCGAACTTGCCGACCTCGATGGAGCCCAGGATGTCCTCGGCCTTCATGACGTAGGCGCCGCCCATGGTGGCCGCGCGCAGCGCCTCCTGGCGGGTCATGGCCTGTTCCGGGATCCAGCCGCCCGGCGGGTTGTTCTCCCGGTCCTGCCGGGTGACGGCGGCGTGCAGGGTATAGAACGGGTTGTAGGGGGAGACCGAGAAGTCCGTCCCGGTGGCGATCACGACCCCGAGGTCCAGCAGGGTGCGCCAGGCGTAGGCATACTTCAAGCGTTCCGGTCCCATCCGGGCTTCCGCGAAGTTCATGTCCTCGGTGGCGTGCAGCGGCTGCATCGAAGCGACGATGCCCAGATCGGCGAGTCGGGGCAGGTCCTCGGCGGTCAGCACCTGACAGTGCTCGAGCGCGAACCGGACCTCACGGCCGTCCATCCCGGTCGCCTGCAGCGCCCGTTCGTAGGCGTTGATGGCGTTCCGGTTGGCCGCGTCACCGATGCAGTGAATCCGCATGTTGAAGCCGAGTGGGAGCAGTCCGATCGCCGATTGGGCGATCTGGTCTTCACTCTGCCTGGGTTCCCCGAAGAAACCCGGGTAGTCGCTGTATTCCTCCAGGAAGAGCGCGCCTCTCGACCCCAGCGCTCCGTCCGCGAAGGCCTTGACGGATCGGACGAAGTACTTGTTCTCGTAATTCAGCGGCTGGCTCAGCTGCTTCGCCGCGCGCTCACTGACCATCTCGTTGATCCGTATCCGGAGCAGGCCCACCTCGTACAGTTTGATCCGTCGCTGGACTTCGTCGTAGTCCGTTGGGGTGGCGCCATGGATGGTCGTGAGTCCGCTGGCCACGGCCAGCTGGGTCCCCTCCACCAGGTTGCGGCTGATCTCATAATCGGTCATCCGAGGCAGGGGGGGGATGAGGCGGGTCAGTTGCGGGGGCGCGCTCTCCACGAACTCGCCGGTAGGCTCCCCGTGCTCGTCCTTCTTGATGTGACCGCCCGGAGGATCGGGGGTGTCGCGGGTGATGCCGGCCAGTTCCAGAGCCTTGCTGTTGGCACCGCTGCCGTGCGTGTAGCGGCTGATGTAGACCGGGTTATTCGGCGCCACGGCATCGATGAGTTCCTTGCGGAACACCGGCGGATCCCAGACATCCGACATCCAGCCGCCTAGGACCAGCCACCGGGGCTCCGGCCCCGGCCGCATTCCTTCCCCCGTAGCCAGGCAGTGCTTGATCACTTCCTGCATCCGCTCGACGGAAGCCCACTCACCGAGCGTGGGCCGGATGTCCGGCGTGCGTGGATAGAGGAGCTGTTCCCCGTAGCGAATGTGCACGTGGGCATCGTGCAGACCGGGGATGACGGTCCTGCCCTGCAGGTCGAATACGGAGGTGCGGGGACCGATATGGGCCCGGACCCCGGCATCATCCCCCACGTAGATGAACCGGCCGTCCTTCACCGCGAAGGCCGACACGGTGCTGAACGCCTCATCGACCGTGTAGACCTTCCCGCTCAGGTATACCCGGTCGGCCTCCTGGGCTCCCACGTCGACGGCCGTGGCGACCATGAGGATTAGAAGAAGGAAATGGGCGGAAAGAACACCGGAAGATCTCTGGACTCGTTTCATCGGATCGGATCCTCTCGTGGCTACCTGCGGTCCTGCAATCATCCCTGAGGAACCACGATGATACCGCTCTCCGGTCCGGAATTCACGCCTGCCAGATCACCGTGGCGACGTTCTGTTCGGAAGGATCATCCCTCAGCGAGCTGCGCCTCGACCCATTCTCGGAACTTGATGACCTGCTCGAGGTAACGCTGGGCCTCCGTATGGCTCGATACATGAGCTGCGTACTGAATCTGGTTCTTGCGGCTCAGGATCCTGGCCAGCAGTCGGAGCATTTCCTGGTCGGCGCGATTGCCCATCGCCTGTTTGATAACTGCGACAACCTTCCCGTGATCACCGGCGTTCTTGATCCCACCGTACCTGATGGTCAACGCATCTGCGTAGGCGATCGCGGCAAGGCAAGCTTGGGACATGATCGGATCGCCAGACGAGTTCTCATCGGCAAGCTGCATGGATTCTTGAGCCGATTGCATGAAGTCCCTGGCGTTCTGCAATCGAATCTTCCAGGTGTCTCGCTCCACCCTCCTCCAGGAGTCACTCCTTGCCACGCCAGACCTCCTGGGGGGCCATCCCGGCCAGCACGACTGCATCCTTTCTAATCCGTTCCCAGTGCTTCGGCGCTGAAGTCGCCATTTGCTCGATGTCTTTGAGGGAGACGCCGACCACGGAAATCGGCATGCTCCATTCTGAAAGGGGAAGAAGGAGATCACTGAGCTCGTCACTCACTTCAGAAACCGATGCCTCCCTGGCAACGACGAGAATGTCCACATCGCTGCCGGCCTTCTCCTCGCTTCGCGCCACACTCCCATAGAGCCAGACAGCGAGAACCTCGCCCTCGTGTTGGGATGCGAAGCTCTGGATGGCTTCGTACAGCGACTGGGTTTGTCTATGCTCCATGTCGAAAAGAGTGATCAGGCCCAGGCATAGAGGATTCTCCGCAATGAGGCGGAAGGGAGAGCCGCGACCCGATCCAACGGATTCTACTACGCGCAGAGCCTGCAAGCGCTCCAGTGCGCGAATCGCTCCGGATAGGGAAAGCCCGGCCCGCGATGCCAAGTCAGTGACGGAGAGAGCCCCCCCGTGCGCCGACAGTTCCCGAAGCAATCTCACCGCGGCCACGGTTCCCAAGACCTGATCCAGAGGATGATGGAAGAAGCTAGATGGTCTGGATGGAGGTCGCATCGTCGTTCGCCTCGGCAAGTCTGAGCGAGGAAGCTGGATGTCTCCCAGTCGGGCCAACTGAAAGTATATTATAATCAAGTTAACTATACAATAGTATAGTACAGGCTGGCATCACTCATTGCTGATAGTTGGGTATGCGGCTGCTCAAGCCTCAAGAGGGTTGGTGACCATCATCCGTAAGGCAATGCCGACCGCCTGATTCCGGCTACCTTCCTCGCCTGCTGGTGTGAAATCAGTTGTACTTCCTCAACAGCGCCTGGAACCGGGGAAGCTCCCGTAGCGGATTCCAGATCGGGTCGATCCTGAGGAGGGGAACCGAAACCAGGGCCGGGATAGACAGAAGATATTCCAACTGATCGATGGCCAGCTCATACTCACCGGCCAGAACATAGGCTTCGGTGATCTCCTGATAGACGCGCCATTTGCTGTGCGCATCATTCAGGTAAGGATGTATCTCGAGTGCCTGCTCGATGTATTGCATCGCGTCGTCATGTATGCCGGATCCGGCACACCAGAGAGCCATTTGGGAGCTATAGTAGCCTCTTTGGTCATCAGTCCTGACAGGATTCCGCAGATACTCATCCATGTAGACACGCATTGAATCGAAATAGACTTTGGCTATCTCCACATGGTTTGTTCCGACGGCGGCATCCGCCCTGTTGCACCAATTCTCCATCCTACTCGGCGCTGCAATACGGTCACGGTAATCCTCATAGAAATCCGGCAGGATCCTGACAATGAGACGTTGTCGTGGATTATTCCAGGTAATGATCGTCTCTATCACTGGCATAGGAGCATCATCCAATACTACTCGAGCCTTTTCTCTATCACCTTCCCAGAGCAGATACAGCAGCGCCTTCTCGCTATAGGGCTGCCAGACATCGGGGAGGATGAATATCGCCCGCTCGTAGTATCGTTCCGCTTCCGGATAGTTCCGCGTCCACAGGTAGATCTGGGCCAGAGCGAAGTTATTCTCCCAATCCCACGGATCGCTCTTCAATACAGACAGTATGCACTCTTCTGCTTCTCTCCACGCACCCTGTCGTCTCCGTACATACCCGACATAGGCTCTGGCTGCCGGATCGTCGGGTTTCTGATGGAGAACTTGTTCGAATTCTGTCAGTGCTTTATCGTAATCCGTTTCAGCCCTGTAATACCAATAGCCCTGAGCCAGATGAGCTTCTGGTGAACCCGAAGCCAGATGAAGCACTCGATTCCTCGAAAGCTCTGCTTCGGCGACCCAGTTTAAACTATGCTGATATCTACCAAACAGGCAGATAGATTCCAAGGCTAGCCAGGCCTCGACAAAGGTGCTGTCCAGCTCGGCGGCCTTCTCGTACATCTGCCGGGCATTCCGTGCACTCTCGACATTGAACTTACGAACCTCGTACTCATTCCCACTCAGGTAGAACCGCCAGGCTTCATCATCATCCGTTCCCCGCTCACTCAATCCTGGTTGCAGAGGTGCGATCTTCTCTATGACGGCTCCGGCGATCCGCTGGGCGAGGTTCGTCGACAGGGAAAGGGTCTCGGAGAACTCTTCTGTGAAGGAAGTGGTCCATATCGCCGCAGCATCCGCCACCCGGATGAGTTCGGGACGGACCTGTACGGTCATGCCGTCGGTTCGGGAAAACCACTGGCAGGTCGCGGCCAGGAGGAACTCGGCCCCGAGATCTCGACCGATCTCCTGCAGGGACATCTCCGAACCTGTGTAGTGGGCCGTGCTGCCCATGTGTTTCAACTGCAGGCCTTCGATGCCGCACAGGCGCTCGAACGCATCGTAGGCGATGGCGCTGGCGAAGCCCACTTCGCCAGGCTGGTTCACATCGGTGAAGGGCAGGATGGCGAGATACGGCGGTTCTTCCGCTCGAGGAGCTAGCACGAGCAGATAGAGGGCGATCAGTCCTGCAATCACCGCGGTGCCGGCCAGGGCGATGGTCCGCCCTCTCGCCCGGCCACGGAGCATCTCCGTCGCGCCCGAGAACTGAACGGTCGTCGTCTCCAGCTCACCCCGGATCGCCTTCAGGTCGCTGAGCAGTTCCCCGCAGCTCGGGTACCGCAACTCCGGCTTCTTCTCCAGCATCCGCGTGACCACCGCGTCGACCTTCTCCGGTACGTCCTCACGCAGCTTCGAGGGCCGGTCCTGCTCGTTGTTGATGATGGCGAAGACGAGCTCACCCTCGGACGGGCTCCTGAAGGGGAGCTGGCCGGTCAGCAGCTCGTAGAACACGCAGCCCAGCGAGAAGACCTCGCTCTTCCGGTCCACCGGCCGGCCGATGAGCTGCTCCGGACTGGAATAGGCCAGGGTACCCATAGTCGTGCCGGTGCGGGTGAGCTGGCTCCTCTCTTCCAGGTGGGCCAGCCCGAAGTCCATCACCTTCACGTTTCCCTCCATCGAGACCATGATATTGGCGCTCTTCACATCCCGGTGGAGGATCCCCTTGTTGTGGGCGGCCTCCAGCGCTTCGGCGGCCTGGATGATGATATCCAGCGCCTTTCGGATCGAGACGTGCCCCGACTCGATGATATCCCGGATGGTCTTCCCCTCGACGTACTCCATGGCGATGAACTGCTCGCCCTCCTCCTCGAGCAGTTCATAGACGGTGGTGATGTTGGCATGGTTGAGGGCCGAGGCCGCCTGGGCCTCCCGGACGAACCGTGCCCGGGCTTCCTCGTTCTGGGCGAGTTGGGTGGAGAGGGCTTTGAGGGCGACCAGACGCTGCAGGGTGGTGTCCTCGGCCTTGTAGACGGCGCCCATGCCGCCTTCACCGAGCTTGTCGACGATCTTGTAGTGACTGATGGTCCGGCCGATCATGAGCACGCGTCTCCGGCTGGTCTGTTCGGTCAGACAAGGGTAGAGCTGTGCTCGAGGATGCAGTGGGCATGGTGTGGGCCGATTGTAACGGAATTACCTAATCCGTTCCATGTGGATGCGGTTGTTCAGGTGCGCCCAAGTCCTAGAAGACACGGGTCGTCTCTTCCTCCACCCGCTCGCCGACGTTCCTCACCGGCTGATAGGTCACCTCTGCCGGTGTGACCTCCCCTCCTTTAGATATCAGGTCGTTGACCAGGTCGGAGAGGGAGCGGCCGCTCCCGGCCGCGCGCAGGCACAGCCGGCGGAAGTTCTCCGGGGTCAGGAAGAAAGTGGTGCGGCGGGTCTTCTCAGCCATGGACAGAGAATAACGTCATGACGTTATGACGTTATGACGTCAATGACTACCTGCCCGGCCGGGCGAAGAATCCCGCCAACGACAGGAGGATGAGGACGCCTCCGGTCAATGGCAGGCCGAACAGGACCAGGAGGGCGCCCGCCAGTGCCCCGAGCGCGACCAGGAAGGTCAAGAGGTCCGGACCGGGCCGAGTGGGTGCGGAGCCGACATCGGGTTCGGAGCCTCCTCCGGAGCGGGTGCCGGGATCGACGCTCACGGCGGAGCAGGCTCGGTGCCGCCCAGCCGCCGCTCGAGCCGGGCGGCGCGGTGCTCCAGGCGGCGGCGCAGGGAGTCGGAGGCGCCGGGATCGGGGGCCGGCGGTGACAGGATCTTCAAGGCTGATTGGGTCAGCCCAAGGGCCCGGGTGAAGTCCCCCACCCGGTGCTCGAAGTACTTGGCCGCCTCGATGAAGGGGGTGGCGTCGAACTCCAGACTTCTTTCGGAGCGCTGCTGGCGGGCCACCAGCATCTTCCAGACCTTGAGCGCCTTCTCGTGCTCCCCCTGCCTCTTATAGAGGAAGGCCAGTTCGCGCAGGTCGCGGTAGGTGGCCACCCGCTGGGCGTGGGCGGCTTCGAGTAGCTCCAGGGCCAGCTCCCGATTCCCCCGCTGCTCGAGCAACCGACCCAGGCCCCCCAGCGCCCGCGGGTCGCGCGCCGGCTGCCGGCAGAGATGGAGGAAATGGGCGGTCATCGACAGTAGGGTGACCACGTCCAGGAAGTTGTGCTCAAAGACCGGCACCAGTGCCTCGGAGTCCCCCTCGGAGAGGTAGCGGAAGTAGAGCCCCGGGATCTCGGCGCCCGGGATGTCCCCGAAGCGGTGTTGGCCGAGCAGCTCCTTCTCCAGGGTCTGCAGGCGGCAGTCCTCGAAACGCCCCCCGTAGAGCCGCCGCGAGAGGGGGAGCAGGTCGAGGTGGGGACGCTCCCGCAGGTCGTCGAGCTGCCGGTTCATGACCAGCCGAGTGTCGAGCAGCGGAATGTCGTAGCGGCGCCCGTTGAAGGTGACCAGGGTACCGAGGCGGTCGGCCAGCTGGCGGGCCCGGTGAAGCAGCGCCCCCTCCTCGCCGAAGTCGCGCAGGAAGAGCTGCTCGACCACGAAGGCGTCCTTTTCCACCCAGCCCATACCGAGCAGGAAGATGTAGGTGCCGGTCCCCCCGGCCAGGCCGGTGGTCTCGGTGTCCAGATAGAGCGCCTTGCGCGGGTCGAGCCCGCTCAACTCGGGGCTGCCCATCAGCTCGGCCAGCACTGCCGAGCCTTCGGAGGCCCCGGCCAGGTCCTCGCCGCTGGCCAGATCCTCCAGCGGCACCCGCCAGCGCCGCTGCAGCACGTTCCCCACCGGAGTGGGCAATTCCCGCCCCGTCAGCCCATCGCGGCGGCGGTTGTGGACCGAGAAAGCCCCGACGTCGGCCAGCAGGTTGGCCCGGTAGACCTTGGGCGGGGGGAAATCGGCCTGGAAGGGGTCGGCTGCGGCCGGCACCCCGTCCCCGGTGGGATCGGGGGCCCCCGGCTCGAGCGGTCGGCCGTGGGGAGTGCCGGCCAGAGCCCGGTCGAGCTTGGCCTTCATGGCCGGTCCGAGCTTGGAGCCGGCCGGCTTGAGCGTTCCCCGCTCCAGCGCGCGGGCGAGCCGGTCGCGGATGTCCCCTCCGCCGCTCACGGGCCGGGACCCCCCAGCACCCGTTCGAGGATGGCCAGGGCAACCCCTTTCCCCTGCGGGCTCACCTCCCCCACCGGCCCCACGCAGGAGGGACACCCCTCCGGGCAACCGCAGTTGCGGATCAGCTCGGCCGTGGCGGTGAGCAGCTTCGGGGCCAGGTCGTAGAGACGGCTTGAGAAGCCGATCCCCCCCGGATAGTTGTCGAAGAGGAAGATGGTCGGCTGGAAGGTCTCGAGCCCCTCCAGGTCCACGTCCTGCTCGGTCCGGCCGAGCCCGGCGGAGTAGCGCACCCCCCGGCTCCCCCGCCCCAGGCTGGCGTGCCAGGTGGCCGACTTGTCCCCCACGCTCCGCCCCAGGTCGCGCACATCGCACATCACGTGCAGCGCCGCCACCTCCTGCAGGGCGTAGGCGATCCCGAACATGCCGTCCACGATCTCGGAGCGGCTGCGCCCAAGCGGTGCCAGCACCCCCTCCGGGACGGTCAGCCAGAACGAGGTGGTGTGCATCTCGTGGTCGGGCAGGTTGACCTCCCCGTAGCCCACGTTCTCGGCCGTGTAGAACTTGATCTTCTTGAAGCCGGAGACGTGAGTGAGCACGTGCACCTCCCCCCACTCGGCGACACAGTCGGGGACCGGGGGGGATATAGCGGGCCGTACCTCGGCCGTCACCTCGGCGTCCTGCCCGGGTCCGATCGTCTCACCGCGGGTGAGGGCCTCCGGCAGCGAGGAATCGAAGACGTCCAGGATGCGCACCCGGGTGTAGGAGACGGCGTCGGTGAAGAAATCGGTGTCGACCTTGCGCACGTACGCCTTGCGGTGCTCGTAGTCGAGTCGCTCCACCTGGTACTGCTCCGACTGGACCATGTAGATGGCCCCAGAATAGAGCGTCATCGGGGCGGCGTCGAAGTCCACCTCGGCAATCACCTTCGCCCCGTCGGTGGTGTCGATGACCACGAAATTCTCCGGATCGGCGCTGCGCAAGCTGACCCCGTCGGCCGGGTAGGCGTCCTGCATCCAGTGCCAGCGTCCCCCCGCCTTGTTGAGCACCTTCTGCTCGACCAGGTAGTCGAGGATCTCTTCGAGCGGCTCGGCGCCGAAGTGCTCCCCCTCCTCGAAGGGGAGCTCGAAGGCGGCACACTTGATGTGGCTGACCAGGATGAGGAGGTTGTCGGGGTTGATCCGGCCATGCTCTGGGCTGCGGCCGAAGAAGTAGTCGGGGTGGGTGACCATGAACTGATCGAGCGGGCGGGAGGAGGCCACCAGCACGGCCGCCGAGGCCTCGGCGCGGCGCCCGGCCCGTCCCGCCTGCTGCCAGGCGCTGGCGATCGTGCCCGGATAGCCGGCCATGATGCAGGTCTGCAGGTCGCCGATGTCGATACCCAGCTCCAGGGCGTTCGTGCTCACGACCCCGCGCACCCGCCCCTCCCGGAGGCCGGCTTCGATCTTGCGGCGCATATTGGGCAGGTAGCCCCCCCGGTAGCCCTGCACGCTCGGTTCCCCGACCCGGCCGTGGTCGAAGGTATCCTTCAGGTACTTGGTCAGTACCTCCACATGCAGGCGGGAGCCGGCGAAGACGATCGTCTGGAAGCCCTGCCGGATAAGTATGCGGGCCCACTTGCGGGCATGGCTGAGCGCGCTGGCCCGGATACCGAGCTGGCGGTTGATCACCGGCGGGTTGTAGAGGGCGAAATACTTGCGCGCCTGGGGCGCCCCATTCTCCTCCACCGCGTTCACCGGCCGCTCCAGAAGGGCTGAAGCCAGCTCCGACGGATTGGCGATGGTGGCCGAGGCGCAGATGAAGACCGGGTCGGAGCCGTAGAATCGGCAGATCCGCCGGAGCCGGCGGAATAGGTTGGCCACGTGGCTGCCGAAGACCCCCCGGTAGGTGTGCAGCTCATCCACCACCACAAAACGCAGGTTCTCGAAGAGCTTCTGCCAGCGGGTGTGGTGGGGTAGTATCCCTTGGTGCAGCATGTCCGGGTTGGTCACGACCAGATGCCCCTGGGCGCGGATGGCCTGACGGGCGTCGCTGGGGGTGTCCCCGTCGTAGGTGAAGGTCTTGATGTCCGCCCCCAGCGCGTCGATGACCCCCTGCAGTTCGTGGACCTGGTCCTGGCTGAGGGCCTTGGTCGGGAAGAGATAGAGGGCCCGCGCGGCCGGGTCGGCGAGCAGGGTGTTGAGGATGGGGACGTTGTAGCACAACGTCTTACCCGAGGCGGTGGGG
>CAZFHZ010000007.1:45978-61801 GCA_964519015.1 uncultured Gemmatimonadota bacterium | reverse complement strand
CTGGTGCTGAAAGCCCTGCAGTCGGGAGCGCGGCACGGCTACGACATCATGCACTGGCTGCGGACCACTTCCAGAGAGGACCTGAACATCGAGGAGGGGGCGCTCTACCCGGCGCTGCATCGGATGGAGGAACGGGGGCTGATCGAAGCGGAATGGGGAGCCTCCGAGAACAACCGCCGGGCTAAATACTACCGGATGACGGCGGCCGGGCGGGCGCAATTGCACGAACGGGCCGCCGTTTGGGAGCGGTATGTGAACACGGTGGCCCGTATCCTGGCGACCACCTGAGAGGGCAGGAGAACTCCCCATGACACTCCTCCCCGGTGTACGACGGGCCTGGAACCTGCTGCTGAGGCGCCGGGACGTGATCAAGGCGGTCGACGAGGAACTCGATTTCCATCTTGAGCGGACGACCCAGGAGCTCATCACCTCCGGACTCGACCCGGTCTCGGCTCGGGCCGAGGCGGAGCGTCGCTTCGGCGACCGCCGGGCCTATCACCAGGACTGTCTGACCATCGGGGAGCGCCGTCGCCGCAACCAGCGGCGCCGGCGGAGCCGGTTCGACCTCGTCCAGGACCTGCGTTTCGCCTTCCGTATCTTCCGCCGGACGCCGGCCCTCACCCTGACCGAGATCGGCACGCTGGCGCTGGGTATCGGCGGGGTTACGGCCATGTTCAGCCTGGTGAGCCACGTTCTGCTGAATCCACTTCCCTACCGGGAGCCGGATCGTATCCTCGCCCTCGAGTACTTCAATGAGAACTCCTCTTACGCCAACGTCTCCGAAGCCGAGTTCTGGGACTTCCGGAGCGAGTCCGAGACCCTGTCCGGGGTCGCGATCATCGACTATGTCACCGTCCTTCTGGCCGGTCCGGACCGTCCGGATCTCATTCGGGGGGTGAGGGCGACCGGGGACCTCTTCCCCCTGCTGGGCGTAGTGCCCCGGTTGGGCCGGTTCTTCACTCCTCAGGACGCCCTCCCTGGGGCTCCAGACGTGGTCGTCATCTCCCACCGCCTGTGGCGGGACCGGTTCGGGGGCGAGAAGGATATCATCGGGCGTCCGATCCGGGTCGAAGGGTTCAGCCCGACCGTCGTCGGGGTCATGCCCCCGGGCTTCTTCTTCCCCGCGCCCGGCCGGGACTTCTGGATCCCGTTGCACCTCGATCCAGCCGCACCGGAGCCCCGGAACAACCATCGCTATCGCGGCTTCGCGAGACTGGCCGACAGTGTAAGGCTGGACGAAGCCCGAGCGGAGATACGGTCGCAGGGCGATCGGATGGTTGCCGCCTGGCCCCAGTATTACCGGGGATTCCAGCCCTGGTTCGACCTGCGTCCGATCTCCGACCAGCTGGTCGGCGATACCCGGCTCCCGCTCCTGATCCTGCTGGGGGCGGTCGTTTTCATCCTGCTGATCGCCGGATCCAACGTCGCCGGCCTGCAACTGGCGAGAGGTGAGTTGCGACGGCGTGAGATCGCGATCCGGGGGGCGCTGGGCGCCGGTCGAGGGCGGGTGGTGAGGCTCATCCTGATCGAGAACCTGCTGCTGGCCCTGATCGGGGGTCTGGCGGGGATTGCAGTCGCCCGGCTGGGGATCGATTCGCTGGTGGCCGGGCTGGGCTCCTCGTTGCCCCGCATCGAAGAAGTCCGGTTGGATACGGGTATGTTGTTCTTCACGCTGGCGGTGACCCTGGGCGTCGGTCTGCTCTTCGGCCTCCTGCCGGCGCGGCAGGGCGCCCGTCGCGATCCCAGTTCCTGTCTCCAGGAACGGGGGAGATCCCTGACGATGGGACGACGACGCCTGGCCACCCGCCAGGTTCTGGTCGCGGCCGAAGTCGCCCTGGCCTGCGCGCTCTCGATCGGTGCCGGTGTCATGCTCCGCAGCTTGAGTGTTATTCACGGCCTGGATCTGGGGTTCCAGGTCCGGGACCGGTTCTCCCTGCAAGTCAACCTGCCGGTTGATGAGTTCCCGGAGGAAGACTCCGTCCGGCGGGCCCGCTTCTATCAGGAACTGGTGGATGAGGTGGCCCGGCTGCCGGATGTCCATGAGGCCGCCGTCGGGGAATGCCTGCCCCTGGTCGATCGCATGGGCAACCTGTCGATCCAGATCGCCGGCCGCGAGGTCGAGACCATAGGTGAGGCCCCGATCGCCGAGATTCAGGAGATCACCCCTGGCTGGTTCGAGGCCATGGGGATCCCTCTGGTCCGGGGACGGGTGTTCACCCGCGACGATCGGGCGGATGCCCGGCCGGTGGCGATGGTCAACCGGACCATGGCCCGCCTTTTCTGGCCGGGGGAGGACCCGATCGGGAAACAGGTCCGCCTCTACGGCGAAGAGGAGTGGATGGAGATCGTGGGGGTCGCGGGCGACCTCCGGCACAACGGGGTACTGGATCCGATCCGGCAGCGACTCTACGTCCCGATCTCACAGGCTCCGTTCACTTCCTATAGCGTCACGGACACCGCCCGGCTGGTCCTCCATGGGACGGGCGAGACCTCGGAATGGACCGCGACCGTCCGTGGGCTGGCCGCTTCCCTGAACGGAGGAGTGCTGGTCACCGAGGCCCGGAGGATGGAGGCTGTGGTCTCCGATGCCATGATGTTATGGAGAGTCCCGACTCACCTGCTGGGGTTGTTCGGTGTGGTCGCGCTGCTGCTGGCCGCCATCGGCACGTATGGGCTCGTAGCCCACGCGGTGGGACAGAGGACCCGGGAGATCGGGATCCGGATCGCGCTGGGTGCCGACCAGGCCCGGATCCTCCGGGAGACGAGCCGGTACGGAATCGGTCCGGCGGCGATCGGGATTCTCATCGGCCTGCTGATCTCACTGGCGGCGTCCCGATTGCTGATCGGGATGCTCTACGGAGTCGGACCTACAGACCCTCCGACCTTTCTCATCGTTCTCGCCGTTCTGGCGACGACGACCGCCGCTGCGGCCCTGCTCCCCGCGATGAGGATCCTCCGGATCGATCCGGCCAGCGCGCTGCGGGAGGAGTGAAGAGGGCTCACTACTCCACCCGCGTCGCGGCTTGAATCCCAATCGGGGTATGGGATAATGACGCCGATCGGTTGATCCGCGGGGCCCATCCGGAAAATGTTCGGGCAGGGAGAGCGGACCGTCGCCACGAAAAGGATCCGAATGCCTGTCAAGAAGCCCGTCGTCCATCCCTACATTCCGAACTCGGCGCCGGCGGTGAAGGAGGAGATGCTCCGGGCGGTCGGGGCGGAGAGCGTGGAGGAGCTCTACGCCGACATCCCCGACCGACTGCGCTTCAAGGGCCGGCTCGATCTGCCCGATCCGCTCCTTTCGGAGACCGAACTCGTCCGTCATGTGAACGGACTGCTGAACCGGAACCGGTCGAGCCGGGAGGTGCTCAACTTCCTCGGCGCGGGCTGCTATCAGCATCAGGTCCCGGCCCTCTGCGACGAGATCAACTCGCGTGGTGAGTTCCTGACGGCTTACGCCGGCGATCCCTACGAAGACCACGGCCGTTTCCAGGCGCTCTTCGAATACGAGAGCATGATGGCCGAACTGCTCAACATGGATGTGGTCAACGTTCCCAACTACGACGGCTTCCAGGCTGCAGCCACGGCCCTGCGCATGGCCGCCCGCATCACCGGCCGCGCCACCGTCCTGCTCCCGGCCAATATGGATGCCGACAAGGTTTCGATGGTTCGCGGGTATCTGAAGCCCGACATCGCCGTCGAGCGGATACCCTTCGATCCTGGCAGTGGACTGCTCGACCGGGACGCCCTGAAAGACCGGCTCGATCGTGACACGGCCGCGGTCTACTTCGAGAATCCCTCCTATCTGGGCCCGATCGAGACCCAGGCCGCCCTGATCGGTGCCCAGACCCGCGCCGCCGGTGCCCTCTGCGTCGTCGGCGTGGATCCGATCTCGCTGGGGGTGATCCGTCCCCCGGTCGAGTACGGGGCCCAGATCGTCTGCGGGGACATCCAGCCGCTGGGCATCCACATGCACTTCGGCGGCGGGCACGGCGGATTCATCGCCTCCGAGGACGACTCAAGGTACGTCGAGGAGTTCCCTTCCCGCCTCTTCGGCATCGCCCCGACCGTAGTCGCGGGGGAGTACGGTTTCGGCGATGTCGCCTATGAACGAACCTCCTTCGCCCGGCGTGAGGAAGGGAAGGAGTGGGTTGGGACGGCCGCCGCACTCTGGGGCATCACCGCCGGTGTGTACCTGGCGCTGATGGGGCCGCGGGGCATGGTCGAGATCGGCGAGGGCATCATGCAGCGCTGCCGCTACACCATGGGCCGGATCGCCGCGCTGCCCGGGTTGAAGGTGCTCTTCGCGGACGCGCCGCATTTCTCGGAGTTCGTCGTTAACTTCGACGGCGCGGGCAGGAAGGTCGGGGATGTCAATACAAGGCTGCTCGAACGGGGGATCTTCGGCGGCCGGGACCTTTCCGGCGGTTTCCCGGCGCTCGGCCAGAGTGCCCTGTTCTGTGTCACCGAGATCCACACCAGGGACGACATCGACCGTCTCGCCCTGGTCCTGGGAGAGGTGACCCGATGAGACCCATCACCCCCCAACCCCTCCCGCGTCGATTCCATCAGGCCCGCTGGGACGAGCCGGTCATCTTCGAACTCAGTCAGCCCGGTCAGCGCGGCGTCCTGCTCCCACCGGTCGAAACCGAGATCGAGCAGGAGGTCGGCAACCCGGCGCGGGACCTGCCGGATACGGTGCGCCGGACGGTCCCGCCGGCCCTGCCGGAGATGTCCCAGATCCATGTCCTGCGCCACTTCGCGCGCCTCTCCCAGGAGAACCTGGGGGTCGACCTGAACATCGATGTGGGGCAGGGCACCTGCACGATGAAGTACAGTCCCAAGGTCAACGACCAGTTGACGCGCACTCCGAAACTGGCCGAGCTCCATCCCCTCCAGGACGGAACGACCCTCCAGGGCATCCTCGAGGTGATGTACCGGCTGGAAGGGATGCTCAAGGCGATCTCAGGTCTGGATCGGATCACGCTGCAGCCGGGGGCCGGCTCGCAGGCGATCTTCACCAACATCTGCATGATCCGTGCCTGCCTGGCCGCCCGGGGCGAGCCGGTCGGGCGCGACGAGGTCATCACCACCATCTTTTCGCACCCCTCCAACGCCGCGGCGGCCAGAGTGGCCGGCTACAAGGTCATCACTCTCTATCCCGAAGAGGACGGATACCCCGACCTGGCGGCCCTCAAGGCGGCGGTCTCGGAGCGCACGGCGGCCCTGCTCATCACCAATCCGGAGGATACCGGCATCTTCAATCCGCGCATCGAGGAGTTCGTGCGCCTCGTGCATGAGGCCGGCGGACTCTGCGCCTACGACCAGGCGAACGCCAACGGGATCCTGGGTATCACCCGCGCCCGCGAGGCCGGCTTCGATGCCTGTCATTTCAACCTGCATAAGACATTCTCCACCCCGCACGGCTGCGGCGGCCCCGGTGCGGGCGCCTGCGGCGTGACCGAGGAACTGGCGCCCTTCCTGCCGGTACCGACCGTGGAGTACGACGGAGCGCGCTACCGTCTGGAGTATGACCGCCCGCAGAGCATCGGCAAGATCCGGCCGTTCTACGGTGTGGCCCCCAACCTGCTGCGGGCCTACGCCTGGATCATGAGTCTGGGCGCGGACGGTTTGCGCGAAACGGCCGAGGTCGCGGTCCTCAACAACAACTACCTGATGAAGAAGGTCCTGGAGATCCGCGGCGTCGAAGCCCCGTTTGCCCGGGGCCGGCGACGCATCGAGCAGGTGCGCTACAGCTGGGAGACGCTCACTCGTGAAACCGGCATCCACTCGGAGGAGATCGAGACCCGCGTGGCCGACTTCGGGATGCACTACTGGACGAGTCACCATCCCTACGTCGTCCCCGAGCCGATGACCCTGGAACCGACCGAGTCCTACTCCAGGGCCGACCTGGACGAGTACGCCGCCATGCTGAAGCAGATCTCAGCCGAGGCCTATTCCGACCCGGAAGTTATCACGACCGCCCCGCACAACAGCACGGTCCACCGGACGCACCATGAATCGTTCGACAACCCCGACGAATGGGCGGTCACCTGGCGGGCCTATCGGCGCAAGACCGGAGGTTCCGGCCACGCCACCGGAGAGAAGGGGAGAGGCGGCACGACGTGAAGCGGCTGGGCCTGATCGTCAATCCCGTCGCCGGCCTGGGCGGGCGGGTCGGACTGAAAGGGAGCGACGGGACGGACATCCAGCAGCGCGCCCTCCGCCTGGGGGCCGAACCGCAGGCCCAGGAACGGACCGCCGTCGCGCTCGGGTCGATACGCCCGATTGCGGACGAGGTCGAACTGCTCACCCCGCCGGGAGAGATGGGGGCGGCGGTAGCCCTCCGCACCGGATTCAGCCCCCGGCTCCTGCCAGCCGACGACCCGGCGGCCGCCATCGGGAGCGTGACCACCGCCGAGGATACCCGCCGCGCCGCCCGCCGGATGCGCGAGGCGGGTGTCGATCTGGTCCTGTTCGCCGGTGGCGACGGCACGGCCCGTGACATCCATGCGGCGATCGGAGCGGACCTCCCCGCGCTGGGCATCCCGGCGGGGGTCAAGATCTGGTCGGCGACCTTCGGAATTACTCCCCGGTGTGCCGGGGAACTGGCGGTGGACTTCCTGCGGAGCCGGCAGGTCTGTCTGCGCGAGGCCGAAATCCTCGATCTCGACGAAGACGCCTACCGGCAGGGACGGATCGTTACCCGGCTCTGCGGCTTCCTGAGGGTCCCCTACCGGCGGGGACGGGTTCAGAACCAGAAAGTGCCCACACCGGCCGGCGAGGCGGCCCAACTCCGGGCCATCGCCGCCGATGTGATCGAGCGCATGGTCCCCGGACGAGCCTACCTGCTCGGACCGGGCACCACCACCCGCGCCGTCGCCGAACGGCTCGGGCTGCCCAAGACCCTGGTGGGTGTGGATATCGTGACCCGAGAGCAGGCCCTCGCCCTGGATGTGGGAGAACGGCAGATCCTGGAGCTGCTGGAGCGCCGACCGTTGGGCCTGATTCTCACCCCGACCGGTGGACAGGGCTTCCTCTTCGGGCGGGGCAACCAGCAGTTGAGCCCGGCCGTGATCCGCCGGGTCGGCCGATCGGGCATCCTGGTCGTCTGTCCGACCGGCAAGATCGCCGCCCTGCGGGGACGACCGCTGATGGTGGACACCGGCGACGCTGATGTTGATGGCCTTTTAACGGGGTACATCGAAGTGGTCACCGGCTATCATGAGAGGGCTATCTACAAGGTGACGACGGGTGGGTGACCCCTGGCAGCATCCCGTGATACGACCAGGAGGGTGTCATGCGCGGCTTGAAGGGGAAACGGGTGCTCATCACGGGCGGAGCGGGGGGGATCGGCCTGGCCACGGCCGGACGGTTCCTGGAAGAAGGTTCCCGGGTGGTCCTCCTCGACCGGGATGAAGCGGCCTGCCGCCGCGTCCAGGAGCAGCTGCCGGCCCTTCAGGGGACGATCCTCGCGGACGTCTCCGACGATGCTTCCGTGGCCCGCGCCTTCGACGAACTGGACCGCCTCTTCCACGGTTTGGACGTATTGATCAACAACGCCGGGATCAGCGTCCGCAACCCGTTCCTGGACATAACACCGGAGCAGTGGCGTACGGTGACCGGCGTCAACCTGGACGGGGTGTTCTTCGTAGCCCGTGAGGCCGCACGGCGCATGTCGGCCGGGTCGGGTGGAGTGATCCTGAACATGGGCTCCACCAACGGGCTGACCGGCTATCATTATTATGCCGACTACAACGCGACCAAGGCGGGGGTCATCGAGTTGACGCGTTCGATGGCTCTCGAACTGGGGCCGGGCATCCGGGTCAACGCCGTCTGCCCCGGATTCATCATGACGCCCATGCAGGAAGCCGAGTACACACCGGAGATGCGCCGGACGTTCGAGGAGAAGGTCCCGCTCCGCCGGCTGGGCAAGCCGGAGGATGTGGCTGCGCTCTTCGCCTTCCTGGCCTCGGAAGAGGCGGCCTTCATCACCGGGCAGTGTTTCGTCATCGATGGGGGGGAGACCGCGGGGGGCCTGGCCAGCCAGGCCTGACCGGCGGTCACGGACGCCGGACAAGAGGCGGGAGACATCCATGGACATCCTGAAGGACAAGGTCGCCCTTATCACCGGGGGGGCGTCCGGGATCGGCCGCGCAACAGCCCTCCTCTTCGCCTCCGAGGGCGCTGCTGTGGCGCTCGTCGACCTCGACCAACAGGAGGGTGAAGCCGTAGCGGCGGAGATCACGGCCGCGGGCGGGCAGGCCCTCTTCATCCGCGGTGATGTGAGCGAGGCCGGGGAGTGCCGGAGAGCGGTCGAGCTGACCGTGAACGCTTTCGGCGGCCTGGATATCCTGTTCAACAATGCGGGCATCATCCGCCGGGCCGACGTGATCGCCACCACCGAGGAGGAGTGGGACCGGGTGATGGCGGTCAACGTCAGGTCCGTGTTCCTGATGAGCAAGTACGCGATCCCCCACCTGGAGGGCCGCGGCGGCGGGAGCATCATCAACACGAGCTCGGGTTGGGGGCTGAAGGGGGGCGGGGACGCTGTGGCCTACTGTGCCTCCAAGGGCGCCGTGACGAACCTGACCCGGGCCATGGCCATCGACCACGGTGGAAGCAACATACGTGTCAACGCGGTCTGCCCCGGCGATGTGGACACCCCCATGCTGCGCGAGGAAGCCCGGCAGTTGAACCAGCCCGAGGCGCAGTTCCTGATGGGCGCTGCGGCCCGTCCGCTGGGACGGATCGCCCGACCCGAGGAGATCGCCGCCACCGTCCTCTTCCTGGCCGGCGAGGCCTCCAGTTACATCACCGGCGCGGTGCTGGTGGTGGACGGGGGCGGTTCGGCCTGAGAGTCCATGTCCAACCTCCGCCGGAACACCTTCCTCCTCTTCCTCGCCCTGATCTTCACGGTGGGGCTCACCTTCGCCTCGGTGGAGGTCCCCTACCTCCTCGATCACGCCCTCCAGGAGCATGTCGCCACCCCGGGTTTCGACTCCCAGGTCAGCGCGACCAGTCGTCTCAAGGCCGAGCTCTTCATCGCCCACTTTCATCTCCGCACCATCGGCTACGCCTGTTTCGCGGTGATGCTGCTGTTGATCGTCGCCGGGTTCGCCACCCGGAAGACGGGCTTCGCCACGGCTGGAGCACTGGCCTTCATGCTGCCCGTGTTCGCCCAGTTCGCCGGGGTGATGTTCTTCCTGGCCGGACTGGGTCTGCTGAACGTCCTGTGGCTGCCGGTCCTGGACCTCTCCTTCGACCTGGCCCGGCTCGGCCTGGTGGTCCGGGCTCCCTACGATGGTCTGCGCTGGGTGCTGGGGGTGGTGGGGGTGAACGGCTACTGGCCGATCGTCTACTTCTTCATCGGGGCGGGACTCCTCTTCTTCTTCCTGGGTACCCTGGCCTGGCTCTCGGCCCGGGCCCGCCGGCGGCCGGTGGCCGACGCCTGGGTCTATCGCTTTTCCCGGCACCCCCAGTACCTGGGATGGATCCTCTGGAGCTACGGGATCTACCTCCTGCTGCTCCAGGCACGTTATCCCCGGCGTTCCTGGGGGATCGACGCCAGTCTCCCCTGGCTGGTCTCCACCATGGTCATCATCGGTGTGGCCATGCTGGAGGAGTTGAGCATGCGGCGGCGCCACGGGGAGGCCTATGAAGCCTACCGGCGCACCGCTCCCTTCCTCTTCCCCCTGCCGGCCTTCCTGGAACGGATCTTCGCGCTTCCCTTCCGCCTCCTCTTCGGCCGGGAGCGCCCTGCGCGCAGGAGAGAGGTGGCCGTGGTCCTCTCCATCTACCTGGCCCTCCTGATGGGGGCCTCCTTCTTCTACGGCGACGGCCTGGATCGGACGGTGGCCCTCTTCCGTTCCCGGGAGCGGACCAGGGTGATCCTGGCGGAGCAACTCGCCCGGGCGAGGGAGGAACCGAACGTACGGCGGCGGTCCTCCCTCGTCCGGGAGCTGGCGGGATATGGGGAGCCGGCCGTCGATCCGCTGTTGGATCTCCTCCGGGACGAGGACCCCGCACTCCGGGAACTGGCCGCCGAGGTCCTGTCCGACCTGGCCCCGCCGCGCGCACTCCCGGACCTGACCCGTGCCCTGGAGGACTCCTCCGCGGACATCCGGTACGACGCGGTGCGCGCCCTGGCCGCCATCGGCTCGCCGGTGTCGATCCAACCCATGTTGGCCCGACTGGACGATCCGGTCCTCTACGTCCGGCTGGAGGCCCTGAACACCCTGGCCAGGTTGGGGGTGGAGGGGGTGGTCGGTTCGGCCGGGGAACTGATGACCCGCCCCGAGTCGTGGGTCCGGGTTCGGGCCTTGGAAGCGTTGGGGATCCTGGGCTCGGAGCAGGGGCTCCCCCTGGTTGTGGAGCGGCTGGCGGATACGGAGCCCGCGGTGAGGCGGGAGGCGGTCGTCGCTCTTATCAGAATCGGTTCTCCCAGGGCCCGGCCGGCCCTGGAGCGCGTGCGGCGGGACGAGGATTGGGAAGTCCGGCTCTACGCAGCCGAGGCCCTGAAGCGGCTGCCGCGGTCGAACTGAATCCTGCCCCCGGTCGCCCTGGCGGACCGCTCCCGACCGTGCTACGATCCGATCGTCCCCTGCCCGGCCCTGCCGCTGCGATCACCCGATCCGACCGGAGTATCGTCATGTCCAGGCCCATGCCACTCCAGACCGTCCCGCGCACCGGCTTCGGCCGGTCGGCGGTCCTCCTCCCCCTCCTGCTTCTGCTCGCCGCTCCGCCGGCGGGCGCCCAGTGGGCGCCGCTCACCGACAACTGCACCAACCTGCTGGTGACGCGGGGAGCCTCACAGAGCGGCTCCGTGATGATCACCTATACCTGCGACGGGGAGTTCCTCAGCCACCTGGGGCGTACCCCGGCCGCCGACCACGCGCCCGGCTCGTTCGTGGAGGGGGTCGCGGGGGGGAGGATCCGCCAGATCCCGCACACCTTCGCCGTAGTCGGCTACATCAACGAGCACCAGGTGGCGATCGGGGAGACGACCTTCGGCGGCCGCAACGAACTGACCAACCGGGACGGGTTGTTGAGCTATCCGGCGCTCATGCAGCTGGCGCTCGAACGTTCCCGCAGCGCGCGGGAGGCCATCCGGGTGATGACGGAACTGGTCGCCGAGTACGGCTACCGCTCCTCGGGGGAATCGTTCTCCATCGGCGACCAGGAAGAGGCCTGGATTCTGGAGATGATCGGACCGGGACGCGGAGGAGCGGGGGCGGAATGGGTGGCGGTGAGGATCCCCGACGGCGAGATCTCGGCCCATGCCAACAAGGCCCGCATCGGCTCCTTCCCGCTCGACGACCCGGCCAACTGTCTCTATTCGGAGAACGTCATCTCCTTCGCCGTCGAGAAGGGGTACTACGACCCGAAGACGGGCCGGCCCTTCAGTTTCTGTGAAGCCTACTGTCCGGCCACCGCCGACGAATTGAGGGGGACCGAGGCCCGGGTGTGGAGCCTCTTCCGGCGGGCCGCTCCTTCGTTGAACCTCTCCCCCGACTATCATCGGGGGGTGGCCGGCGCCGCGCGCTACCCCCTCTCCATCAAACCCGACCAGCCGCTCTCGGTGGCCGATGTCTTCGCGTTGATGCGCGACCATTACGAAGGCACCGAGTTCGACATGACCCAGGGGGTGGATGCCGGACCGTTCGGGAACCCCTTCCGGGTACGGCCGCTTGGCTGGGAGATCGACGGGGTCGGCTACGCCTGGGAGCGGCCGATCTCGACCCAGCAGACCGCCTTCTCCTTCGTCAGTCAGTCGCGGGCATCGCTCCCCGACGCGGTCGGAGGCGTGATGTGGTACAGCCCGGACGACACGAACTACGCCTGCTACGTACCCTTCTACTGCTGCATCGACGCCCTCCCGGTCTCCTACACGCTCGGGTCGCTCCGGGAGTTCTCCTGGGATTCCGCCTGGTGGGTGTTCAACTTCGTCTCCAACTTCAGCAACCTCATGTATTCCTACATGATCCAGGACGTGCGGGCCGTGCAGGGTGAGCTGGAAGGGGGTTTCCTGGCCCGGCAGGCGGCCGTGGAGGACACCGCTGCCCGGCTGATCAGGACCGATCCGGAGAAGATGGTCCGCTACCTGACTGATTACTGCGTCACGCAGGCCGAACAGGTCGTCGTCCGCTGGCGCAAACTGGGGGAAACCCTGATCGTCCGTTACAACGACGGCTACATCAACGGGCGCAGTCTCGGTTATCCCGAAGAGTGGCTGCGCCGGGTCCTCCAGGAGCGGCCGCTCCAGTTCCGTATCCCCCCCGGCTGACCGGCCCGGGCCAGGAGAGGGGAGGGCCCCGGTCGCAGGGGGTCCTCCCTGAGGGCCTGACTCAGGACACTAGAATCCGGAGACGTACTTCAGCAGGATATCGTCTCCCACCTCCCACATCCGATCCACCACCGAACGGGCGAATCCGTTCGAGTAGGCGTTGAGGAAGGCGATCGCCTGTTTCGGGTCCTGCTGGTAGAGAGCCAGCGCCTGCTGCTCGATGGCCGGGAGTTCGGCGAAGGCTTGGTCGAGCAGTTCCTTGCGGACGCCGAGCAGGACCTCCTTGTCGCGCTGATAGGTGATCTGGGTCAGCCGGCAGGCCCGGTGGAACGCCCAGGCGGCGGCGTCGCGCCGGAAGCGGTGTTTCGAACTGACCGCGAATTCGGGGGGGAGCTCGTAGACTCCGGCGAAGATGGGGATCCGCGGGATCAGAGTGGGGCAGTCGAACCCGAGCCACATGATCCCGCCGATCGGATCGGGCAGCCATCCCCGGGCCTGGATGACCGTCGAATAGGAGGCGGCGTTGACCGCTATGGTGCGCTGCCGTGTCACGGTCCCCGGTTTGAGCACGTTGAAGAGTTCCGCGGTCGCCGAACTCATCCAGGGATTGGCCACCGGGCTGGTCCTCGGCTCTCCTCCACGCCGGTCGGGCACCTTCAGGTTCTGGAGCATGTCGAACTCGCTCCCCTCGTAGGTGGCGCCCAGCAGGTCCATGACGTCCCGGACCGAGATCTTCTGGTCGGGTCTGACCGAGAGGGGGAGTTCCTCGGCGTCGTAGCGCAATCCCAGGGAGGGGGCGAGCCGGCTGAGGGCCCAGTACTCCCGGATGGAGAAGGGCTTCCGGCCGTAGTACGCCTGCCACATCTTGAACGGCCGTCCGCTCGCCGGGTCCCACCAGCCCATCTCCGTGGCCAGGGAGAAGACGTTGGCGGAAGCCAGGCAGTGCTCGGTGTCCGCGGGATCGATCTCAGCGAGCCGGGGGATGTTGGCGGAGACCGCCACCTGGTCGTCGGGGATCCGGACCGCGGCCCAGACGGCTCCAAAACGATCGCGCCCGGGTCCGAAGATCTCGAAGAACCACGCCTCCTTCGGATCGATGACGGTCAGGCATTCCCCGGTGTCCACGTAACCGTACTGCTCGGCCAGGGCCCCCATCATGAGGATCGCCTCCCGGGCCGTCTTCGTGCGTGCCAGAGCGACCTTCTGCAACTCCTCGATGGAGAAGATGCCCTGGTTCGACTGCAGTTCCCGCCGGCCGCCGATGGTGGTCTCGCCCATGGCGAGCTGATGTTCGTTCAGGCAGGGGTAGACGGGATGGACGAACTGGAAGGTCTCGGGGACCTGGGGGATCTCGCCGAGCGCCTCCAGACCGCGCCGGTCGCCGGCGAACTCCGTCCGTTTGATCTGCTTGTTCCAGATCGGGAGCATCTCATCGGCCGGATGGGTAGCGTGCTGCACGATCTCCAGCCAGGTCCGGCTGCCGCCGTCACAGGTATGCGAGGTGATCGTGGAGCTGTCGGTCGTGGCCAGCCGGCCGGCGATCACACTCGTGCATCCGTCGGGGAGCCCGGTATCCTCCCCGGGAGGAGGAGCGGGGCGGATCGCCAGGACGACCGCTATGGCTGCCATGACTACGGCCAGGGCGAGTGGGCGCAGGGGCAGGGATCGGGAGTGGTCAGGCTGCGACATGATGTGACTCCTCAGGAGGTAGGCCGGGGGAATCGTTCGCCATATTATGGGCAGAGTCTACCACAGAGGATGAAGGAGTAGTAGCCGCCGGGAGTGATGGCCGACCACGGATCCCCGAATACGTATGGATCCGTCCGGTCATTTCAGGGGTGGCGGTGTCTAATTAGTAGGTTACAGTTAGAAACGACGTTTCCGCCGAACGGTGACCGAAGATCCGGGAACGGTCCGATCCGGCGATCCCGCTGCAGCTTGTTCACGAGCCGCAGGAGCAGCCAGCATGAGGACTCGACTCCGTATACCGAAATTGAGCCCCAAAGCCTGGGTCGCGATGAGCATCGTGGTGGTGCTGGTGCTGGTCGCCGCTACCACGCTCTTCGGTCTCGACCGGGGAGCGGACTCGGTAATGGTGGTGGAGGTGTCCGAAAAGCCGTTCGTGGCCATGATCGTGGAACGCGGGAACATCATGGCCGCCGAGACCGAGAGCTACGAGGCCCCCCGCATGCGCTGGAGCCGGGAAAGCGGACAGATACTGGCGATGGCCCCGGAGGGGACGATTGTCCAGGCCGGGGACATGGTGATCCGGTTCGACACCGCCGCCTTGCTGGATGCGATCAGGGGGCAGGAGCAGGATGTCGCCGAGGAGGAGGCCGACCTTCGCAAGACCCTGGCCGAGCAGGACAGCCGGATGGCCTCTCTGGTCGCCTCCCTGGAGATGACCCAGTTCAGTTTCGAGAAGGCCAAACTGAACCTGGAGAAGATGGAGTTCGAGGCCGAGGTTCGGAAGCGGCAGGAGGAGATCAGCTTCAAGAAGAGCGAGATGTCGCTGGTACGGGCGCAGGAGGCCATCGAGACGCAGAAGCGGGTGGACGCGGCGGCGATCCAGCGCCAGGAGTCCAGACTGGCCCGTGAGCGCTCCGACCTGGAAGGGATGAAGTCGGAACTGGCGAACACGGTGCTCTATGCCAAACAGCCCGGCCTGATCGTGTACGAGAAGAGCTGGGGAGCATCGGGACAGACCAAGGTGAAGGTGGGTGACACCCCTTATTCCGGTCAGACGATCATCACCATCCCCAACCTGGAACGGGTGATCATCAAGCTCTCCATCTCCGAGATGGATATCCAGCATATCGCCCGGGACCAGCAGGCCCTGGTGGTGGTGGACGCCTTCCCCGACACGATCTACCAGGCCGTGGTCACCGATGTCAGCCCGCTGGCCCGACGGATGGGGGTCTCCCAGGTCAAGGTCTTCGACTGTACGGTCACCCTGACCGGATCCGATCTCAAGCTCCGGCCGGGTATGAGCGCCCAGGTCAGTATCATCACGGATTATGCGGAGAGCACCGTACAGATCCCCCTGGAATCGGTCTTCCGAAGAGACGGACAGACGCTCGTCTACCGGCTCGACGGCTCCTTCCATGAGACCCCGGTGGTACTGGGAGCGGAGAACCGCAACTTCGTGATCGTCGAGTCCGGCCTGGCCGCCGGGGACCTGGTCGCGTTGCGTGATCCCTTTACCCCGCTCCCCTCGGTCACCACCGCCGGTGCCGACGTCCTGACGGCGCGTCGTTCCACTGCGGCCGGCGCCGGAGCGCAGGTGCAGATCATGATGGGAGGGGGAGGGCGTGGTGGCCGCATGGAGGTCCGGGTGTTCCGATAAGGACTCTCCCCGGCCGCTGATGGTGGTACCCCCCGACGGTTGTATATAGAATCATCCCGGACGGTTCCCGGGACATCCTTCATCCCTGCCTGAGGAAGTGCCATGCGTCGCCTTCTCCTGCTCTCCCTCTTCGTGGCCGCCGCCATGGTGAGCCTGCCCGCCTGTGCCCAGGTCCGGCCGGCCGGCCGGCC
>CAZFHZ010000007.1:0-45968 GCA_964519015.1 uncultured Gemmatimonadota bacterium | reverse complement strand
CCTCGGGCATCCCGTCGGTCGACCCCGCGCTCTTCACCGGACTCCGCTACCGCCTTGTCGGACCTTCCCGGGGCGGCCGCAGCACGACCGTGACGGGAGTGCCCTCTCAGCCCCGCACCTTCTACATGGGGGTGGCCAGCGGTGGGCTCTTCCGCACCACCGACGGGGGGGAGAACTGGGTGCCGATCACCGACGGCCAGGTCCCGCTTGGCTCTACCGGCTCGGTCGCGGTCGCCGACTCCGACCCGGATGTGATCTACCTGGGTACCGGCTCGGACGGGGTCCGCAGCAACGTCTCCACCGGGCGAGGGGTCTACCGGACCACCGATGGCGGCACGACCTGGAATTTTGCCGGTCTCTACGGCGTGGGGCAGATCGGGGCCGTCCGCATCCATCCCACCGATCCGGACATCGTCTGGGTGGCGGCCAACGGGGATATCTTCAAACCCACTCCCGAACGGGGAGTGTACAAGACCATCGACGAAGGCCGGACCTGGCGTCAGGTGCTGGCGATCGCCGACAGTGTCGGAGCCATGGACGTGGAGCTCAAGCCCGGGGAACCCGATGTGGTCTATGCCTGGATGTCGCGCCTGGAACGGAAACCATGGTCCATCATCAGCGGTTCCCGGGTGGGGGGGTTCTACAAGAGCACCGACGGGGGAGAACACTGGCGGAAGGTCACCCGGGGACTGCCGGGCGAGCTGATCGGCAAGGGGAACCTGGCCGTGACCGCAGCCGCCCCCGAGCGGATCTATGCGCTCATCGAGGCCGAGCCGGGGGGTGGGCTCTACCGCTCCGACGATTCGGGGGAGAGCTGGCAGCTCGTCAATGGCCAGGGTTCATTGATCCAGCGTCCGTTCTACTACACCACCCTCGGAGCCGATCCCACCGACGCCGACGTGGTCTACGCCGGCGCGGAGGGCTTCTACAAGTCGACCGACGGTGGACGCACGATGCGCGCGCTGCGCACGCCCCACGGCGATAACCATGACATCTGGGTCAATCCGACCGACGGCCGGATCATGATCCAGAGCAACGACGGCGGGGCCAACATCTCCTTCGACGGCGGGCAGACCTGGTCGACCCAGATGAACCAGCCCACCGCCGAGATCTACGGGGTATGGTTGGACAACCGTTTCCCCTACCAGCTCTATGGGGCGCAGCAGGACAACACCACGCTCATCATCTCCAGCCTGGCCGATCCCTATGACCTGGAGGCCTGGCGCACCGGTCCGGGGTGCGAGACCGGTCCGATCATGCCGCATCCGACCGATCCGAACATCGTCTATGGATCCTGCAAGGGGCAGTTCGAGTGGATGAACATGACGACCGGGCAGGCCAAACCCTACTGGATCGGTGTGGAATCGCTCTACGGCATGCCGCCGGCCGACCTGGTCTATCGGATCCAGCGGGTCGCGCCCATGGAAGTCTCCCCGCACGACCCGGATGTGCTCTATTACGGCACGCAGTACGTGCACCGGACCCGCGACCGGGGGATCACCTGGGAGCGCCTCAGCCCCGACCTGACCTGGAACCCCCCCGACCGTCAGGGCATCAGCGGTGAACCGATCACCCGGGACATGACCGGGGAGGAGATTTACAGCACCCTCTACAGCATCCGGGAGTCTGTGCTGGAACCGGGTGTGATCTGGGTGGGCGCCAACGATGGTCCTTTCCACGTCACCCGTGACAACGGCCGGACCTGGACCGACATCACCCCCCGGGGCCTTCTCCCCGGCGGGCGGGTGCAGTACATCGAACCATCACCACACCGGCCGGGTTCGGCCTACTTCGCGGTCTACCGCTACCTGCTGGGGGACTATCGGCCCTATCTCTACCGGACCGACGACTACGGAGGGAGCTGGACGTTGCTGACCGACGGCCGCAACGGCATACCGGTCGACTGCCCCACCCGGGTGGTGCGGGAGGATCCCGACCGGGAAGGACTGCTCTATGCCGGCACGGAGTTTGGGCTCTTTATCTCCTTCGACAACGGTGCCCGCTGGCAGTCCTTCCAGTTGAACCTGCCGAACGTGCCGGTCACCGACCTCAAGGTCCACCACCAGGACCTGGTCGTCTCCACCCAGGGGCGTTCCTTCTGGATCCTGGACAATCTGAGTTCCCTCCACCAGTTGACGGCCGAGTCCTCCCCCCGGGCGATCACCCTCTACGGGCCGCGACCGGGCTATCGTACCCGCACCGGGGCCAACCTGCTCGGTCCCATGATCGAGTACTACCTGCCGGTTGGGACCACCGGGCCGGTCTCGATCGAGATCCTCGACGGTTCGGGGGAGGTGATGAACACCTACACCAGCACGGCCACTCCGTCCGCCGGAGGGGGGCGGACCCGGGCCGTCGAACCCGGGGATCCCGACCAGCCCATGATGCCGGCCCGCGGCGGTCGCGGTGGTGCCGCCCGGGTCACCGCCCAGTCCGGACTGAACCGTTTTGTCTGGGACGTTCGGAACCAGGCGGGTATCACGGCTCCTCCCGGCGACTACCAGGTACGCCTCACGACTGGGAGCACCACGCTGACCCGGTCGCTCGAAGTGCTCATCGACCCGCGGGTGGCCGCCGACGGGGTCACGGAGGCCGACCTGGTGGAACAGTATGAACACAACGTGCGTATGCGGGATCTGGTGACCGCGGTCGGCCGGCTCTCCGCCCGGGTCCGGGAGGCCCAGAACAGGCTCCGCGACGCAACCGGAACGGGTGCCGACACGTTGAGAGCCCTGGCCCCGATCGCCGTGAAACTGGAGACCGAACCGGTCCGCTACGGCAAGCCGGGCCTGGTCGCTCAGATCAACTACCTGAACGGTGCCAGTAGCCGGGTCGACCAGAAGGTCGGCCGCGAAGTGATCGAGCGGTACGGCGTGTTGCGCCGGGAGTTCGAAGCGATCCGCGGCGAGGTGATCCGCGTGCTGGGCCCGGACCGGTGAGGGTGGACGGATGAGCGCGGCCGGGTCGGTGAAGAGCGGGGGGGGCGGGAAGAAGCCCGCCGCCGCGAAGAAACGCCGCGAACTCTCGGTCGACGCCTACGTCGAAGGGGTGCGATCGGGTGACCGGGCCGTACTGGGCCGGGCGATCACCCTCATCGAATCGAGTACGGCCAGGCATCGGAAGATGGCTCAGGAATTGCTTACCCGCCTGATGCCGGTGACCGGAAAGGCCTTCAGGATCGGTATCACCGGGGTACCCGGGGTGGGCAAAAGCACCTTCATCGAGGCGTTCGGGACCAACCTCACCGGGACGGGTCACCGGGTGGCCGTGCTGGCGGTGGATCCCTCCAGCAGCGTCAGTGGAGGCAGCATCCTGGCTGACAAGACCCGCATGTCGCGGCTCGGGACCGATCCAGACGCCTTCATCCGCCCCTCACCGACCGCCGGAACGCTCGGCGGAGTGGCCCGTAAGACCCGGGAGTCGATGCTGGTGTGCGAGGCGGCCGGCTACGACGTGGTGCTGGTCGAGACCGTTGGCGTGGGGCAATCGGAGACGGTCGTGGCCGACATGACCGACTTCTTCCTGGTTCTGATGCTGGCCGGGGCCGGTGACGAACTGCAGGGGATCAAGAAGGGGATCCTGGAGCTGGCCACCCTGCTGGTCATTAACAAGGCGGACGGGGACAACGAGAAGAAGGCGAAGCGGGCGGCCCGGGAATACCAGACGGCCCTCCATTACATGCGGCCCACCGAACCAGGCTGGGAGACCCCGGTCATGACCTGCAGCGCCCTGAAGAACCGGGGGCTGGAGCAGATCTGGGGGACCATGATGGAGTACCGGGAACGGATCCGTGCTTCCGGACGGTTCGAGACCCGCCGGCGTGAGCAGATGCTGAGCTGGTTGTGGGCGATGGTGGACGACCAGCTCCATCAGAGCATCCATGCTCACCCGGGAGTGAAACAGATCTACCGTGAACTCGAAGCCGATGTGCGTGAGGGCCGGGTCCCCCCGACCGTGGGCGCCTCACGGATCCTGAAGGCCTTCCTGGACGGGTGAGTCGCCCCCGGCCGTCTTACTCCGGTCGATCCTCGAAGAGGTAAACGGCGAAGGAGGCCAGCCAGTGCTCTCCTTCGTAGTGGCCGCTGGCGATATGGGGAAGGGTGGCTCGGGCGTGTCGGACGGCCGAGTCCAGCAGGATCGGACGCACCGGGTCGTTCGCCGGCAGGACCGCGGCGACGGCGTGCAGGCACCAGGCCCGGCTCAGATTGAGTCCGTCGAGGTGGACGAGTTTGGGATCGCTGCGGTCACTGACCACGGCCGGCGCGAGCAGCGAGGCCGGCTCCCTCTTCTTCAGACCGGGCAGGAAGCGGTGGAACCAGGCGGCGAATTCGGCTGGCGCCAGGACGCGCCGCATGAGATCCGCTTCCATGAGCGCCGGGGAGAGGAAGTCGTCCCCGTCCGGTTCCCAGCCGGCAGGATAATCACGGTCCTCCCCGTAATAGGTCCGGCTGTGCGCCAGCAGGACCTCCTCCAAGGACCGGTCCGCCACCTCGCGGGCGTAGTCGAGGGCGAGAGCGATACCGAATGCGGTATTGGGATGTACGCCCCGTCGGATCGGATAGGTCTGCTTGGGCAGGAAGTCGCGATAACGGACGGCGAAGGCCTCCGCCAGGGGGGTCAGTGCGGCCGACCAGCGCCGGCCGTCGGGATCCTCCCAGCTGTGCAGTTCGGCCGCCAGCTTGAGCAGCCAGGCCCAGCCGTAGGTCCGCTCGAAGGAAGCCCGGTTGGGGCGATCCAGGTAGGCGAGTTCCACCGCGATGTTACCAGGAGTCAGGTTCACTCCCAATGCCTGCCGGATCGCATGTGCTTCCGGCAGGTCGGGAAAACGCCGGAGCAGCCGGACCAGCATCCAGTGGCCGTGCACGCTCGAATGCCAGTCGAACGACCCGAAGAAGGCAGGGTGGAGGGCGGCGGGAGGAAGCACCTCCGAGGCGTCGTTCATGACGTGGTCGAGCTTATTCGGGAACTCCTGCTGGATCCCCTTCAAGGCCAGGCGGGCGAAGAGGGATGCGGTCGTCTGGTCCAGAGTGGGTTGGGACTCCACGGAGCCGCGTTCTTCCATGGTTCCTCCTCCATGATCCTTCCTCTGCGGCGAAGACCGGGGCATCTTACCTCACTCTCCGGTCGGGCTCAACAACCTGACCGGACGGCTTGAACGGCTGCCCGGGACGGGTATATGGAAACAGTAGGCGTGCCCGCTGAAGACCGGGTTACCGGCTGCTCCTCCTGGATGAGGCCGATACCCTGGCTATCACCGTGCTCGAGGAGACCAAGGTGGTGGACGGTGTGGTGACCCGCATCGTGGAGGAACGAGAAACCGAGAAAGGACACCTGGTCGAGATCTCACGCAACTTCTTCGCCCTCGATCCGTCCACCGGAGACGTCTGCTACTTCGGCTCGGGCTGGTCCGGGACGGCGGCTTCCGGCTGGTCCGGGCGGGGAAGGGATGAACGGACGGACATGAATGGAACACTGGGAGCATCTGCGGCCGACTCCCGGGCCGGCGATCCTCAGGATCCGGATTAGGAAAGCGATGTGCGGCATCTTCGGACAGATTGCGATTGACGGGACACCGCCCGATCCGAGCATCCTTGAAACGGCGCTCGGGCGTCTGAATCACCGTGGACCGGATGATGCCGGCACCATTCGTGACGGTCCGCTCATCATGGGCGCGCGACGGCTGGCTGTGATTGATATCGCCGGCGGGCACCAACCGCTCCCGAACGAGGACGAAACGGTCTGGGTCGTCTTCAACGGCGAGATCTACAACCACAACGACCTGCGCCGTGAGCTGGAGCAACGGGGGCATACCTTCCGGACCCGGTGCGATACCGAAGTCCTGGTCCATCTTTATGAGCAGGACCCCGAGCACTTCCTCGAGCGACTGAACGGGATGTTCGCGCTGGCCTTGTGGGATGCGCGACGCCAACGGCTGATCCTCGCCCGTGACCGCGCGGGCATGAAACCGCTCTTTATCGCGGAATGGGCGGGGAGTCTCTACTTCGCCTCGGAGATGAAAGCGCTACTGGTCATACCTGGATTCCCGCGGGACTGGGATTACCAGGCGCTCGACCACTACTTCTCCTTCTACTACACGAGCGCTCCCTCCACCCTCTACCGGCACATCCGTCGAGTCATGCCAGGGGAGTGTGTGATCGTTGAAGGGGGACGTACGGATCGGCGGCGCTTCTGGAACCTGTGTTATAGCAGTGACTGGAAACCGCGCCGTGAGGACCTGATCCCGGCCTTCCGTTCCCTGTTGGATGAGGCGGTGCGGCGGCATCTGCAGAGTGAGGTGCCGACCGGAGTGTTCCTCTCCGGGGGATTGGATTCGGCGAGTCTGGTGGCCATGATGACCCGGCACGTCGACCGAGTACGCACCTACACGGTCGGCTATGAAGAAACCACCTACAACGAACTCGAGGTCGCCAGGAAGGTGAGTGAACGATTCGGGACCGACCACCACGAGTGTATCCTCACTCCCGATCTGGTACGAGAGGAGCTGCCTTACGCGATCAATCAGCTCGATGAGCCGCATGGTGACTGGACCTATCTGGCACATTCCCGGCTCTCCCGCTTCTCGCACGACGAGGGAGTTACCGTCGTCTACGTTGGTGCCGGTGGGGACGAGCTCTTCGGCGGTTACCCGACCTACCTGGCCGCCCGGATAGCCCGCATCTACCGACGAGTGCCCGGAATGCTGCGTCGCGGACTCATCGAACGATTGGTCAACCGGCTGCCGGCTTCGTACCAGCGGATGTCCTTCGATTTCAAGGCCAAGTCCTTCGTGGCCGGGGCCTCACTCGATCCGGAACGGGCCCATCTCCGCTTCAAGGAGGTCTTCAGCGCCGACCAGCGGCAGGCTCTCTTCACCCCCGAGCTGCAGGTACGGATCGGGACTTCGGACCCATTCGACGTCTTCGCCCAACATCTCGATCGGATCGAGGAATCCGAGCTTATCAATCGGCTCATGTACCTCGATTTCAAGACCTTCTTGCCGGATGACACACTATATCCAATTGATATCGTCACCTCGGCGCATTCACAGGAATGCCGGGCTCCGCTGCTGGACACCGAGATCATCGAGTTCGCCGCCCGGATTCCTTGGCAGTGGAAACTTCGGGGAGCCACAACCAAGTACCTCATCCGCCAGGCGATGAAGGAGACGCTACCCCGGGAGTGTGTCCGTATGCCCAAGAAGGGATTCCTGGTTCCCGGCGGTCCATGGCTTCGCGGACCGCTGCATGAGTTCGCGCGTCAAATCATCGGGGACGCTGCCGGCCGGACCGAACTGTTCGAACGGACAGAGATGGAACGCCTGCTCGCGGAACACTGCTCAGGCCGAGCCGATCATACGCGCCGGCTGACCTGTCTGCTGTCCTTCCTGCTCTGGGCCGATTGATGAAGGAGGAGGTTCGTCATACCTTGGATGCCATGAACTCACAGCCGATCAGCGTCATCCTGCCCGCCTTCAACGAGGAAGCGACGATCGCAGGCGATCTCACCGCCATCCGAGAAGCCTTTGCCGAAACCGGGATGGACTATGAGATCATCGTTGTGGACGACGGCTCCACCGACGGCACGGCCGCGATTATCGCCGGCATGCCCGACGTGCGTCTTCTCCAGCACGACTCCAACCGGGGCGTTGGGGCAGCCCGGATGACGGGAATCCGAGCCGCTCGGTATGAGTGGCTCATCACGACCGATGCCGACGGCACCTACCCCAACCACGAGATGCCCCATCTGGTGGGTTATCTCACCGAGTACGACATGGTCGTCGGGTCGCGCACGGGCCGGCATGTGGCCCGATCACCCTTCCGGACACCGGTCAAGTGGCTGATCCGGATGCTGGCCTCCTACCTGGCCCAGACTCGGATCCCCGACCTCAACTCCGGTCTGAGGGCGTTCCGGAAGTCGGTCGCCCTTAAATACTTCTACCTGCTTCCCGAGTCGCATTCCTGGGAGAGCACCATCACCCTGGCCTTCCTGACCAACCGGCGGCGGGTGAAGTTCGTGGATGTGGACTATTACAGGAGGAAAGGGGGACGTTCTTCCTTCCATCCGCTCATCGACACCAACAATTACGTCCAGCTGGTGATCCGGACCATCATGTACTTCCGGCCTCTCCGGATATTCCTGCCGTTGAGTTTTATCGTCTTCGCCATCGGCGCGATAAAGACCATCAGTGACTGGTTCATCTTCCACGACATCGGCGGCGCGGACGTCATCATCCTTGTCTTCGCCATCATGATAGCAATCGCCGGATTGCTCGCGGACCTGATGGTCGTCCTGCACCGCAAGCAGGATGCCGTGGACGACATCCATCCATGAGTATCGCCCGGAGCGAGGAACGTCCGGCATGAGCGTCGCCAATCACCGGTCAACCTCGGATGCGGCGTTCAAGACGTCCCTGCTGACTGCGCTCATCGTCGGGCTCGTGGGCTCCCTGATCTTTCTGCTGCAACTCAATCCCTGGGCCAACTGGCGCGACGGAGCCGAGTTCATCGGAGTCGCATCCAGTCTCGGGATTGCCCATCCGACAGGCTACCCGATCTACTCCCTGGGGGGCCGGCTGGCGGTCCTATTCGCCGGCTGGCTGATCTCTCCCGTCACCTCGGCGAACCTGCTCTCCGCTCTCGCGGCGGGAGGGACCTGCGCACTCATGACGGCTATCTCAACGCGGCTCTTCCTCATGCTCCAGCTCGGACCGTTGCCGCGGGTGATCAAGATCGTAGCCGCGCTGCTGCCTCCGATCATCCTCGCCGGCATGGGCGTGTTCGTGGACCAGGCGATCGTCGCCGAGGTCTATACCATCCACACCCTGTTCGCCGGACTGCTCATCCTCTGCGGACTGATCAGCGTGCAGCAGGTGGAATATCCCCGGTATATCCCGGATGGCCGAATCCAGGCCGGCGGCGGATGGTGGGGGCTACCGGGTGGGTGGCGCTACCCGATCTTGATGGCCTACCTGGCCGGTCTCGCACTCGGCAACCACGTCACGATCATCCTGTACTATCCGGCCCTGGCCATCCTGCTCTTCTGGACACCATATCCTGGACACCGTCCGCCCGTCGCTGGGAATGAGGGTGAGGAAGGATGGACTGTCCTCCGCATCGTGATGCCCCTTTTGCTCTTCCTGGTTTTGGGGGTATCCGTCTACCTGCTGCTCCCTTTGCGGGCGGGGCTGAGACCGCCCTATGACTGGGGGGGTGCTTCGACCCTCAGGAACTTCCTGCGACTGATTACGGCTGCCGAGATCCGGGCCCGGCCGGGCACGTATGAGCCGATCACTCCCCTGAACATCTGGGCTCGGATCGCCGCTGACACCGGATGGATCGTCCTCATCCTGTCACTGCTCGGTTGGCTCCTGGCGGGAATACGGAACCGGCGGCTGGGACTCATCTCGTTCGTCTACCTGCTTGTCCCTCTGGCCTTCCTCCTCGTCGGACTCGACATAATCGATGATGCTCTGCTCCCCTTTCATCTCTGGATCGTACTCGGTAGCGCACTGACCGGCGTGATCGTAGCTGAACGGCTGGTCGCCGTCCTGGGTCCCCTCTGGGGGAGGAACCTCGCC
Source organism: uncultured Gemmatimonadota bacterium (assembly GCA_964519015.1). GTDB lineage: Bacteria > Blakebacterota > Blakebacteria > Blakebacterales > CAYUVJ01 > CAZFHZ01. Next base: position 36,391 of record CAZFHZ010000007.1, on the reverse strand, counting down.
CTGGCCGGCATGGGGCTGTTCCTGGTCATTGGGCCGGGCCGGCGGATCGCGGAGGATTGGGGGAAGCACACACAACCCGCAGCAGGTGGTGCCGAGACATACACCCGGGCGGTCATCGCCTCGGTCGCGGGGGAGCCCGAACCGGATCAGACCGTTCGCGGCCTGGTCTTCTGCGAGGATAATGCCACCGCCTTCATGCTCTGGGAATTCGATCGGCGGCGGAATGAGTACCCTGATCTGCATGGCATCTATCTCCTGCTCGCCCGAGAGCAGTGGTACCAGGAACAACTGCGCCGGTCCGTACCCGGGCTGGTCGTCCCTGCACTCGATCGTGCATATGAACGGATGCCGCACAGCGTCGCCGCCGTGGAACTCGTCAAGGCCAACCTCGACCAGGGACGTCCACTCTTCCTCAGTCCGGTCGAGCTACCACCAGAGCAGGTTTATGGAGTACTCGTTCCACAGGGAGTCCTGTTCCGGATCGAAGCCCCCGGGTATCAGCCGACCGAGCAGGATCTGCGCCGGCACGCCGCCATCATGGATGCCTGGGCGCCCGCATTCCAGCTGGGGGAACTGCAGAATCTCGATCCCCAGAGCCGTGATGGCTGGAGCTGGAAGCATCTGCAACTCGGCAGGGCGTGGCTTCGTCTTGGCCTGATCTTGGCGGCGAGGAACGAGTTCCAGGCGGCGGTCCGGACGGCGCCGGAACGGATCGAGACCTGGCTGGACCTTGCCGAATTCTATGCCGAGATCGGCGATCGGTCCGAGGCGGTAGCGGTTCTCTGGAAGGCGAACGAGCTGGAACCGCACAACCGGCAGGTACGCCTGGAACTGGCCCGCGCCCTCTCCCTCCAGGGAGAATATGCCGCTGCAGACAGTCTGCTTCCCCGAGGCCGACTTGGAACGATTGACCGGGTGGAGTATCTGAAGACGCGGGCCGGCATCAGGATGGGACTGGCGGATATGAACTCGGCCCAGTCGGATCTCGAGGCGGCGGCCCGTCTGGATCCCAACGACGGCGAAATCTGGAACGACCTCGGATACGTCTACGTCCAGCTGGAACACTGGGCCCAGGCGTCCTCGTCGTTCGAACGCGCGGTCGAGCTGAGCCCGGATTTGGGCGAAGCCTGGGTGAACCTGGGCATGATCGCGACGCAAGATTCCAGGTGGGAGGACGCCGCAAGGTACTTCCGTCGAGCGATCGAGGCCGGAGCTCACCGACCCGAGATCGGCCAGACCCTGGGACTTGTTCTGCTCAACGGAGGTGATGCCCGCGGGGCCGAGGAGGTCCTACGAGACAACCTGCGCGTCTGGCCGGATCACGCCGACACCTACCTCACCCTTGGATACCTGTTAGAAAAGCAGGGTCGTATCCGTGACGCGATCGACGTCTACACCGCCGGCCGGTCGGCGATACCTGGTGACGATCGTATTGCCGACCGCTTGCGTCGGTTGCAGCTTCCACCGGCCTGAGCCCGTGTGACCGTCCAGCGGGGTGAAGGGAACTGGAACCCCTCGGCCTGGAGGCGGGGAAATTCGCTGAAGCGCAGCGCAGTCAGCACAACGAACTCTACTGGCGCCTCAGGGTATGGCGCCCGCTCGTCTTCTTCTTCCCGCCGGAGTGATCGGGACACTGGGGGGGTGCCGACGAACACCGACTCACAACCGGGTCCTCTTCGACCTCGACGAAGTCGATTCCCGGGAACCGGACGCCCGTCGGCAACGTATCCTGAATTAGTTATCTAAGAAACTTAGGCTATGGACCGCCATCCCGGAGACGCCCATGTCCCGCCTCATGGCCCGCCACCTCTACGGCCTGGTCGATGTGCTGATCCTGAAGACCATCAGCGTCCACGGTCCCCAGCATGGACTGGCCGTGCTCGACCGGATCCGCACCGGTTCCGACGACTTCCTCCAGATCGAGGATGCCGCCCTCTACCCGGCCCTCCACCGGCTCCATAAGGAGGGGCTGCTGGAGGCCGAATGGCGGGTCTCCGACAAGGGGCGTCAGGCCAGGTACTACTCGCTTACCCGGCGGGGTAAGCGGGAGCTGGAACGGGCGGTCCGGATCTGGGAGCGGCACACGTTGGCCGTCAGCCGGATCCTCCAGGTCTCCCTGGAAGAACTGTCATGAACGCCCGGGAGCGCGGCCGGCGCCGCTTCCGGCTCGACCTGGCGGCGCGGCACGTGGATGCCCAGGTCGAGGATGAGCTCCGCTTCCACCGTCAGGAACTGGTCGACCGACTCATCTCCGCCGGCCTGGACGAAGCGGCGGCTCGGGCGGAGGCCGACCGCCGGATGGGGGACCAGGGTCGGGCCGGCGGGGCCTGCCGCCGGATCGGGCGGGCCCGATTAGCCCGCGAGGCGTTCGAGCAGGCCGGAGAGGGATTCCTCCGGGAACTCCGCCAGGGCGTCCGTGCCCTCCGGCTCAGCCCCGGCTTCACCGCCTCGGTGCTGGTCTGCCTGGCGCTGGGCATCGGCGCCACGACCGCGGTCTACAGTGTCCTTTACGGGGTGGTACTCAAGCCGCTCCCCTTCCCGGAGCCGGACCGGCTGGTCATGGTCTGGGAGACGTTCCGGACCCGGAACATGGACCAGGGGGGGGTCAGCTATCCCAACCTGGAGGAGTGGCGCCGGCGCAACCGGGTCCTGGAAGGGATCGGCGGCTTCCACCCGACGCGGCACACCCTCTCCGGGCAGGAACTGCCGGAACGCATCGTGGGCGCACGGGCGGACGCCGAGTTCTTCCGCGTGCTGGGGGTCGAACCGGCCCTGGGCCGCCTGCTGAGCGCGGGAGACGATGCCCCCGGTGCGGAGGATGTGGTCGTCGTCAGCGACGGTTTCTGGCGGCGCCGGCTCGGGAGCGATCCCGGAGCGATCGGCCGGATCCTGGAGCTGAATCGGCACACCTACACGGTGGTCGGTGTGCTGCCGGCGGGGTTCGATTTCCCGGTCGCCGTCGCCGGGGCTGAGGTCTGGACCGCCACCACCGACGAGGTGGTGGAGAAGGAGCAGCGGGGCTGGCCGGTCCTGATCGCGGTCGGTCGGCTGCGTCCCGGCGTCCTGCTGACCGATGCGCAGACCCGGATGGACGCCCTGGGCCGGCAGCTCGAGACCGAGTTCCCCGAAACCAATACCGCCCACGGTTTCAACCTGGTCGACCTGGGCCGGCAGACCTCGAGCCGCGTCCGGGGGTTGCTTTTTCTGCTCATGGGCGCCGTGGTGCTGATCCTCCTCATCGCCTGCACCAATGTGGCCAGCCTGCTGCTGGCCCGCTCCGACCGCCGGACCGATCTGGCCGTCCGCACGGCGCTGGGGGCCGGTCGGGGGACGATCGCCCGACAGATCCTGGTCGAGAGTCTGATCCTCGGACTGGGGGGTGCGGTCATGGGAGTGGCGCTCGCGCTGGCCGGGACGCGACTCCTCCCCGGACTGATCCCCAGTGGATTCCCCCGGATGGGTGAAGTGGCCGTGGACGGGCCGGTGCTGTTCTTCTCGCTCGGGATCGCCTTGGCCACCAGTCTGCTCTTCGGCACGCTGCCCGCGCTCCAGGTCATCCGGACCGATGTCGCGACGGCGCTGGCCGGAGTGGAACGGACCACACCGGGTCGTGGCCATCGTCTGGTCCGGCGCAGCCTGATCGTGGTCGAGACAGCCCTCGCCCTGACCCTGTTGGCCGGTGCCGGTCTGCTCATCCGCAGTTTCGATCGGATGCTGGCCGTCGACCCCGGTTTCGATCCCCGGGGGGTGTTGACCTTCTCGATGGCCCGCGACTGGAGCGACTACGACACCGTTCAGCGGGGGGTGTTCTACAACACGCTCGCCCAGCGGCTGGCCGCCTTGCCCGGAGTCGTCTCCGCCGCCGGTGGTACCGCCCTGCCGATGGCCGGGGGGGGGCACCGCACCCTGGTCCGGACCGAGTCGCAACGGGAGACCCCCCGCGATGAACTGCCGGTCTTCTACTATCTCTCCGTCACTCCGGGCTACTTTGAGACGCTGGGGATCCCGCTGTTGCAGGGACGGACCTTCTCCGCCGAGGAGGACCGGGGCCGGCCCGGCGCCATGGTGGTCAACCGCTCGGCTGCCCACCTGCTCTGGCCCGGCCAGGAGCCGCTCGGGCAGAGGACCTGGCCGGAGGTGGATATCACCTCGATGGACCCGACCGAGTTCACGGTCGTGGGCGTGGTCGGGGATGTCCGGGACAGCGGTTTGGACCGGGAGGCCAGCCCCACCGTCTACGTCCCCTGCACCCAGCAGACCTGGCCGATGGCCACCTTCGCGGTCCGGGTCACGGGCGATCCGCTCCGGGCGGCGCCGATGGTGCGGCGGCTGTTGGGGGAGCTGACCGACGAATCGGTCTTCTCCTTTCGGGCGCTGGACGAAGGGGTGGGGCGTTCGGTGGCCCAGCGGCGGTACCCGATGGTCCTGCTGGCCCTCTTCGCCGCGCTGGCCGTGGCCCTGGCCGCCTTCGGCATCCAGGGTGTACTGGCCTACAGTGTCGTCCAGCGCCGGCAGGAGATCGGCATCCGCATGGCACTGGGGGCCGGTCCGGAGCGGATCGGCCGGCTCTTCCTGATCGAGGGAGTGGGTCTGGCGGCGCTCGGGATCCTGCTGGGACTGGCCGGTGCCCTTGCTTCGGCCGGGGTCCTGCGCGGGATGCTCTTCGAGGTGGCTCCGCACGACCCGGTGACACTGATTGTCACTGCGTTCCTGCTGCTGGCCGTCGCGACGGCCGCGACCTGGAATCCGGCCCGGCGGGCGGCCCGGGTGGACCCGGTGCGTACACTGACGCGGCGCTGATCGGACCGGGAGTACCACGGGTACGGTCCATTTGATCGGTGCGATGAGCAAGGATCGAGTTCCCGAAGGCTCCTCTGTGGGACTATCCTCGGATCGGAAGCTGACCGTACGGGCCTGACGATCGGCAGGAGGGCGAAGCAGGGATGAACGGGATCCGGCGCTGGCGCACCATACTCTCATCGTGTCTGGTCGTACTGACCGGAGCGGCCGGGCCCGCACGGGCCCAGGGCTCGTCCGGTTTCGAGCGCTTCTTCCACGACCGGACGATGCGCATCGATTACTACCATTCCGGAGATGCGAGCGTCGAGCGGGCCACGCTCGACCACGTCAGCATCCAGGGTGCCTGGGCGGGGCCTCTGGCCGGTCAGGTCGATCCCTTCGACTACGGCCGCTACCGGGCGGAGGTCCGGGACGCGGCCACCGGCGAACTCATCTTCGCCAAGGGCTTCGACAGCTACTTCGGTGAATATCGGACCACCGATCCCGCCCTGGCCGGGGTGGGGCGGACCTACCATGAATCGGTCCTGATACCGGAACCGAAGGGGAGCGTGCTCTTCTCCCTCAAGGTCCGCGAGCGGGACAACCGCATGCGTGAGTTCTTCCGCCAGGAGATCGACCCGGCGGCGGTCGAGGTCGCCCGGGAGACCCTACCGGCCGGAGTGAAGGTCATCGAGGCCCACCGGAGCGGGGATCCTCACCGGACGGTGGATATCGCCTTCCTGGCGGAGGGCTACACGGCGGCGGAGGAGACCGAGTTCGAGCAGGACCTGGTCCGCTTCGTGGAGCTCTTCTTCTCCGAGGAGCCCTACCGGAGCCGGAGGGAGGACTTCAACCTGAGGGGAGTCTTCCGTCCTTCGGCCGAGAGCGGCGTCGACGAACCGGAGCGCGGATCGTGGCGGGCTACGGCACTGAACGCCTCCTTCAACGCGCTGGGGCTGCCGCGTTACCTGCTGACCGAGGACAACCGGGCACTGCGCGATATGGCCTCGGTCGTGCCCTACGATGCGATCGTGATCATGGTGAACCAGTCACGCTACGGCGGGGGCGGCATCTACAACTGGTACGCCCTGACCACCGTGGACAACGAGCTGAGCGGGAATGTCTTCCTGCATGAGTTCGGACATGCTTTCGCCGGACTGGCCGACGAGTACTACACCTCTGCGGTCGCCTACAACGACTTCTACCCGGCGGGGATCGAGCCGGCCGCCCCGAACATCACCGCCCTGCTCGACCCGGCCCATCTGAAGTGGGCCCACCTGGTCGTACCCGGTACTCCGCTCCCGACCCCCTGGGAGAAGGAGGCCTACGAGGCCTTCCCCGCGCGTCGGGCCGCACGGCAGCGCCAGGGAGAGCAGCGGGTGCAGGAGCTCCAGCAGAGTGGAGCGTCGGAGTCGGAGATCCGGGCGGCCCGGGAGGAGAACCGGCGCGCCCTGGCCGAGTTCGACCGGCAGCAGCTGGCCCTTCTGACCGAAGGACCCCTCGCGACCACGGTAGGGGCCTTCGAAGGGGCGGGGTACGCGGCCAGAGGTCTCTACCGGCCGATGCTGAACTGTCTGATGTTCCGGAACACACCGGGAACACGTGCCTACTGCCTGGTCTGTCAGGATGCCATCGCGCAGGTCATCCGGTACTACTGCCGCTGAGTGGGCAGTTGCTCCGGTCTGAACGGGCATTCGGATGAACGAGCGCCAACGTACCGGAGGACGCACGACCCACCCGGCCCGCTTCCGCCAGGCGGTCGAACTGCTGCAGGCGATCGTCACCGGGAGTGAACCGGCTGATGCGGTGATAGACCGATACTTCCGGGCGCACCGCAACATGGGTTCCCATGACCGCGCCCGTGCGGCCGAGACCGTGTATGGCTGTCTGCGCCGGCTCCGCTGCCTGGAGACGATGGCCGGCGTCGGCGATCCCGGCCGGGGACCGGTCTCCGATCCTTCCGCGCCCCCTGAACGGCGGCGGGAGGCGGTCCCGGTGGTGGTGGGAGCCTACCTGCTCCTGCACGGCGGCTGGGATGCGCCCACCCTCCAGCAGGCCGGACTGGCCTCGGATGCCTCCTCGCTCCTTCACACTCTCGAGACCGCCGACCCGGATACGCTGCCGCTCGAGGTGCGCGTCAGTCTGCCCGACGGACTGGCCGCTCCCCTGCGCCTCCAATTCGAGGAGGGGGAGCTGCTGGCCCTGGCCGAAGCGATCAACCGGCCGGCGCCGGTGGACCTGCGCGTCAACACCCTGCGCGCCGGCCGGGAGGAGGTGGCGGGGTTGCTCGCTTCCGAGGGTTACCCCTGCACAGCCACTCCGCTCTCACCTTGGGGGCTGCGCCGCCAGGAGCGGGGACCGCTCTTCAACACCCGCGCCTTCCGCGGCGGGCTCTTCGAACTGCAGGACGAGGGGAGCCAGCTCATCGCAGCCCTGGTCGTTCCGGCAGCCGGGGAGAGGGTGGTGGACTACTGCGCGGGTTCGGGCGGGAAGACCCTCCACCTGGGGGCGTTGATGGGGGGGAAGGGGACGCTGCTGGCCTGTGACGTATCCCCTCGCCGCCTCGACCGGCTCGGCCCGAGGTTGCGGCGCTCCGGCCTGGGGACCGTCCAGACCGTTGTGCTCGACCCCGCCGGTCGGGCCCGGTTGAAGCGTATGAGGGGCATGGCGGACGCCGTTCTGGTGGATGCCCCCTGCTCGGGGAGCGGCACGTTGCGGCGCAGTCCGGACATCAAATGGCGGAGCCTCGACCTGACGCACCTGCGGCGGGAACAGGGCGGTATCCTGACCGAAGCCGCCCGCCTGGTCCGACCGGGGGGGCGCCTGGTCTACGCCACCTGCAGTCTGCTCGCGGTCGAGAACCAGGAGGTGGTGGCGGACTTCCTGGCCGACCACCCGGATTTCCGACGTTCTCCGGCCGCCGAGGCGCTCTCCGCCTGCGGTATCGACGGGGCGGGTCTGGTCAGCCCCGAGGGGGATCTGCAGTTGCTGCCCCACCGGCACGGCACGGACGGCTTCTACGGCGCGGTGATGGTGAGGGAAGGATAGCGTCCCCGACCGCAGGGACCACCGAACAGGTCCGACTGTTTCCCCGGAGTACGGGTGCTATAATCCTCTTCCGGCGGCTTTTTCCGGGTGCCCACCCGAGCTACACCGAAAAGGAGGTCGTCCGATGTGCAGGCTTCATCGGCAGAGCGTACCTCCGGGCGGCTGGACCATCGCGCTCGTCTTGATCCTCCTGGCCATCGCGAGCTGCGGATCCACGATCGAGACCCTCCCGCTGCAGACGCTGGCCGGCCGCACCGAGGGTACGGTCCTGATCATAGGATGCGTCCTCATAGAACCGGTGCCCGAAGGCACCCCCCTCCAGGTGATCCTCTCCTTCCAGGACACGGAACGCCCCGGAGCTCCACAACGGATCGTCTGTACCTGTACCGATGCCCAGGGCTATTTCCTGCTGCCCAACCTGTCCAAAGGGCGGTACGCCGTGCGGGGGGTCCGGGTGGACAAGCCCGAAGGACCCTTCCTGCTCTGGAACGACATGATCGAGGGGGACGACCCCTGGAAACGCCGGGAGGCGAGTCCACTCCCCTCGCTGGAGCGGGGTGTCTGGCCCTGGGAACCCAAGGAGGGGGTGTTCGATTTCGGTTACCTGCTTTTCCAGGTCGATCCGGGGGAGGGAGGGGCGGGGTGGCAGGTGACCTTCCAGAACCCGTCCCGCCTCAGCGATGCGACCCCGCTATCCGGGCGCACCTACAACCGCCCGCCGCTCCCCGTGTACTTCCTGGAGAAGTATCCGGAGAGCGGATGGGCCCCGGTGCTCCGGCACCTGGCCGGCCGGTAGCGAGGTAGAACGGGGAGGGGGTCGCAGCCGTACCCGGCGGGGTACGGATACCCCCGGTTCAAGGCTGGAGCAGGAAGCCCAGGTCGGCCCCGGGCGGGAACTCCTCGGGTCCGGTGCCGCGCCGGAAGAGCCGGGCGCCCTTCCCGCCCCCCAGGTGGAGCTGGGTCCCTTCACGCCTGAGCCAGCTCCCTTCCCGCACTCCCAGGACGGGGGTCTCGTTCTCCTCCAGGTACTCCCGCAACCGATCCTCGCGTGTCTCCCCCATGTGCTGGCTCTCCGGCGCCGGATCGAGGTAGTGGGGGTTGATCTGGAAGGGGAGCAGCCCCAGGGACTCGAAGGAGGCGGGCTGGACGATCGGCATATCGTTGGTGGTCTTGATGGTGGGTGCTGCGATGTTGGATCCGGCACTGGCCCCCAGGTAGGGCATCCCGCGGAGCACGCGGGAGCGGATCATGGGCAACAGGCCGGAGTGCTGGAGCTGGTCGAGCAACCGGAAGGTGTTCCCCCCGCCCACGAACACCCCCTCCGCGGAACCCACCAGGGCGAGTCCCTCCTCGTCGGGCGTGACGCCACGGACCTCCAGCCCGGCGGCGGCGAATCGCTCCCGGACTTTGGCCGTATAGGCCGGCTGGTCCTGGAGCGCGAAGGGGACGAAGGCGATGCGCTTCACCGGCCCGAAGAAGTCGGTAATCTCGGCCATGGCATGGTCGAGATAGCCCTGCCCGAAGCAGGTCGAGTTGCTCAGCAGCAGCAGTCGCATCAGGCGCTCCTTTCGATGGCGATCAGAGTCTAACCGCCGCCGGCATGAAGATTCCAGTCGAGGCGCAGCCGCTCCTTCCCTGAGGGATGGGACGGGAGTAGGGTAGGAAGACACGACCCGACGGGACCTGCCGGCACCCACTCCACCCGAGACGGTTCCAGGTGGTTTTTCCGGGTCGCGTATCCGACGAGCACCGGAGCGGAAGGAGCAACCTATGCTGATCGAGGGCTTCTACGCGGAGGACATCCCCCGCCGGACCTTCTTGTCGCGCGCGCTCGCGGGCGGGGCGGTGGTGGCGGCCGGTCCCACGCTGCTGAGCGCTCTGACCGCCTGTGCCGGGGAGGGCCCCCGGATCGAGGTGGATCGGTCCCTGGCCGGGCGTGTCCTGCGGCGGGCGCTGGCCAAGGGGGGTGATTTCGCGGACCTCTACGTCGAACACCGTCTGGCCCGGGATATCCTGATGGAGGAATCCCGCTTCAAGAATGCGACCATCGGGGTCAGCCAGGGGGCCGGCGTACGGGTGATCTCCGGCGACCGCACCGGGTATGCCTATACCGAGGAGATCACCGAGCCCAACCTGATGCGGGCCGCCGACGTGGCCTCCTACGTCGCCCGTAGCGCCGGTCTGGTCGAACCGGTGGCGCTCGAGGCTCCGACAGCCCGTCCCTCCTACATCACGGTGCGACTCCCGCTGCAGGAGATCTCCGACGAGCGTCGGCTGGAAATCATGCAGCGCGCCAACCAGGCCGCCCTCGACTACGACGGCAAGGTCCAGATGGTCTCGGTCAATTACTACGACGAGGTACGCGGCCGCACCATCGCGACCAGTGAGGGATCCTGGCTCGTCGACGAACTTCCTTTGACCTTCTTCATCGTCCAGTGCCTGGGGGCGGGTAGCGGCACCCGTCATCTGAGCCGGGAGCGGCTGAGCCGGCATGCCGGATTCGAGACCTTCGACGAAGTCCCCCCCGAGGAGGTCGCCCGCACCGCGGCCCGCGAAGCCGTGGTCATGCTGGAGGCGGGGGACGCGCCGGCCGGCCGGATGGACATCGTCATGCAGAACGGCTGGGGGGGCGTGCTCGTCCATGAAGCGGTCGGTCATCCGCTTGAAGCCGATAATATCGCCCGCCAGATCGGCGCCTTCACCGGCAAGATGGGGCAGAAGGTGGCCAGCGACGTCTTCACCATGGTGGACGACGGTTCTCTCCCCAACATGCGTGGGACGACGAACTGGGACGATGAAGGAACGCCGGGAAGGCGGAATGTCCTCATCGAGCAGGGGGTGCTGCGCCAGTTCATGACCGACGTGCTCTCGGCCCGGCAGCTCGGGTTGGAACGCACCGGGAACGGTCGCCGGGAGAGCTTCCGGTACTTCCCCATACCCCGCATGACGAACACCTTCATCGACCGGGGGACCGGCCGTCCCGCGGATATCCTGGCATCCACCCGCAGCGGTCTCTACGTCCAGAGCCTGAGCGGCGGGAGTGTCAACCCGGTGACGGGGCAGTTCAACTTCACCTGCCGGGAGGCCTATCTGATCGAGAACGGTCGCCGGACCGCTCCGGTCAAGGGGGCGACCCTGGTGGGCAACAGCCTGGATGTGATCGCCAACATCGACGCCGTCGGGGACGACCTGGCCTTCGGGCCGGGCATCTGCGGCAAGGGGCAGGCGGCCGAGGTCAGCGCCGGGCAGCCGACCGTGCGTATCCGAGGCATGAACGTCGGCGGCAGCCGGGCCTGAGACGACACCGGCAGGAAGAGGAGAAACGACGATGGACTACCTGGAACTCGCCGAGGATCTGGTCGACCGGTGTCTGGGACGTGGGGCGGACGCCGCCGAGGTCTATCTGGAAACCGGGCGTAATCTGAATCTGGCACTTCGGAACGGTGAGGTGGAGACCGTGCAGGAATCCGCTTCCCGGGGTGTGGGCTTCCGGGTCTTCACCCGGGGGAGCATGGCCTTCGCCCATGCCAACGACTTCGGACGGTCCGCCTTGGACGATGCGATCGAACGGGCGGTGGGCTTTGCGCGCCGGACCACCCCGGACGAGCACAACGTGCTGCCCACCGAGCTCGGGGAGACTTCGGTGGAGGGGCTCTTCGACCCGGAGATCGCGACCTTCACGATGGAGGAGAAGATCGCCCTGCTGAAGCGCACCGAGGAACTGGCCATGAAGGACGGGCGAATCACCAAGAGTGATGGGGCCTCCTGGGGCGAAGGGGTGGGGGAGACCTTCCTGGCCAACTCGAACGGACTGCGCAAGCATTTCCAGGAATCGGGCTGCGGTTACGGGGTCTCGGTGGTGGCCGAGCAGGGGGACCAGAAGACGGCCGGTTTCGAGTCGTGCAACCGCCGCTTCCGCTCCGACCTTAAGCCGCCCGAGGAGATCGCGGCCGAGGCGGCCCGCAAGGCCTATGAGATGCTCGATCCCCGCCCGGTGCGCACCCAGCGGGCGGCGGTGATCTTCTCCCCCGATGTCGGCGGCACGCTCCTGGGCGGCCTGCTGGGAGCGATCAACGGGGAGAGCGTCCTGCAGGGGGCCAGCTTTCTGGCCGGCCGGGTGGGGGAACGTATCGCCTCTGAACTGCTGACCGTGATCGACGACGGCACCCGGCCCAAGGGCCTGGCCAGCCGGCCCTTCGACGGCGAGGGGGTGCCGACCCAGCGCCGCGTCATCGTGGACCGGGGGGTGTTGAAGGGCTTCCTCTACAACACCGGCGTGGCCCATCGGGCGGGCACCGTCAGTACCGGTAACGCCTCCCGCGGGGGGTTCTCGAGTCTGCCGGGCATCGGGCCGCACAACGTCTATGTCACCGCCGGGATGACCCCGCCGGAGGAGATCCTGCAGCAGACCCGCCGGGGACTTTACCTGACGGGAGTCACCGGATACGGCATCAATGCCGTGAACGGCAATTTCAGCGGCGGGGCGGAAGGATTCTGGATCGAGAACGGCCGGAAGGTCTACCCGGTCAAGGGCCTGACGATCGCTTCCACGGCGGCCGAGATGTTCGAGGGAATCGATCGGATCGGGACCGACCTCGATCCGGACCGGTCGATCTCGGCCCCGACCTTCCGCATCCGCTCGATGCAGATCGGTGGGATCTGAGCGGTTCTCAGCGCGAGCCGGCCTCCCGGGCGTCGAAGTCGAGTGCGCCCGAGTTGACGCAGTAGCGCAAGCCGGTGGGACGGGGGCCATCTTCGTCCTTCTTCCGGATCCGGACTTCCATTCAGGGCAGCCGCACCGCCCGGGCGCTCCCGTAGAAGATACCGTTGAAGAGGAGCGGATACGCCCCGTGGGTCTGAGCCCGGAAGGTGATATCCGGCCCGAACAGGAAGAGGTGTCCCTGGCCGACCTCCGCCTCGAGGAAGGCGGTGCCGTCCTTGAGGGCCTGCTGTCCCCAGGCCCAGCCACTGCGCAGGGGGGCGGCGGAGTCGAACCAGCCGACCCGCCGGACCCCGCGACCCGAGGCGCCCGGTAGCAGGGTGAAGACCGGGTCGTTGTTGAACATCACGTCGAGCCGGTCCCCCAGGCCGTGGAGCAGGTGACTGATGTGTTCCAGAAGCACATCCAGGACCGATCCGGGGATGTAGTAATCCTGGGAACGGAGCCCGCGTCCGGTGGATGGATCCACCAGATGGTCACGGATCGGCAGCCCCGCGTGGTAGCCCAGACTGGTGGAGGATCCGAGGGCGATCACCGCGCCCCCCTCGCGGATGAAACGGAGTATCTGCGGCACCGTGGTGGTCAGGGTCACGCTTCCCTGGCGACCCTGATACTGGGCCGGGATCTCGGGCTGGGCGGTCTCGGGACCGCCGCCTCCCGGGCCGCCCATCCCACCGAAGCCGCCCCGCCCCCCCCGCTCCTGCAGGGGTACCGCGCCATCGGGGAAGATGAGCACGTCGTAGTCGGCCCTCAGTTCCCCGCGGTCGAGACGGGGAGGGAAGACCAGGTCGAAGTCGAACTCGAACGATTCCAGCAGGTAGCGGATCCAGCCGGAGGGCATCGAACCACCGTACTGGTCCCAAAGGCCGATCCGGGGGCGCTCCAGTCTCAGCGCCGGTCCGGCCGGGGCCTGGGTGACTCCCTGGAAGATCAGGCCGCGGTCGGCGGCCAGGCCGGAGAGCAGGTCGGTCACCCCGTCGGCGGCCGGGATCCAGTAGGTCCCCTCCGGCCAAGACCGACCGTCGACCCGGGTCCCGCCGGTGAGCCAGTAGACCTCCTTGCCCCCGCGCAACAGACGGTTGAGGGCGACCACCGCATCGTTGACCTGATGGCTGAGCAGGAACCCACGGGCACCCGAGGCGTCGCGGACGGCCCCGGTGGGGATGGGCGCGAGGTCGGGCAGCTTCTCGAACGGCTCGTCGAATCCCTCCAGCATCCGGTCGAAGACCACTCCCATCTGGTAGGCCAGGGTCCAGCCGGCCGAGTCGTAGGGAGGGGGGGGGGGGGCTCCCGGATAGGCGAAGTCGTCCGGGTGGTCCTGCGGTTCGAACATGTCGAGCACGTGGGGTCGGAAGGCCTGGGCGGTGTAGACCACATAGGAGCCGGCCGGGTAGTCCCGCCCGGCCACCTGGAAAGCACTCCGGGCCCGGTGCACCTCGACCCCGTTCTTGATCAGGGTGTTGACGAACTTGGTGGCCGTGGGGAAGTCGGGCTGGTCGCTCGGGATGATGTAGCCGCGCGGGTCTCGGTCGTCCGGTCGCCGCAATCCTGCTTCCCAGTCTTCCCGGTTCCCCCGGCCCCGTTCCAGGCGGCTCTGCTCGGCGTCAATCCGGTGGGCCGTAACCGTCCAGGCGTCCCGGCTCCCCCGGCCGATCTGGTTGGCACCCATCCGCCAGATGTTGAAGAGCATCTGGTCGTGGTGGCGGGAAGCGTAGTCGAGCACGGCCAGGTCGGCTGTCATGCAGTACTCGATTGACTGGCGCATGTGCCAGGTCCCGGGCTCGACCGGCAGGGGCAGGTCGTTGCGTGAAATCTGGCGATTGGGCAGGTAGGGGATCTCCATCGGCGTCGGGCTGCCGATGATCTCGGTCAGCAGACCGATCATGTTGTGGAAATAGGGGGTGGTGCGCTGCCCGCCGTTCCACCAGGTGGAGTAGCTGGCCCCCGAGCGCATCGTGCTCCCCCCCTTCCCCTCCTGCACGAAGCGCTGGTGCATGGCGGTGCCGACCTGCTCGATACCGGTGATGACGAGCGGGTCGAGGTTCTGGTTGGGCGGGTCGCGATAGGGGGGGGCGAACAGGACGGTACCGGCGGGGCCGCTCTGGTGATGGTTATAGACGATCTGGGGGAACCACTCCCGGTACATGACCCGGTTCATGTTCTCGGTCTCGACCAGGTTGACCATGTACTGGTCGCGGTTGTTGTCATGCCCCGCATACTTCTGATAGAGCACCGGCAGACCGCGGGTGGTGCGCTCCTCGGGGACGGGCGAGCGCATGTACCAGTCGGAGACCAGATCCATGCCGTCCGGGTTGGCCGGCACGACCAGCAGGATCACGTCGTCGAGGATACGCCGGGTCTCCGCATCATCGGCGCTGGTCATGCGGTAGACCAGTTCCAGGAGCTGCTGGGCGCCCACCACTTCGGTGGCGTGCAGGCCGCCGTCGATCCAGACGACCGCCTTCCCCTCGGCGGCCAGCCGGAGCGCCTGAGTCTCGTCGATCCCCTCGGCCCGGGCCATCCGGGCGGCGATCTCCCGGTAGTGGTCCAACCGCCGGTGGTTGGCCGGCGAAGTGATGATGGCCATGAGCTGGTCGCGCCCTTCACTCGTCTTCCCGATCGATTGTACTACCAGCCGGTCCGACTCCCGGTCCAGCGTTTCCCAGTAGCCTTTGAGCTGGGCGTAATCGATCAGGACGTAGTCCGCTCCGACCGGGCTGCCGAAGGCTTCCTCGGGGGTGGTGACCCGCGGAGCGCCGCAGCCGGCGGCCAGCAGCAGGGCGGTGAGCAGCAGCAGGAACGGGACGCGTCGCAAGGGGTGGTGACGCATGATCTCTACCTCCCCGAAGGCGGGTGGACGGAAGGGTAGATCGACCTCCGTCACTAGGAGTGCAATCGCTGCTGCGGATTCTTCAATGCCGCCGACCAGGCCGGCCACCGGGCAGGTGCCCGCCTATTCGGGCTGGATCGCCCGGACCGGGTCGATCCGCACCGCCTTCCGGGCCGGGAGCCAGCCGGCCAGCAGGGCGCTGCCGGTAACCACCACCAGGGCGACGGCTATCGAGGCGGGATCGAAGGGAGCGATCCCGTAGAGGGTGCCCGAGAGGGCGAACGAGATTGCCGCCCCGAAGAGGATTCCGGCCACCAGGGCCAGGGTGATCTGGCGCAGGGTCCCTACCATGAGCATGCGGACCAGGTCACGGGGGTGCGCGCCCAGGGCCATGCGTACGCCGATCTCCTGAGTGCGCTGCTGGGTCGAATAGGCGATCAATCCGTACAAGCCGACCGTGGCCAGCAGCAGGGCGAGCCCGCCGAAGGCGGTGATCAGGCCGGCCAGGACGCTGGCCCCCAATAGGGCGGTCTCCAGGTAGGTGCTCATCGGCGTCAGTTCCGCCACCGGCAGAGTGGGATCCACCTCGGCGAACGTCTCCCGGATCCGCGCCACAACCGCCGGATCGAGCCGCTCCGTCCGGATGACGTAGAAGTGGGCCGTGCGCATGTAGGTGCGCAGGGGGAAATAGACGTAGGGACGGGGAGCCTCCCCCAGGCTGAAGTACTTGCCGGTGGGGACCACCCCCACCACGGTCATCCGGCGTTCGCCGCGGGTGAGGGTGTGACCGATCGGATCCTGGCCGGGCCAGTACCGGTCGGCGAAGGCCTGGTTGACGATCACCTCCGGGTCGCTCTCCGGTCCGGCGCCGGCCGACAGACCGTGACCGCGCACGACCGGGATGTACAGGGTCTCCAGGTAGGTGTCGTCGATGTAGTTGTACAGGGTGGATGGCATGTCCTCGACCGGCTCTTCCCAGCTGTCAGGGACCACGGTGGTCGCGTTGATGCTCGGCTGAAGCTGGGGATGGTCCCCGGTACCGACCGAAACGACCCCGGGGAGGGCGGTCAGCCGCTCCCGCACCTGCCCGTGGTAGGTCCGGGCGGCCTCGGCGTCGTAGCCCTGCAGTTCCAGGAAGACCCAGGCGGTGAGCACGTTCCGGGGATCGAACCCGACCTCGATCTCCCGGGCGTGCTGGAGGCTGCGCAGGACCATCCCGCCGGCCACCAGCAACCCGGCGGTGATGGCGACCTGCAGACCGACGAAGAGGCGCCGGGCCCGGTTGGTCCGGCGTCCGGTCGTGACCCGCCCGGTGGTCAGCGCGGAGAGCAGGTCCTGGCGGGAGGCTTCCAGCGCCGGGGTCAGCCCGAAGAAGAGGCCGGCCAGCAGGACGGCCACGATCACAAAGGGGAGGGTGCCCACCCCGGGACGCAGGGCGAGTTCGAAGGGCATGTCGATAGGGGGGGTGATCCCGGCCAGCAGGGGAAGGGTTCCCTGAGAGAGGACAAGACCGAGCAGCCCGGCCAGCAGGGCCAGGACCATGCTCTCGGTGAGCACCTGGCGGAAGATGCGGCTCCGCTCGGCCCCCAGGGCGAGCCGGATGGCGATCTCCCGCCGGCGGGCCGAGGCCCGGGCCAGCAGCAGACCGGCCACGTTGGCGCAGGTCAGCAGCAGGATCAAACCCACTACCGCTCCGATCAGGGTCATGACGGTCTGGATCTGCCCGCGCACCAGGGGATGGATGCGGGAGGCACGTTCGGTCACCACATGGGCCGAGATTCCCTTGTTCGTCTCCGGGTACTGCACTTCGAGCCGGGCCTGGAGGGCCATTAGCTCGGTCCGGGTCTGTTCGAAGGTCACCCCCGGCCGCATCCGTCCGACCAGGGAGAAGAGCCACTGCTGGCCGCGGTCCTGGAAGGCGTCCTCCTGGCCGGGCAAGGCCACCGGGTACATGGCCATCGGCACCCAGAGGTCGTTCCGCAGGCCGACCATCAGGCCCGTGTAGCCGCGGTCCACCACCCCGACGATGGTGAAGGGATGTCCGTTCAGGGTCACCGACCGCCCGACGACCGCCGGGTCTCCACCGTAGCGCGAATGCCAGAGCCGCCAGGAGATCAGCAGCACGGGGCGGGCGCCCGGGATGAGGTCCTCCTCGGGCAGGAAGTCGCGGCCGGCGGCCATGGGGACGCCGTGCACCCGGAACCAGTTCCCGGTCACGATCTCCCCCCAGATCCGGACCGGGAGGTCGCCGTCGGCCAGGTGGAAGGGCTGGACGGTGCCGGTGGCCAGGTCCTCCAGGGTGGTGGTCTGGGCCTTGAGATCGAGGTAATCGGGCCAGGAATAGGAGGCGTACTCGAGGCCCCCCTCCAGGGCGGTGGCCAGATGGGTGTAAACGCGGACCATCCGCTCCGGCTCCCGATAGGCGGTGTCGGAGAAGAGGAGGCAGCGGGTCAGGTCGAAGACGGTGGTGTTGGCCCCGATCCCGACGGCCAGGCAGACCACCGCCGCCGCGGTCACTCCGGGGGTCCGGCGGATCTGCCGCCAGCCGAAACGCAGGTCCTGGCGCAGGTCGTTCCACCATTCCGAGAGGGCCCGGGTGCGCCGCTCCACCTCGTCGATGCCGACACACTCACTGCGGAAACGGTGGCGGTCGCCGAAGCGCCGCCGGGCCTCCACCCGGGCGCGCTCGGGACTCAGACCCTCGTGCTCGACCAGCCAGGCCGCCGATTCCTCCAGGTGGAAGGCCAGCTCGTCGGTGACCGCCCGCTCGACGTGGCGCCGGCCTGCCAGCAGCCGCCAGGCCCGCCGGATCCGGCCGCTTCCCTCTTCCCGCCGCGGAGTGCTCATGACACGGCCTCCCCGAGGATGCCGGCGACCACCCGCACATACCGGCTCCAGTCAGTCGACTGGCGGAGGAGTTCGGCCCGGCCGTGCTCACTCAGCGTGTAGTAGCGCGCCCGGCGGTTGTTCTCGGAGAGCCCCCACTCGGAACTTACCAGGCGCTTTCGCTCCAGGCGATGGAGGGCGGGGTAGAGGGCGCCTTCCTCGATCGAGAGTTCGCCCCTCGCCCGCTCGCGCAGCCAGCAGAGCACCTGCCAGCCGTTGCAGGATCCCCGGACCAGGGCCTTCAGGATGAGCATCTCCAGGGTCCCTTGGATGATCTCCAATGGGTCGCGCGGCATATCGCACTCCGGTCGGAGGGTGATGGGGCCGAGGGGCTCGGCCCGGTCTTTCCCTAAACCCGTTAGGGAAGTACGGATGGAACCGCGCCCGGGTTTCCCTAAAGTGCTAAAGGGTGGGGCGGGTGGGCCGGTCCTCCTGGGAGCAGCGCGAGGAGCAGGATGGCGGTCGGTCGAGGCGTCATTCCAGTGGATTCGATTCGTCCTGTATGGTAGACGTATGGCCGGCCGCCTGCATCCATGTCGGCACGTCCGACCGGCTCCGGGAACCGACCAGAGAGGGTCCGTCATGCGAGCTCAAACGCTTCGTCCGGCCGGCCTCCTCACGCTCACTCTGCTGCTCGGCGCCTGTGCGGGAGGGGGACGCATATCCCCGTCCGGTCTGCCGTCACCCGCTCCCCGTCCGGCCGGAGCCGATGCGGCTTTCCAGGCCGCCTTCGAACGGGGTCTGGCGATCGCGGCCGGCTCACGCTCCCCGGCCATCACCGACCGCCGCTTCACCCAGGCCCAGCTCTGGATCGCCCTGCAGCCGTCCCTGGCCGGCGGGGCCTTCACGGTCGAGGAGGCCGGTCGTTCCCTGCAGGGACGCCCCATCAGCACGATCGTCTGGGGGGAGGGCTCCGCCCGGGTGCTCCTCTGGTCGCAGATGCACGGGGACGAGTCGTGCGCCACCATGGCCCTGGTCGATCTGGTCGGCTGGCTGGCCGATGTCGCTCCCGATCCCCTGCGGGAGGAACTGCGGGCCGGTACTACCCTCATCCTGCTCCCCATGCTCAATCCGGACGGCGCCGAGATCTGGCAGCGGGAGAACGCGCTCGGGATCGACATCAACCGGGATGCCCGCCGGCTGGCCACCCCGGAAGCCCGAACCCTCCGCTCGGTCTGGGAGCAGTGGCGCCCCGACTTCGGCTTCAACCTGCACGACCAGGATCCCCGGACCAGCGCCGGGCGCCAGGGAGAGAGGGCCGGGATCGCCCTGCTGGCGCCGGCCGCGGACCCGCAACGCTCCTGGGGAGGGGGGCGCGCCCGGGCCCGGCAGGTGGCGGCCGTACTGGCCACCGTACTGGAGCAAGAGATCCCCGGCCGGGTAGCCCGCTACGGGGATGCCTTCAATCCGCGAGCCTTCGGGGACCTGATGCAGCAGTGGGGCACCAGCACCGTGCTCATCGAGAGTGGCGTGCTCCCCGACGACCCGGCCAAGCAGCGGCTGCGGGCCGTCAACCTGGGAGCGCTGGTGGCCGCCCTGGACGCCATCGCCACCGGCTCCTGGGCCGTGGCCGACCCGGGCGCCTACGAGCGGCTGCCCGATAACAGCGGCAACAGCTACGACCTCATCGTGCGGGGGGGCTCCCTGGTCCTGCCCGGCCTGGAGCCGGTGCCCACGGACCTCGCTTTCGCCTTCCAGGACGGGGTGAGCCGCCGGGGGCTGACCCTGCTGGCGGCCGGCGATCTCGAGGAGGTCTGGGCGCACGAAGAGTTCGACGCCCGTGGTCTCTACCTCCACCCGGGGCCGGGGATGCTCACCGGGTCCGGTTCGGTCTGTTGGCTGCGCCTGGGGTCTGCGGCCGACCTCGAGCTGCGCTCCCGACCGGAGTTCCAGGGGCCGATCGTGGTCCGCATCGATACGGACGGGCTGAGGCGCATCCGATGAGCGGACCCGCCGACAGCGAACCCACCGGACTCACCGAGGGGCTGCTCGGACTGCTGATCGAGCTGGCCCGTACCGTCCAGCGGTTCGGGATGTATCCGGAGGGACACCCCAGCCGGGATGCCGGGGCCCGCCGGCTGGAAGAGCTGGTACGGGCACAGCTGACCGGTTCGGAAGGACTCTCCTTGCGGGTCGGACCCGAACGGTTATGGGTCGGGGAGGCCGCCACCGACCCGGCCAACACCCTCCTGTCCGGATTCGCCCGGCGGCTCTACGAACATCAGGTCCTCCGGCTCAGGTTCCAGACCGGTGTGACCACCGAGGCGCTGCGGGACCTCATGGGGCGGCTGGCCGTGCCGGTGGGCCGATCGGGCAGACCGCTCGGGGCCGACCTGGGTGAATGGGCCCTCCCGGGGGTGGAGATCCGCCCGATCCCCTTCGAATCGTACGCCCTGGCCGGAGAGGAGGGAGCCGGGCAGGGGGGGGAGGAGGCCGATTTCCCCGGAGCGGTCGATGAGGCCCCGGTGGTGGACCCGGAACTCACCCAACGGGTCTCCCGCCTGCTGGGCAGTATGGAAGATGGGACGAAACGTCGGCTGGCCGGGCTCGTGCGGGCCCTACTGACCCGGCCGGAAGTCGCCGGCTCCTCCCGGCGGGCGGTCGAGCTGCTGCGGGAGGGTCAGGCCGGTCTGGGCGAGCGGGAAGCCGCTGCCTTGGGTAAAGTGATCGCCTCTCTGGGCCGGGTGCCGGCCGGGGAGTCCAATGCGGCCGTCGAAGCGGCGGCGCTCTATGAGCTGGCCGTCCAACTCGCGGTGCCCGGCCTCCAGCCGCCCGAGCGGGCCGCGACTCGCGGGGGGGAGACCGTGCGGGCCGAGGGAGGCTGGCTGGAGCGACCGGAACCGCTCCGGATCCTCCAGTTGAGCATCGAGATCGACGAGGTGAGCGAACTGGCCCGCGGAGCGGCCGGACGACTGGCCCGGGAAGGTCGATTGGCCGCCGTCTTCGACCTGCTCGATCGCGCTCCCGAGGGGAACCAGGCCATGGAGGCGGTGGTGGGTTGGGTGGCCCGTCCCCGTTCGGTACGGGATCTGCTCACGCGGACGCCTCCTGATTTCGCCAGTGTCGACCGGCTGCTGCCCCGACTGGGGGTGGAGCTGGTCCGACCGATGCTCGATGCGCTCGAAGAACAGGTCCCTCCCCAGACCCGGGACGGGATCGCGGAGCGGCTGGGGCGGATCGGATCGGCCGGTGGCCCCCTGCTGGTCGAGCGGCTGGCATCGTCCAGCGCCGACGTCCGGCTCTGCGTGCTGAAAGCCCTCCTCGTGTTACCGGAGCGGCCTGAGACCTTCACCCTCGCCACCTCCTACGGTGACCCCTCTCCCGAGATCCGCCGGCTCGCCCTGGCCGCCGGCATGACGTCGGGGCAGGAGGGACGACGCGAAGCACTCCGGGCGGCCCTGAGGGATCCGGAGGAAGGGATCGTCCAGGCGGCCCTGAAGGAGCTGGTCCGGAAGTGCCCGGCCGATCTGGACCGGGACGTGATCGCCGCCGCCGGTGACCGGCTGCGCCGACCGGCCATCCGGCAGGCCGCCATCCGAGCCCTGGGCACCTTGTCGCTCGACTCCGCCCGGGAGGCGCTGGTGGAGATGACGTGGGAGCATAAGTTTTTCTGGATAAATGGATTACGCGGTAAATCTCTAGAAATGCTGGAAGCTCTGACGGTCCTGGCCCGCCACCGCGCCCGGGAACCGGGCGTGGCCCGCATCCTGCGGGCGGCCGCCCGTTCCCGCGACCCGCAGATCAGGGCCTGCATCCGGAGCCGGGAGGGCCCGGCATGAACCCGGCTGTCCGCTTCCTCCATGCCCTGGCCCAGGCGCTCTCGGCCATCGGGCTGTACGCCCCGTCCCACCCGGCCCGCCAGGGAGCCCTCGAGGAGGTCATGGAAGCACTCGCGTCCATCCTGGAGGAGCAGGTGACGGCCACCTACACTCTACTGCCGGACAACGTGGTCTTCGGAGCCGAATCCCTGAGGGAGATGCGTGGATGGTCGTTGGCGACCCGGCTGATCAAGGGGGGGATCGAGCGGCTCGAGCTGAAGACCGGCGTCGAACCGGAGGAGATGGCGCTCTTCCTGGAGGATCTCAACGCCCGTCTCACTTCCCAGCGACGGGCGGCCGATCCCGACCCCGACCGGTTCGAGCATATCCGGTTCGGGTCCACGGCCATGCTGGGCGGGCTCGACCAGGGGAGGCTCTTCGACCTCCAGGAGGAGGGCCGGCTGGCCGCCACCCTCTTCGAATCGGCCAAAACGGGCGGCCGGGTCTCGGGCCGGATCGCCGGCGGGGTCCTGGAGATGCTGGCGGCGGCGATGGGGGAAGGAGGGGGGATGCGGATCCCCCAGATCCCCCAGGAGGAGGGGAGCGGATATGTCGCGCTGCGCTCCATGAACACCTCGCTCCTGGCGCGCGCCTTCGCCCTCTGGCTAGAGCTCACTCCCGGGGAGATACGCGACATCGCCAAAGCTGCGTTGCTCTACGATGTTGGCAAGGTGACCTTGCCGGCCGGCCTGCTGGACAAACCGGGTCGGCTGACCGAGGAGGAATGGACGCTGGTGCGGCGGCATCCGATCGAGGGGGCCCGGATCCTGGTCCGCTCCGGAACCAATTTCGACTTCGCAGCGGTGGCGGCCTACGAGCACCATCTCGACCTGGACGGTTCCGGGTATCCCGAACTCCTCTATCCCCGCTCCCCCCACCGGATCGGCCAGCTCGTGCGGCTCTGCGACACCTTCGATGCCATGCGCACCCGCCGGACCTATGAGGCGGTCCAGCCGATCGAACAGATCGCGGCCGTCATGCGGGAGGGGGCGGGCAGGAAGTTCGCCCCCGACCTGGTCCGTACCTTCGCCCGGATGCTCCTGACCTGGAAGGACCGTTTCGTGGAGGCGGACGCGGGGGAACTGCCGGCCTAGGAGCCCGGGTCCAGGGTCCCGATTGTCCCGCCGCCGGGCCGGGCATACATTGGTCCCGACCAACAGTAATCCGTGACCCATCCGATCCACCAGGAGTGCTCCCTATGCGTCCGAACCGCCCGCTCTATCTCTTCGTCCTTCTATCCGCCGGACTCGGCCTGGTCGCCTGCAGTGGCGGCCGGACCCGGCCGATCCGCATCGCGGTGGGCACCTTCGCCCACGAGACCTGCACCTTCTGCCCCGATTCCACCGGGATCGACGACTGGGAATACTACGGACCTCCCATGCGGGGGGCCGAAGTGCTCACCCAGGGGGAGTACATCGGGGGATTCGTGCGGGAGGCCGGCCTCTCCGACGGGGTGGATCTGGTCGGAGTCTACTCCCCGCGCGATGCGCGGGGCGGCTCCTCGGGGAGCTGGATCACCCGGGCCGCCTTCGAGAAGTACGCCGGAGGGATGGTCGAGGACATCCGGGCCGTCCTCCCGCTTGACGGCGTCTTCCTGGCCCTGCACGGGGCCATGGCGGTGGACGGGGTCCCCAAGCCGGAAGCGGAACTGGTCCGGCGCATCCGGGCGGCGGTCGGAAGGGTCCCCATCTTCGTGACCCTCGATCTGCACGCCAACGAGGACCATGAGCTCAGTGACGCCGCCGACGCCGTCTTCATCGTCAAGCGCTACCCCCACTACGACACCGGCTTCCAGGGGGAACGGGCCGCCCGGGTCCTGCTCCGGACCATCCGCGGCCAATACCGGCCGGTGATGGCCACCCGCAAGCCCAAGGTCATCACCCCGAGCGTCTTCCAGGGGACCGGGGTCTCCCCGGCCATGGAGATCATGGAGCGGGCCCGCCGCTGGGAGGAACGCACCCCCGGCCTCTACGTCTCGGTGGCCTTCGGATTCGCCTACGCCGATGTGCCCGACGCCGGGGCCACCGTCATGGTGGTGGCGGACGGCGACCAGGCACTGGCCGATCGGGTGGCCCAGGATGTGTCCGACTACATCTGGCAGGTGCGGGAGGCCTTTGCCGGCAAGGTCCTGCCCAAGACGCGAGAGGGGGTCCGGCAGGCCGTCGAGGCCGCCCGGGCGGGGAAGACGCCGGTGGTGCTGGCCGATCACGCCGACCGGACCGGTAACAGCAACCACGTCCTGGCCGAGCTGCTCCGCCAGGGGGCGCAGCGCTTCGCCATCGCCACGATCTCCGACAGCCTGGCGCTGAAGGAACTGGCCGGCCGCCGGGTGGGGGAGCGGGTACAGGTCTCCGTCGGCGGCTGGGCCGACCGCTTCGCCGGCCAGCCCCTGACCGTCGAAGGCACGCTCGACTTTCTGGGACGCTACGACGGCTACGAGCAGGTGGCGGTGATCGGGCTGCCCGGGGAGAGCCAAATCATCCTCACCCCGCTGCTCGAGCAGGTCACCGACACCGGGATATTCGCACCCCTCGGGATCGACTGGCACCGCCTCGACATCATCGTGCTCAAATCCCGGGTGCATTTCCGGCGTGGCTACTACGAAACCGGCATCGCCGGCACCATCATCGAGGTGGACGCCCCCGGGCTGGGTCCGGCCGACCTGACCACGTTGGACTACCACAACGTACCGAAAGACCTCTATCCGCTGAGCGGACGAAAGTAGTTCAGACGACGTCCAGCAAGAAGGCCCGGATCGCCTCGGGGGTGCCAGGGATCTCCCGCTCGAAGCGGACCGGCCGGTCGGCCAGCCCGGCCAAGGCCGGGGGAAGCGGGAGAGAACCGGTCAGCGACTGGACGGCCGCGAGGGCACCGAAGGGGTCCTCCTCGGATGGGGGCAGGTCGCCACCCGGAGGGATACCCCGCAGGGCCCGCAGGATGTCGGGGGCAAACTTGGCCCAGTGGGCGGTTCCCACTACCAGGACCGGATCCCGGCCGCGGTGGCGCTCGGCTGCCCGCCAGGCCACGGCGGTGTGGGGATCGAGCAACCGGCCCTGCCGCTCCCAGACCGCCCGGATGCAGGCCAGGCACTCCTGGGCGCTCACCCAGTCCCCGGTAAAGACCTCCTGCAGGGCGCCGAGGGTGGCCGGATCCACCGTGAAACGGCCGTCCGCGGCCCGTTCCTCCATCCATCCCTGCATCCGTTCCCCATCTCGGGTCAGTTCGAAAAGGAGCCGCTCCAGGTTGGAGGAGACCAGGATGTCCATGGCCGGGGAGGGGGTCGGGTGGAGGGTGCGGTCGCGCAGGTCGTAGACTCCCGTGGCCAGGAAGTCGGAGAGGACGTGGTTGTCATTGCTGGCGCAGAGGAGGCGGCCGATCGGCACCCCCATCCGCCGGGCGTACCAGGCGGCCAGGATGTTCCCGAAGTTGCCGGTGGGGACGCAGACATCCACCCGGCCGTCGGGGGGCAGGGCCCCGCGGGCGGCCAGGTCGGCCCAGGCCCCGGCGTAGTAGACGATCTGGGGGAGCAGGCGAGCCCAGTTGATCGAGTTGGCCGAACTCAGGCGCAGGCCATGCTGCTCGCCCAGCCGGGCGGCGAACCCGGCGTCGGCCAACACCTCCTTGACCAGCCGCTGGCAGTCGTCGAAGTCGCCGCCCACTCCGGCCACCGTGACATTCTCCCCCACCGCGGAGACCATCTGCTGCCGCTGGAGCCCGGAGACGCCTCCGTGCGGGTAGAACACGGCCAGCCGGACCCGGGGGTGGTCGGCGAAGCCGGCCAGGGCCGCCCCGCCGGTGTCCCCCGAGGTGGCCGTCAGGATGAGCAGGTCTTCACCCGATCCCGAAGCGTCCAGCGCCGCGCTGAGCAGGTGAGGGAGGAGCTGGAGGGCCACGTCCTTGAAGGCGCCGGTCGGCCCGTGCCAGAGCTCCAGCAGGTGGAGCCCCTCCTCTCCGGCGACCAGGGGCGTGACCGCCGGATGGTCCCACTGGGCGCCGTAGGCGGTGGCCACCGCCGCCCGTAGCGGGGCGGCCGGCAGACCGGTGGCGAAGCGCTCCAGCACGAACCCGGCCCGCTCCGGGAAGGGGAGGGGGGCCAGCTTCAGCAGTTCCCCGGGCTCGAACCGGGGCAGGTGCTCCGGGACGTAGAGCCCCCCGCCGGGCGCGGTCCCCCGCCGGATGACCTCGTTGAAGTCGGGGTGGGAAACGTCGCGGCCGCGGGTATCGATGTACGTCAGGCCCGGCATGGCTTCATGGTAGTCCCGACGTCCCGGTTTGTCTGCGCCCGGCTGCATGATACCCTGCGGGTTGAGACCCGCGAGCCGCGAGGGGAACCCGAACCGCCGGAGGAAGATCCCTGATGAACGATCCGCGCTTTCGTGCGCTGGCCGAGCTCCTCACGGAGTATTCATGCGGTCTGGAGACGGGGGAGAAGGTCCTGATCGAGGCCATCAATGTACCGGACGCTTTCACCCGCGAACTGATCCGCGCGGCCGCCGGGCGGGGGGCCCATCCGGTGGTCCTGCTCAAGAGCCAGCCGGTCACCCGCGAGCTGCTGCTCCATGCAACTGCCGAGCAGATGGACCTGGCCGCTGCCGGTGAGCGCGCCCTGATGGAGCAGGTCCAGGCCTACATCGGGGTCCGGGGGAACGACAACATCTCCGAACTCTCCGACGTGCCTGCTGACCGGATGCGGCTCTACGAGGACCGTTTGTGGAAACCCGTCCATCTCGACATCCGCGTCCCGAAGACCCGCTGGGTGGTGCTGCGCTGGCCCAACGCCTCGATGGCCCAGCTCGCCCGCCGTTCCACCGAGGCTTTCACCGACTTCTACTTCCGGGTCTGCACCATGGACTACGCCCGCATGTCGGAGGCGATGGGGCCGCTGGTCGACCTCATGCAGCGGACCGACCGGGTGCGGCTGGTCGCCCCGGGCACCGACCTGCGCTTCAGCATCGAGGGGATCCCGGCCATCCCCTGCGACGGGCACCGCAACATCCCCGACGGCGAGGTCTTCACCGCCCCGGTGCGGGAGAGTGTGGAGGGGACCGTCCGTTTCAACGCCCCGACCGTCTACCAGGGGGTCGTGCACGAGGACGTGATCCTGACCTTCCAGCGGGGGCGGGTGGTGGAAGCCTCCAGCAGCGATCCGCAGCACCTGGTCCGTGTACTCGACACCGACGAGGGGGCCCGCTACGTGGGGGAGTTCGCCCTCGGGTTCAACCCGCACGTCACCGAGCCGATGCTCGACATCCTTTTCGACGAGAAGATCGCCGGCAGCATCCACTTCACTCCCGGGAACGCCTACGAGGAAGCCGACAACGGCAACCGGAGCCAGATCCACTGGGACCTGGTCCTGATGATGGACACCGCCCACGGTGGCGGCGAGGTCTGGTTCGACGATGTACCCGTCCGCCGGGACGGACGCTTCCTCCTCCCCGAGCTGGAAGGACTCAACCCGGAGCACCTGCTCGGCTGAATCGCTGTAGAGACGGCTCCGGCTCCGGCGTGAGAGGAACCGATCACCTGGACACATCGTATTCTGAAGAGGGCCGGCTGCGGCGCCGGTCCTATGAACGGGTGGGGGTGCCGGCGGAGACGCCCGGCAGAAAGGACCCGGCTTGTTGACCTCGACATTCCAGGACATCCGCTACGGGCTCAAGCTCCTTTGGAAGGAGAAGGGCTTCACCCTCACCGCCCTGCTCACCCTGGCCCTCTGCATCGGGGCCAACACCACCATCTTCAGCGTCATCGACGCGGTGCTGCTCAAACCGCTCCCCTTCGCGGCGAGTGACCGGCTGGTCGAGGTCCACAACTGCTATCCCAACGCCGGGGCGCCGGTCGCATCGAGTGCCAGCGGCGACTATTTCTTCCGCCGGGAGCGCATCGACGCCTTCGATGCGATCGGGATGTTCCACGGCTGGGCGCACACGGTGGGGGAGGCGGGGAGTCCCGAACAGGTCAACACCATGCGGGTCACCCCCTCCTTCCTGCCCCTGTTGGGGGTGGAGCCGGTGCTGGGCCGGCAGTTCAGCGACGATGAGATGGACCCGGGCAACGAGTTCAAGGTCATCCTGGGTTATGGCTGCTGGCAGGACCGGTTCCAGGGAGCTTCTGATGTGCTGGGCCGCGAGATGCGGATCGATGGGCGCTCTTATACGATCGTAGGGGTGCTGCCGGAGGATTTCCGGGTCTTCGAGCAGCGGGACGCCCTCTTCTACGTCCCCATCCCGATCGACCTGGACAACCGGGGGCTGGAGAGCCTGCATAGCAACAGCTACCAGATGTGGGCCCGGTTGCGGCCGGGGGCCACGGTGGCTCTGGCCCAGAGCCAGATCGACGCGCTCGACGCTTCCCTGACCGAGCAGTCCCCCATCCCGAACGGGAAGCAGATCCTGACCGATGCCGGGTTCCACACCGAGGTCTATCCCCTCCAGGACTGGCTGATCCGGGAGTTCCGGCCGATGCTCTTCATGCTCTGGGCCGGGGTGCTCTTCGTGCTCCTGATCGGGACGCTCAACATCGCCAACCTGATGCTCGCCCGGGCCAACACCCGGCTGCGAGAGCTGGCCACCCGGGCCGCCCTGGGGGCCGGCCGGCTCCGCCTCAGCCGGCAGCTGCTGACCGAGAGCGTCACGCTGGCGGTGCTGGGTGGCGGGCTCGGTCTGGCCCTGGCCGTGGTCGGCCTGCGTTTCATGGAGACGCTGGGGGCGAACGATCTGCCCCGGAGCGCCCAGATCGTGCTGGACGGCCGTGTCCTGGGCTTCACCCTGATGATGGCGCTGGTCGTGGGGGTGCTCTTCGGATTGCTCCCCCTCCTGCAGGTCTTCCGGACCGACCTGACCAGCGTCTTCCGCCAGGAGGGGCGGACCGGGACCTCGGGGCGGGGAGCGGTCCTGCTGCGCAGCCTGCTGGTCGGCTCCCAGGTGGCGGTCGCCTTCCTGCTGCTCATCGGTGCCGGGCTGATGTTCTCGAGTTTCCGCCAGGTGCTCCAGGTGGAACCCGGCTTCGAACCCGCGCGGTTGCTGACCGGCCGGTTCATACTGCCGCCGACCCGTTACTCGGATGCCGACACCCGGAGGCAGTTCTGTACCCGGGTGCTCGAGGAGGTACGCGCCCTGCCCGGAGTGGAACGGGCCGCCCTGACCGACCTGCTCCCCTTCAGCGGGAACAACAGCTCCAGCGTGATCGTGCCGGAGGGTTACGAGATCCGCCCCGGCGAATCGCTTCTCGCCCCCTACCGCACCTCGGCCAGCGCCGACTACTTCGAGACCATGGGCATCCCACTCCGGGAGGGACGCACCTTCGAGCCCGGTGACCAGGTCGGGAGCCAGCCGGTGATCGTGATCGACGAGTGGCTGGCCGACCGCTACTGGCCGGACGGGGAGGCACTGGGGAAGCGGATGTACCAGGGGGTCCCCGGCATGCCGGTGGAGGAGGGAGACTACCTGACCATCATCGGAGTGGTCGGCACCGTCCGGCTCAACGACCTGACCGAGAGCGTCGGTCAGGGTCCCGGCGCCTACTACTTCGATATCCCTCAGCGGGCCCCCGGCTTCCTCTCCTTGGTCGTGCAGACCCGTACGGAGCCGACCACGCTGACCAACGCGGTGCGGGAACGGATCACCACCGTCGATCCCGACCTGCCTCTCTTCGATGTGGAGACCATGCCGGCCCGGATCGATGATTCGCTGCGGGCCCGGCGCACTCCCATGATGCTGCTGGGGGTGTTCGCCCTGCTCGCCCTCTTCCTGGCCGCGGTGGGGATCTACGGGGTGCTGGCCTACGTGGTGACCCAGCGCACCCGCGAGATCGGGATCCGGATGGCGCTGGGCTCCGGTCCCGAGCGGCTCTTCCGGATGGTGCTGGGGCAGGGGGCCCGGGTGCTGGTGGCCGGCATGGTGGTCGGACTGGGCGGGGCGCTGGCCCTCTCCGGTCTGCTCCGCTCCCAACTCTACGGGGTGGAACCCACCTCCCCGGGGGTATTTGCCGCCGTGGCCGGTATCCTGGGGTTGGTGGCCCTGCTGGCCTGCGCTCTGCCGGCCCGCCGGGCCACCCGGGTGGACCCGGTCAAGGCGCTCATGACCGAATAGCGTCTGTCGCGACCGCTCCTCACATAGTTGGGCCCCGACACCGGTAGCAGGCGTCGGGGCCCGATTTCGTTCCGTCTCGGTGGCGTTGGGACCCCCGTGGCAGGGGGTGCCTCCAGTGGCGCCACGTGCGCGGTGGATCTCCCCTTACGAGGACGCCACCTCCACGAAACGGGATTTATGAACCTCCACTGGATCACCTCCTCTCCGGGCGTGTCCTTCACGGCGGGTCCCAGGCCCGCCCAGCCCCTCGGGGCACCCGTACCCCTTGGCACCGCCCGCCGGCGGCGGAAACCGCCGTACGGGGACTGACACTGCTCCCATCTTCCATGAGGGGTCCGACACTCCGTTCGGCACCCTCATTATCCCGGGCGGGCCTCGCTCAGGCGGCTCCCGCCCGGATACTCTCCAGCCCGTGCCCGTGGGGTCCCCGCTCGGAGCGGCGCAGCATGATCGCGAAGAAGAGGGCGAGGAGGCCGAGCGTGCTGAAGATCCACATCCCGGCCACGTAACCCGCCGGATTGGCCGCGCTGGCACCGGCCAGGTCGTTGGTGCGCCCGATCAACCAGTTCATCACCGCCACCCCGATCTGCTGGATCAGGGTCATCACGGAGAAGGCGGTCCCCAGGCGTCTCTGGTCGACGATGTAGGCCACCGAGGGCCACATCACGGCCGGGATCAGTGAGAAGGCCACCCCCATCATGGCGATGGGCACCCCGAGGGGGAGCAGGTGGTAGCCCATCATCAGGTAGACCGGCATGAGCATGAACGCCCCCAGCGCCATGAGCAGGGCCCGTTTGCCCACTTTGTCCACCAATAGCCCGAAGAGGGGGGTGGCGATCATGGCCGACATGGGCAGGATGCTGTTGTAGAAACCGGCCGTCTCGCGGGAGAGGCCGTGCCCCTCGATGAAGAACTTGATGGCGAAACTGCGGAAGGGGAAGATCGCCGAGTAGAAGGTCACGCAGAGGGCCACGATGAACCAGAAGGAAGGAGTGAACCGGAAGAGGTCCTTCCAGACCAGCCGGTCGACCCCACCGGCCTGACCGAGCGACCACTTCCGATTGGCGCCCGCCTCCAGGACCCAGTAGAGGGCCGCCCCCACCACACAGAAGAGCCCGATGATCGCGGCCACCCAGAGGGGACCCTGCCAGCCCGTGTAGGAGAATCCCGCCCAGGTGGGGGAGTTGTCGGCCGCTACCGAGCCCAGCCGGGCGATGGTCAGGTTCAGGCCGAAGGCGAAGCTGAGTTCCTTCCCCTTGAACCACTTGGCCAGGGCGGTGGTAATGGCCACGATGAGCGGTTCGGCACCCAGGCCGAGCATGAACCGGCCGGCCAGCATGACCCGCAGGTCGGGGGAGACCGCCGTGAGCACGCCGGCGATCGCACAGATCGTGCCGAAGAGCATCGTCGATTTCGTGGTGCCGAATCGGTCGATGATGATCCCACCGATGAGCAGGATGATGACCGCGGCGACGCTGTAGACTGAATAGAGGCTCCCGATGTTCTCATCGGTGAAGCCCAGGCTGGACTTCAGGATATCGGCGATCGGGGCGATGCTGTCATAGACGTAGTAGTTCCCGAACATGGCCAGGCTGATGACCACCAGGACCAGCCATCGGTAGGAAGGGGGGGGCTCTTTGGAGGCGATCCGGCCCGGTGCGTTATCCATACCCGACATAGGCGATGCTCCTTCTCCGGTGAGGTCGATGTCCGGGGTAAGCTAGCACCGGGGAGCGAGGCGCTGCAAGCCGGTGGGGGGTCTGGGCGACACCCTCCCGGCGATGTATATTACGTAGGAGATCCATACCGCCGTACCCAAGGTGGGATGCGGAATCGACGGTGCGCCGATCCAGTCGCACCGAAAGGAGGGTGACGATGGTCTCCTTCCGCGCTCTCGCCACGCTGTCCTTCTGTTCCCTGGCCCTGACGGTGGCTTCGGCGATGCCCCCGGGGCCGGCCACGCCGATCCAGCAGGCCGAAGGATCCTTCCAGGCGGGCAACCGGTTGCCCGACCTGACCTGGCAGCCGGTCAGCGGGGAAGCAATCCGCCTTCGGGCCCAGGAAGGCTTCGCCCTGTTCATCATGTTCCTCGACCCGAACGAGAAGCGCTGTCTCGACCAGCTCGCCCTGGTCAAACCGATCGCCCAGCGTTACGGCGCTAAGGGACTGAAAGTCATCTCAGTCTGCGCCGCCGCCCCGGCCGACAGTCTCGATCCGGCGGCGATCTTCAAGGCCGGGGGCTACGACTGGCCGCTGGTGTTCTGGCACAATCCCGTGACCTTGAAGCGATATGGAGTGTCCGACTTGCCGCTGAACTGCATCGTGGGCCGCGACGGCCGGGTGCTCATGTCGGTCGGGGTGGTGAGCTCGTACAACCAGATGCTGCTGGAGGGAAACATCGTCGCTGCGCTGCGCCCCCCCGGATCGTGATTGCCCCCGTCCGCAGCGCTGAACGAGCTGTCGATGTCGTGACCCGCAGACCGATCCGCTCGCTGGTGCGGGCCGCCTATGCCGACGGCACCGGAACGGCCCGGGCACGGATCATGCGCCAGGCTCGGGCCTGGTACGGGCTCGATCGTCCCGGTCGACTCGGGAGGCGATGGTCGGACCTCTTCATCCGATTGGTCAACCAGGCGCAGTCGGTCCTGCATCGCGAGGGGGAGGATTCCGACCTCGGAACGTCACCCATCGGATTCGACGACCTCCATATCCACTGCCGCTCGTCCGACGCGAATTCCAGTGTCGTCTACCTGTACGGCTTCAGCGACAACCTGACCCATTTCGACCTCTACCGAGACTATGCCCACCCGGGGACTACCGCCATCGACGTGGGGGCCAACCTGGGGATCCACACCTCGGTGCTGGCGGCCTGTGTGGGACCAGCGGGAAGGGTGCACGCATTCGAGCCGGTTCCTGCGATCCACGACCGCCTGCGGCAGAACCTCGGGCTGAACCGACTGGAACAGGTCGTCACGCACCCGATGGCGGCGGGAGAGGGGATCGGCCGGGCAGGCTTCTCCGCCGATGCGGCCGGCTTCAACATAGGGAAGGGGCGGCTCGATCGGGATTCCCCCCACCGGGTCGACCTCACGACCCTGGATGAGGCCGTCATAGAGGATGGGCGCCCGGTGAGCCTGATCAAGATCGACGTCGAAGGCCACGAACGGGCGGTCCTGGCGGGTGCCCGAACCCTGCTCGAGCGGCACCGGCCGGCTCTGGTCGTGGAGTTCAACCCGGGCGGACAGACCCTCCGGGAACTGACCGGGACCATCCCCTACCGGGTTGTCTGTAACCGGGTTCCCCACACGTATTGGGGGAGGCTGGAACCGTATCCGGGTGAGGGTGACGGTCGGACGGTCGAACTCCTGCTGCTCCCGTACCATTGAACCGCCCGGGAGGACTCCTCCCGGGTCCCGAGGACATGAGGATGGAATACTCCCTGGGCCGGGGTCGATCCGGGCGGTGGGGTCCATCAGGAGAAAAGGAAGGGACACCCGGACACATGCCGGATCGTGACGAGGGTCGGTCTATCAGGATGTGGAGGATCGGGATTCTCATCGGAGCGGTCGTCGCCGTCCTGGGTCTGGTCTATCTGCTCTTCAATGGCCAGGTCGGTGGGACCGATGTCATCGGACCCGAGTCTCCGGACTGGGTCGAGGGACTCGAGGACCTGGACGTCCGGCCTGCGACGGTGCTGATCCCGGCCGGTGGAGCGGGGGAGTGGGACGAGCATTTCCGGGAGATCGGGAACATCGTCCGCAGTCCTCAGGAGGACGCCTTCCTTCTCTTCTATTCCGCGTACCAGGGTCGCTATCGGCAGGATAACGTCTTCGTCGGGGCGGCCCGGTCCCGGGACGGGACCACCTGGGAGAAACTGGGCCGGATCCTGGACCTGCCCTCCGAGGACCCTTATACCGTGGTGCATGACAGCTCCTACTACCTCTTCTTCGAGGACAAGGAGGATGCCCTCGACCGGGGAGTCTCCCTGGCGACTTCCCGGGACGGACGGACCTGGCAGGTCATCAAGCGCTATGTGCTGGCTCAGACCATTTTCGGCTGGCAGAACCGGGACGCCAGTTCCCCCCTCGTGACCCGCCAGGGAGACCGGTGGGTCATGCTCTATGAAGGCCGGGGTGCATTCAACGAAGGACGGATCGGGTATGCCGTCAGCGACGACTTGATCACCTGGCGGAAGTCATCCCGGCCGGTCTTCGCCGGCGGATCGGACTGGGACCGGTATGTTGTCCCGGACGATCTCATCGAGAGTGAAGGAACATATGTCCTCACCTACCACGGGATCACCCCCGGGATGGACTGGCAGAGCGGTCTGGCCCTATCCTTCGACCTCCGGCATTGGAGCGCCGTCTCACTACATCCATTCACCCGGGTGACCACAGTGATGCTCTGGCTCCGGGGGGAGGTGCCGGCCTTGGTGCTCGAGCACGATGATTCGATCCAGCTTCTCACCCTGGAAGGAAGCAGCCGCTGAGTCGCCGGCCCGCCACCCCGCCCGAGGCCCGGGAATTCGTCTACCTGACGACCCTGCTCCGGGGTTTCGCGATCCTGGGCGTGATCGCCATCCACACTACGGCTTCGCTGACGCTCGCCACCACTCCCGGTTTCGCCGTGGTTGCGGGACTCTCCCTCAACGTCGCGAGCCGTTTCGCAGTCCCGCTCTTCTTCATTCTCTCCGGGTTCCAACTGGGCCTGGGCGGTGTCCCGCACCGCTCCTTCCATCGGCGGACCCTGCCGCGGATCGCAGGTGTATATCTGGCTTGGGCACTCTTCTACGGTGCGATCAAGGCCTTGGCCGGCTGGAGCCCGACCGCTATCATCGTCGGTATTCTCACCTTCTCGGTCTATTACCACCTTTGGTTCCTTGGTGTGCTCATCCAGCTCTACCTGGTGCATCCCTGGCTCTACCGTTGGTATCGGCGGATCCGACCCCGTCCCGTTACCTGCCTGCTCGCTGCCGTGCTCGGGCAGACCCTTTGGACGGTCGGACTCACCCTTCTGGAGAGACCGGTATCCTCACCAGGCGGTACCGCCACTCTCCTGAGTGTCCTGGCCCTGAATTCTGTCGCCTTCTTCGTGGCCGGGTATGCGCTCGCCGACCATGCGGGACCGTCCCTGCTCATCCTGGGGGATCGGAGGATCCGGCTGGCCGGAGTCGTTGTCGTGGTGGCGGTTGTAGCGGTCGTCGTGAGCGGTTGGGTTGTGGGAATCCACACCTTTGGAGGATTCTACCGGATCCCCCACCGCTACCTCATCTTCCGGCTGCTCGAGCCGCTGCTGGTGGCGGCCGCGTTCATTCTCCTGATCCCTGTGGCCGCCGCCCTACGCAGCCGGAAGGGAGTCGGCTACCGCTTCTTCCATCGACTGGGCTTTTACTCGCTCGGCATCTACCTGATCCACCCCTTCTTCCGGACGGTCTACGAGTACACGATCGAACGCCGGCACTGGGTCGGCTACGAGTCGGCGTTCTTCTACCTGATCGGATTCCCGCTGGTGGTCGGTTGCTCGCTGCTGGCGATTCGGGTCATGAGCCGGCTGCCGGGGATCCGGAATCTCGTATGAGACCGCTGCGGTGTTGGAGGGGAAGCGGGCGGGTGCCGGAGCACCCGCCCGCCGTTCATCGGAGCCCTATCGGATGAAGACCAGCACGGGTAGCCTAAGAGCCGGATGGACCTTGAACTATTTTCGAAGGATTTCCGGGCTTTCCTTGTCTTGACGGAAAGGGTCCGTTCCACACTCCCGCCGGAGGCGTACGATGTCCGCCCGTCTGCCTGCTCTTCTTCTCGTGCTGCTCTTCGTCGCCGGCTGCAGCTCCCATCCCGGGATACCCTCGGGGGGCGGGAGGGTACCCACTCCCGGCGAGGCGGAAGAGGCCCGGACCCTCTATCAAGAGGGAGTGACCACCCTCCAGTCGGCGTACCAAGCCAACCGCCGGGCGGCACCCGCGCTCTACGCCCAGGCCCGGAAGTCCTTGGATAAGTGCCTCCGTCTCGACCCCGGGAATCTCGACGCCCAGGTGAAAATGGTCGAGGTGCTGGGCACGCTCAGAGAGGAAAAAGACCTGCTGGAGCGGTTGCGGGCGGTCCTGGCAGTAGATTCCCTCCACGTCAAAGCCAACGAGGAACTGGCCAACCGGACGTATGGTGTCTCACTCGCCTTCGTCACGGTCGGTGTCCTGGATCCCGTGAAGTCGGGGGATGTCATG
>CAZFHZ010000006.1:0-64457 GCA_964519015.1 uncultured Gemmatimonadota bacterium | reverse complement strand
AGGAGAGACGCACGGGGGGGAGACGTTCCAGCCGCTCCAGCGCGTCCAGCCAGCCGAAGCGCGCGAGCAGGGCCCGCGCCGGTTGCCGTAGCAGGGCGGCGCTGAGGGCGTAGCCGAGCAGGTAGCTGAGCAGGCAGCCCACCAGGATGAGCAGCAGGGCGGCCGCCCAGCCGAAGGCCAGACCGGCCCCCACCGCCAGCAGGCTGGCCGGCACCATCAGGTTGACGGCCACGGCGTAACCCGCCACGAAGATGAGGGGAGCGGACCAGCCGAGCGTCCCCACCACCTCGCGCACCCCTTCGGGGGAGAGCCGGGAGCCGAGCAGGCCGGCCTGGAGCACGGCCAGAGCGGCGGTCAACAGGAGCAGGAAGAGGAGGGCGCCCAGCGCGGTCGGGATCCGCCCCCGCCGGGTGACGCCGGATCCGCTCGTCCGGCTCACGCCCGCTCCAGCAGCCAGTCCCGGGCGTTGCGGAAGACGAGCAGCCCGGGTCCGGAGGCCGGCAGGGTCCCCTCCCGCTGCATCCGCGGCCACTGCGGGTGGAGGAAGGGGGAGTGGTGGGCCTCCGGGTGGGGCATCAGTCCGAAGATACGGCCGGTCTCATCGCACAGGCCGGCGATGCCGCCGGGGGAACCGTTCGGGTTCCAGGGGAAGACCTCGGTGGGATGCCCCTGGTCATCGACGTAGCGGACGGGCACCAGGTGTTCGGCCTCCAGGCGTTCGAGCAGACCCCGGTCACGGGCCACCACCATCCCCTCGCCGTGTCGGACCGGCGCCTCCAGCCGGTCGAGCCCCCGGGTGAAGACGCAGGGGGAAGCGGGATCCCCGGCCAGCCGGACCCACCCGTCGTGGAAGCGGCCGCGGGCGTTGGTGGTGACCGTCACGGTCTGGACGACCTCCCCGTCGAGGCGGGGGAGCAGGCCCATCTTGGTCAGGGTCTGGAAACCGTTGCAGATGCCCAGCAGCAGCCCGCCGCGGTCCACAAAAGCGGCCAGCGACTCGGGGAGCCGGTGGGTCAGGCGGGAGGCCAGCACCTTGCCCGCGCCCAGGTGGTCGCCGAAGGCGAAGCCCCCGATGATGACCACCAGGCCGTAATCGGCCGGGTGGACCTGGCCGGCCAGCAGGTCGTTGAGATGGACCTGATGGGGATCCAGCCCGGCCAGCCGGCAGGCCAGGGCGGTCTCCCGTTCGCAGTTCAGGCCGAAGCCGGTGGGGATGAGCACCCGGGGGGGGGTGGCGGTGCGCGGCCGGAGGCTCTGCATCTGCCGGGCCGGCATGGTCACAGACCCGCCATGGGCGCCTGCCAGGCCGCCTTCAAGTCGTGGAGGTCCTCATCGAGCACGGTCCGCCCCTCCCCGTCCAGGCGCAGGCGGGGCTCGGCGGTCACCGTGCCGATCCGGGCCAGCGGTTCTCCGGCCAGGGCTTCTTCCAGGGCCGGCCCTCCGCCGGGACGCACGGTCACCAGGAAGCGGCCGGCGCTCTCGGCGAAGAGGAGTTCCCAGAGGTCGCACGGTTCATCCACCGGCACCTGGTCGAGGTTGATCGAGAGGCCGAGTCCGGCGCCGAAGGCCATCCAGGCCAGGGCCACGCCCAATCCGCCCAGGGTCGGGGTCTTGACGCTCTCCACCCGGCCGGCGGCGATCGCGCCGTGCAGGCGCTCGTAGCGCCGGGCCAGTCCGGTCGGGTCGACGGCCGGGAGCCGGCCGCCGACGGCGCCGTCCTGCGGACCCGGCGCCCCCCGCTGGATCCAGCGGGCGAACTCCGAGGCGCCCAGCTCGGGCCGGGTTTCGCCCAGCAGCCAGACCTCGTCCCCGGCCGCCTTCGGTTCCGGGGTGCGGGCGGTGCTCACATCGTCGATCCGCCCCAGGGCGCTCACCAGCAGGGTGGGGGGGATCGAGATCTTCACTCCCCCCCGGGTGGAGTCGTTCTTCATCGAGTCCTTGCCGCTGATGAGCGGTACCCCGTAGGCCACGCAGGCCTCGTAGAGTCCCTCGCAGGCGCGCACGAGCTGAGCCAGCTTGTAGGGGCCATCGGGGGTGGCCGGGCTGAGCACCGGGTCGGGCCAGCAGAAGTTGTCGAGGGCGGCGATCGTGCCGGGGCGCGCCCCGGCCGCGACCAGGCGGCGGACCGCCTCGTCGGTGACCGCCAGGGCCATGGCCCTGGTGTCGATGTCGCTGTACCAGGGATTGACCCCCTCGGCCAGCACGACCCCTTCCGGGCGGTCGTAGTCGACCAGGAAGACGGTGGCGTCGGCCGGCACGTCGGAGGAAATCCCGGTGAAGGGCTTGATCACCGTGCGGGCCTGCACCTCATGGTCGTACTGGCGCGCCTTCGACTCCTTGCTGCACAGGTTGTCGGAGGCCAGCAATCCCCGCAGGGCCTCGGCGGGGGAGGCCGAAGTGCCCGCCAATTGTCGGACCGGGGGAGGGTCCCAGCGGGCGGGAAGTTGGTAGCGGGGCCACCCCTCGTGCAGGAACTCCAGGTCGAGCAGGGCCACAGTCTGCTCCCCATAGCGGACGTGGAACCAGCCGGAGTCGGTGAAATGACCCAGCGGGGTCGCCTCCACCTCGCGGTGGCCGGCCAGGTCGAGGAAGGCCTGGAGCCGGTCGGGGGGCACCGCCACGGTCATCCGCTCCTGGGCCTCGCTGAGCAGGATCTCCCACGGTTGCAGGCCGGGGTACTTGAGGGGGGCCAGGGCCAGGTCTAGTTCGGCCCCGCCGGTCGAGGTGGCCATCTCCCCCACGCTCGAGGAGAGTCCGCCGGCGCCGTTGTCGGTGATGCTGGTATAGAGTCCGAGGTCGCGCGCCTCGAGCAGGAAGTCGGTCATCTTCTTCTGGGTGATCGGATCGCCGATCTGGACCGCCTGGCTGGGGGACTCGGCGGTCAGCTCCTGACTGGAGAAGGTGGCGCCGTGGATGCCGTCGGCGCCGATCCGGCCGCCGACCATCACGATGATATGGCCGGGAGCGACCACCTTGATGTGGGCGGGCTCCCCGCCGGTCAACGCCGCCGGCATCAGGCCGACCGTGCCGCAGTAGACCAGCGGCTTGCCCAGGTAGCGCTCGTCGAAGAGTTCCCAGCCGCGGCCGTAGGGGATGCCCGACTGGTTGCCGCCGTCGATGACCCCCTGGTGGACCCCGTCCCGGATGCGCCGCGGGTGCATCAGCCCCTCGGGCACCTCCCTGTCGAAGAAGGGGGAGGCGAAGCAGTACCCCCAGACGTTGACCATCAGTTCGGCCCCCCGGCCGGTGCCGAAGGGGTCGCGATTGACCCCCACGATCCCGGTGATCGCCCCGCCGTAGGGGTCGAGAGCGCTCGGGCTGTTATGGGTCTCCACCTTGTAGACCAGGTCGGTCGACTCGGTGAAGCGCACCACCCCGGCGTTGTCCTTGAAGACCGAGAGGAGCCAGTCCACCTGGGCGGCGACCGTGGCGGTGGCGCCCTTGATATAGGTCTTGAAGAGGGAATCGATCTCCCGGCGTCCCCCGCCCGAGGCTTCTTCGTAGGTGATGCGGCTGTGGAAGATCTTGTGTTTGCAGTGCTCCGACCAGGTCTGGGCGAGCGTCTCCATCTCCACGTCGGTGGGCTGGGCGCCCAGCCCGGCGGCCCGGCGGACCGGGTCCTCTCCCCGCTCCCGGAAGTGGTCGCGGATGGCTCGCAGCTCCTCCCGGTTGAGGGCCCAGAGGCTCCGGCGGCTCAACTCGAGGAGCTGCTCCTCTCCGGCCTCGAGGTCGAAGCGGT
This sequence comes from uncultured Gemmatimonadota bacterium, assembly GCA_964519015.1. Taxonomy (GTDB): domain Bacteria; phylum Blakebacterota; class Blakebacteria; order Blakebacterales; family CAYUVJ01; genus CAZFHZ01. The sequence continues at coordinate 60,718 of CAZFHZ010000006.1, read as the reverse complement.
GGACCACCACCTCGCCGCTCCCCTGGGCGCGGGGGACTTCCACGGAGGGGGGCCGGGTGGACCACTCCCCGAAGGAGCGGATCCCGATACGGTGGATGAGGGGGTTGGCCAGCAGGTCGGCGGCCAGCCGCTCCACCTGCGCACGCTCGCGCGGGCCGCGCAATAGGTAGCAGGTGGCCGTGTAGACCGCCGCGTCCTCTTCCAGCGGCCGGCCGAGCAGGTCGGCGACGGCCACCTTGGCGGTGCGGCCGACGTTGTCGGTCACCCCCGGTTTGAAGCCCACCTGGAGGGCCCAGTCGAACACCCCGGCCGGGGCGGCACCCACCCAGGCCTGTTGCACAACCGGGTCCTCGAAGGCGCGGGCGATCTGCTCTACTTCCAGCCCGGTGAAGGCGCCATCGAGCAGGTAGACGTCGCGGGTCTCGACCCCCTGCAGCTGGATCCCCAGGTCGCGGCCGGCCTTGGTCACCACGCGCTCCCCCCGTGCATCGCGGGCTTCGGGCCGGAAGACCAGTTCGATCCGGAAAGGAGGGCCGGGAGGAGGCTGGGGGGGCAGGGGGAGCTCGGCCATGCGGTCAAGATAATCGGGCTCCAGACACGTGACTACCGGGATTGCGGGGCGTGCGGGCGCCGGTTCCCGGTCTCTCATGGCTACTACGGCCGTCGCGGGCAGCGGAGCGAACACCTGTTACGAATACGTACCAGTCAGGTCGGTTAACGTATCACTGTTACAATATGGTGACCTAGTACCCTGGATCCCTCGGTCGCCAGGCCGGTCGGAAGACCCCCCAAGATCGCGTTCTGATCCTGTATTACCATGCAGGACAATGCGTTACGACCATCGAGGCGGAACGGACCGGTCCGCCGGCCCGGGTTGGCATGCGGCTTGCGTTGTTTACGCAGCGGGAGACGATACCATGAATGCTTCAATCGCCATGGAACGCACGAACGCCGTAAGGCGAGGCCGCTGGCAGACGGCGGCCCTCCTGGGCCTGGGGGTGGCCATGATCGGCATCCTGATCGGAGCCTCCGGATTCGCCGCCCGTCTGCCACTGCCGATCTGGAGTCTGGCCGCAGCCGCCCTGGGCGGGCTGCTGCTGGCCGCCCTGGCCGGAACCCGGCTGCTCGCGCTGCGGGCCCGGCGGCTGGCGGCCGAGCGTCGGGCGATCAAAGCGGATGATGTCTGGCTGCGACTCGATGTCGCCTTCCAGGCCGTCCGGAGCGGCCGCTACCCGGTCGTGGATACCCCTCCCGAGGCGAGCGAGCGGGAGCGTTTCACGATCGAGCAGGCGAACGAAGCCTTCCAGTTCCTGGCCCGGCGTCAGCGGGTCGTACGCGCGGCGCTCGACGAGATGCGCGGGGAGCTGAACAACTATTACCGGTATCTGACCAAGAGTCAGGTTGGACTCATCGGGGCCAACAGCGTCGCCGAGCGGCTCGAAAAATTAGAAGAGCGGCTGGCGAAGATCCGTTCGGTGGTGTGAGGCCCCGATCATCTTGAAAACCGGGAGGGCTGCCGGCCGGCGACCGCCCCTGGACGCACGGCCGACGCTCCCGGAAAGGGACGCCCCGGTTCAGGGAGGAATGCACCCCCTCCCCGGCCGGGGCGGTTCCGTTGGAACGATCGGAAGACTCAGGCCGGACCGCGGTGGACCCGCCAGCTCGGGTGGGTGAATCCGAACTTGGCGATCTTGTAGTTGAGGGCGCGCCGGCTCACCCCGAGCCGGGCGGCCGCCCGGCTCTGCACCCAGCCGTTCTGGTCCAGGGCCCGCAGGATGGTCTGCCGCTCCAGTTCCTCCAGGTCGAGGCCCTCCGGCGCCGGCGGTGAGGGAGCCGGCCCGGCCGTGCTCCCCGCCGTCGGCACGCCGGCTCCGGCCGGATGGCGCGGGCGGTGGTAGACGGCCAGGTCCTCGACATGGATGAGACGGTCGGAGGCCAGCAGGACCGCCTGATAGACCGTGTTCTCCAGTTCCCGCACGTTCCCCGGCCAGGGGTACTCTGTTAGGAAGGCGAGCGTCTCGGGGTCGAAGTCCTCGACCCGGCTGCGTTCCTCGTACCGTGCCTTCTTGAGGAAGAAGCGGGCCAGCTGGGGGATGTCGGACTGCCGCTCCCGCAACGGCGGCATGTGGATGGTCACCACGTTGAGCCGGTAGTAGAGGTCCTCCCGGAAGGTCCCGGCGGCGATGGCTTCCTCAAGCACGCGGTTGGTGGCCGCGATCAGACGCACGTCGACCCGGATGAGCCGGGTGCCGCCGACCCGTTCGAACTCCTGGGTCTGGAGTACCCGCAGCACTTTGGCCTGCACGGCCGGGCTCATCTCCCCCACCTCGTCCAGGAAGAGGGTGCCGCCGTGGGCCTGCTCGAAGCGGCCGATCCGCTGACGGGCCGCGCCGGTGAAGGAACCCTTCTCGTGCCCGAACAGGTCGGACTCGAGCAGGGTGTCCTGCAGGGCGGCGCAGTTGACCTTGATGAAGGGCCCTTCCCGGCGCGGGCTGTTGTAGTGGATGGCGGCGGCGATGAGTTCCTTGCCCGAACCGGTCTCGCCGGTGATGAGCACGGGGGTGCGGCTGGGGGCCAGCCGGCGCACCTGATCGAAGATCTGGAGCATGCCGGGACTGTCCCCGACAATGTCCTCCACCCGGAAGATGTGACCGCTCTTGCCGACGTAGTAGTTACGCTGGGCGAGCCAGGCGTAGGCGTCCAGGGCGCGCTCCAGGCGCAGGACCAGTTCCCGCAGGGCCACCGGTTCCAGCAGCACGTCGTGCACTCCGGCGGTGAGCAGGGTCTCGAAGAGTCCCTCGCCGGGCACATCGAAGACCAGCAGGCGCACCTGGGCGTTCGACTCGGCCGCCTCTTCGACCAGTCGCTCGAGGGCGGCGGGATCGAGCGCACTCTCCCGGTCCACCAGGAGGCGGAAGTCGACCACCACGACCCCGAACACGAGCTGGGCCACCAGGCGCGAGAAGGCCTCCCAGTGGGGGGCCCGCACCAGGTAGGTGGCGCCCTCCTGGATCTGTCCGCGCAACTGGGTCTCCAGCTCTTCGCGGGCGCAGAAGAGCAGGGTCGGGCTCGACAGGTTCATGCCGGTAGTGTACGAAATCGTTACAAGAGGGTCAATCTTCGTTCCGGAATCGTATTCGGGCGGTGAAACAAACCTCCCGTCCCTCCTCCCGGACGATGCGCAGCAGGGCGGTGCCGTCCGGGGTGAAGGCCAGCGGGAGTGCCGGCAGTTCCAGGCTCCCCAGGTAGTGGTGGTCGGCGTCGAAGAGGTCGGTACGCGATGCGTGCACGTCCGGGGTGGCGGCCAGTACCCAGATCCGCCCGAGCGGATCAATCCGGATCCCGGTGATGGCCGGGCGCCGCTCGGCGAAGACCCACCGCCGGCGGATCTCCTCCGAGGAGACGCCGGCCCCGTCACCGAAGCCGAAGCGGGTGTCGCGGAAGAAGGTCTCCCGGTCGGCCGCGGTCACTTCCAGGGCCGGGGTGGAGGCGGTCAGCCGCCGCCGGATGCGCCCGCCCGAGTCCCGCTCCTCGAAGGTGTAGTCCACTCCCGTGACGGTCACCAGGCGCCCCGTCTCCGACCACGCCCAGTGGAGTTCGGGGGCGAACTGGGGCCGGGTATCGAAGGGGACCACGCTCCCGTCGCTGCGGGTCAGCTCGATCACCACGGCGGCCAGACTCTCCATGACCGCCAGGGTGTCGCCGGTGCCGGTGGCCGGATCGAAGCGGAGCAGGGCGAGCCGGCCGTCCACCTCGTCCATCGCGTTGAGCACGCGGCCGTCGGGGAGAATGGCGCAGCCGTCGGGTCCGGGCACGAGCGGACGCAGGCTGGGGATGGTCCGGCGGAAGGTGCCGTCGGGATCGAAGAGGGAGAAACGCACCGGCATGATATCCCCGACCCATACCTGAGCGCCCACCACGTTCAGGAAACGGGGGAAACCGAACTCACCCGGCCCTTCCCCCCGTCGCCCGAACACGGTCCGGACCCGCCCGCGGGGGTCGGTCGCGACCACCTGCCGGTTGCCCGAGTCGAGCAGGTAGAAGCCGCCGGCGTCCCCGGCGGCTCCCGCCAGCCGGCTGAAGAGGTAGCCGCTCTCCCCGCTCCAGAGGTCCCAGACGGCCAGGGTGTCCAGGACCAGGGGGTGGATCGGCAGGCTGCGGTAGGTGGTCACGACCTCCCCGGAGGGGAGGCGAGTGACCACCGGGTCGGAGCCCCTCTGCCCGCCGCAACCGGCGACCAGCAGCACGGTCAGAATGGGGATCGGACAGGGAGCATCACGAATCCTCATGGAGAAACCTCCCGGCCTGGGTCAGCCGTCGCGCAGGTATCCGTCCCCGTTCAACGAGCCGGGAGGCGGATGGACGATGCCTACCGGGTCAAACCGCGCGGATCATCTGTCGATGTCACCCGGGCCGGCCGGTGAGGAACAACCGGACGCCGGGAGGGAGGCAGATGGGCAGGACGATGTGTTATTGCATGTATTATGCAATTGATGCATCGTACATGCATGACCTCTTCCGGAAGCAATCGCCGCCGGCTCGAGCTGCTCGACGTGGCCCTTTCACGGCTGCGCCGGATCTGGGGCCGGCCCCACCTGCGTCAGGTCTTCACCGCCCATTTCGGCCAGGCGGTCGAACCGGGCACGATCCGGATCCTGCGCGCCATCGAGGGGCTCGCCCGGCCCGACCAGGGGCTGGGTGAGGTGGCCACTGCCCTTGATGTCGAGCCCTCGACGGCCAGCCGGCTGGTCGACCGGCTGGTCGAAGGGGGCCTGGTAGCGCGCACCCCCTGCGAGACGGACCGGCGGCGGGTGCGCCTGAAATTGACCGGCGAGGGAGCGGATTTCCTGACCCGGGCCCGGGCGGCCCGCATGGCCACCTACAGGCAGATCCTCCGGGAGTGGCCGGCCCGCGATATCGACCGACTGAGCGAACTGCTGGAACGTCTCAATGAGAGCATCGAACGGCTCTGACCCACCCAACCGAAGGATATCCCGTGAAGCTCCCCCTCCCCCGTCTCCCCCGGCCCTTCCTGATCGCGTTCGGCGCGCTGCTGCTGGCTGCCCTGTGCCTGACCCTCTACTGGCGGCTCGTCCTGGTCGGAGTGCTGGCCACTGATGATGCCCGGCTGGCCGGGGAACTGATCGACCTCGCTCCGGTGATCGCTGGACGCCTGGCCGAGGTCCGCGTGCACGAAGGGGAGCGGGTGGCGGCCGGGGACACCCTTTTCCGGCTCGACGAGCGGGACGCCCGCCTGCGTGTCCGGCAGGCCGAGGAGGGGCTGCGCGTCACCCTGGCCGAGGCCTCCAGCGCTGAGGCCCGCCTGCGCCGGGCCCGGAACGGTCCGCTGCCCGAGGAGATCGCGGTCGCCGCCGCCGAGGTGGAGAAGCTCCAGGCCCAGATCCGGCTGGCCGAGCAGGAACTCGAGCGGCAGCAGCGGCTGGCCCAGACCGGCTCGGTGGCCGGCCAGCAGCTCGACCGCCTGCTGACCGGCCTGGAACTGGACCGGCAGTCGCTGGCCGAGGCGCAGGCGCGCCTGTCCCTGCTGCGGCAGGGCACCCGCCCGGAGGACCTGGCGGCGGCCGAGGCCGCCCTGGCCTCCGCCCGGGCCCGCGCCGATCTGGCCCGGAGCGCGATCGAGCAGGCGCGGATCGCGGCCTCGGAGACCGCAGTCGTCGCGCCGGTGGCCGGTCTCATCGTGCGCCGCTGGCGGGAGCCGGGGAGCAACACCTCCTCATCCCTCCCGGTGGTCACCCTCTACGATCCCACTACCCTGCGGCTGGAGGCCAATATAGAGGAGAAGCACCTGGCCCTGGTCGCCCCCGGCCAGCGGGTGGACATCCGCCTCGACGCTTACCCCGACCGGGTGCTGCCCGGTGAGGTCGTCTCGATCGTGCAGGCGACCCAGTCCTCCTTCAGCCTGATCCCCTCCGAGGGGGTCGCGGGCACCTTCATCAAAGTCTCCCAGCGCGTGCCGGTGCGCATCCGGCTGCTGCCCCTCTCCGATGGGGAGGGGAAGGGGACCGAACCACTCCTGCTCCCCGGACTCTCCGCCCACGTCCGCATCCATGTCGGGGGGCAGGGGGCTGGCCGCAGCGGACCGGGTGGTCCCTCTCGATGAGCGATCCCTCCCCGGGTCGCTACTACCGCTGGCTGGTCCTGGGCATCGTGATGACCGGGACCCTGATGGCGATCCTCGACTCGAGCATCGTCAACGTCGCCCTGCCGCACATGATGAGCGCCTTCGGGGTGGACCGGGAGGCCATCGAATGGGTGGCCACCGCCTTCATGCTGGCCAGCGCGGTCGCCATGCCGCTGATCGGCTGGCTGACCGACCGGGTGACCTACAAGACCCTCTACCTGGGCAGTCTCTTCCTCTTCACGCTCGGTTCCGCCTTCTGTGCGCTGGCCTGGAGTATGGAGTCGCTCATCCTCGCCCGCGTCGTGCAGGCGGTCGGCGGAGGGGCCATCCAGCCGATCGGGATGGCGCTGGTGGCCAGCCTCTTCGAGCCGCACGAGCGGGGCCGGGCGCTGGGGATCTGGTCGATGGGGATCATGGTGGGACCGGCGGTGGGACCCACCCTGGGGGGCTACCTGACCGACTGGCTCGGCTGGCGGAGCATCTTCTCGGTCAACCTGCCGATCGGGGTGCTCCTGCTGGCCACCGGGCTGATCGTGATGAAACGGCATGATGAACGGAGTGAGCAGCCCTCCCGGCTCGACGTCCTGGGCTACGCCTTCCTCTCCCTCTTCCTGATCGCCGGACTGCTGGCCCTCTCCAACGGGCAGCAGAAGGGGTGGGACTCGACCTATGTGCTGACCGCCTCGGCCCTGGCGGTGATCGGGCTGGTGCTCTTCCTGGGGGTGGAGTTCTCGGCGGCCAGGCCCCTGCTCGACCTCAACCTCTTCCGCTACCGCAACTACACCATGAGCATGGCGCTGGCCGTCTTCCGAGCGATCGGCCTGTTCGGCGGGGTCTTCCTGCTGCCCATCTTCCTGGAGAACCTGGTCGGCTACACGACCCTGCAGACCGGCCTTTGGATGATGCCGGGAGCGCTCGCGGTGGGGGCCTTCATGCCGGTGGCGGGCCGGCTCTCCGACCGCTTCAACCCGCGTCCGCTGGTGTTCATCGGGACGGCCACGGCGGCCGTCTCGATGCTGCTCTACGGCCGGCTCGACCCGCTCACCGGGGCGGCCGGCATCATCGGACCGCAGATCCTGAGGGGGATCGGCCTGGCCCTCATGATGGCCCCGCTCATGACCGCCGCCATCAACGCGGTGCCGCGCCGGTCGGTGCCCACGGCCGCCAGCTTCCTCAACATCATGCAGCGGGTGGGGGGGGCCTTCGGGATCGCCCTGCTCAACACCTACGTTACCGGCGCCGCCCACCAGCACGCGGTCCGCATGGGGGAACTGCTGCCGGCCGCCTCTATTCCCTTCTCCCGGTTGGCCTCTCTGAGCGGCGGGACGGCCGGGGCCACCGCGCTGGCTGCCGGCCAGATCTCCCACCGGGCGCAGGTGCTGGCCTTCCAGAACGGCTTCGTCTTCACCGGGATCCTGCTGCTGGTCGGGGGGTGCTCCCTGAGCCTGCTGCTGGCTCCCGATACCAGCCATGTCCGGCCGGGTGCACCAGCACCCGCTCCGGACCCGGCCGGGCCGGTCCCGCCCGGGTCGGCCACGGCGCCCGCCGGAGTGCCTACTCCCGGACCCGCACGCTGAGCCTGGCCGCTCCGAGCACAGCCGCTCAGAGCACGGCCGCTCAGAGCACGGCCGCCCTGAGCAACAGCGGACGAACGGAGGTCCCTATTCCGGGGAAGACCGCCTATTGATTCTCCATGCTTGACTTGTATCTACCGTATATATATAGTATAAACAGCTAGCGGGTCAGGCCAGTACTCGCCATGGATATCCATTGCGGACGGACAGCCGGGACATGCTGCTGAATCTCAGCGAACAATCTGCGGAACCCCTCCACGGTCAGATCTCCCGGCAGATCCGGGCGCGTATCCTGTCCGGCCGCCTGGCGCCGGGGGATGGACTTCCCTCCATCCGCGAGTTGGCCCGGGACCAGCGGGTCAGTGTCATCACAGTCAAGCGCGCCTACTCCGACCTCGAAGGCGAGGGCCTTGTCCATGCCCGGCCGGGCAAAGGGTTCTTCGTCTCCCCCCTGTCGGGACCCGAGAAGGAGGGGCTGGCCCTCGAACGGCTCCGCGAGGCCCTCACCCCGGTGGTACGAGACGCGCTGGCGCAGGGGCTGGATGCCGACCAGGTGCGCGGGATTATCGAGGACAGCCTGAAAACAACAGGAGCACCGGTATGACGGCCGTCTTGAAGGTTTCAACCCTGATGAAGTCCTTCCCCGGATTCACTTTGGGGCCCCTCGATCTGGAACTTGAGCCGGGCACCGTCCTGGGATTGCTGGGTCCCAACGGCGCGGGTAAGAGCACAACGCTCCACCTGATTGCCGGTCTGCTTCTCCCCGAGCGGGGGACGGTGGAGGTCGCGGGTCTGCCTCAGCAGGCCCGGAAGACAGAGTGGAAGCTGCCGATCGGGTTCCTGGGAGAGGAACGGCCGTTCTACGAGTCGTGGACCGGCCGGGAGAATCTGGGATTCCTGGCCGGCTTCTACCCGGACTGGGATCGGCGGCTGGCGGCCGCCCTGGCCAAGCAGCTCGACCTGGATCTGGAAAAGCCGGTGCAGGTTCTCTCCCGGGGCAGCCGAGTGAAATTGGGGCTGGTGGCCGCCCTCGCTCACCGGCCCCACCTCCTCCTCTTCGATGAACCCACGGATGGCCTGGATCCGGTCGTGCGGTCCACCGCCCTGGACCTCATGCGGGCGTTCATGGCCGAGGAGGAGGAACATTCGATCCTCTATGCCACCCACGTGCTGGGAGACATTTCGCGGCTGGCCGACGAGCTGGCTTTCATCCGGGATGGCAAGATCTTCCGCCGAGAGCGTACCGACCTCCTGGTGGACCGGTGGCGGCAGATCCTCTTCACCTTCGACGGCGACCTGCCGCTCATGGCCGGGATCCACGAGCACCGCTCCCGGGGATCCGAGCACAGGATTACGACCGGTGATTACCAGGCCGTACTCCACCAGCTGGATTCGATTGGTGCCCGGGATCTTCACGTGTCTCACCTGGGCATCGACGAGATTGCGGTCGCAATCCTCAAGGACCGGGAGGGAGGGACGGATCGTGCTTAGACGGGCCGGGCAACTGCTGCTGGCGGACCTGCGGTATTCCAGGCGGACGATCCTGGTCGGATACGGCTGCTTATTGGCGCTGGCCCTCTTCTTAACCCTCCACGAGCACCACTCAGGGGCCGGTTTCATTGTTGGTCCCTCGCTGGGTGATGAGTTCGGTCTGCTGATGTGGCTCGTTCTGGCCGGGCATGTCTACTGGACCTTCAAGACCATCTCGGTGGACAAGGCGGAACGGAGGCTGCGGTTCCTCCTACCCCTGCCGGTCACGCGTACGGAGATCGCCCTCGCCCGAGTGGGGCGGACCGTGAGCCTGCACGGCGTCACCCTGGTCCTGCTGGGATTCTGGCTGCTCTTCTTCGTGGACGTGACTCAGTTCCGCCTGGGCCGCAACCTGTCCGGTCCGGAGGAGCTCGGGTTCTGGGATGTCGTCGCCGTCAAGGGAGTCATCTTCTGGATCATCGCCGGCGTGCTCGTGCTGAGCCTCGTCTTTTCTTTTTTCATTCTGCTCCTTGAGAGCCGCCGGAACCGTCCGCTCCTGAAATCCTGGCAGTGGCTGGTTCTCTTGGTGGTGGCGCTGGTGCCGGTTTTCGGTGGATTGAACCTGTCCTCCCTGGATCGCAGGCTGGTCGGGCTGGCGCTGGGAACCAGATGGCCCGGAGCACTCAGGCCGGACATATGGGGGCAGGAACTCATCCCATTCCTGCCCGTGACTCTGCTGGTCGCGGTTCTGCTCGGCTACGAGTACTTCTACCGGGTCCGAAGCCGGGACACCTATCGGGAATAGAACGCGATGAGAACCATGCCGGTTTCCGCCGCCCGGTCGCGGCACCGACTCCGTGGCGTCCTCCACCTGGTAGTGGCCGCCGTCTGCCTCTGCCAGAGCAGTTGCGGCAATCGTCTCGTTCCATAGCCGGGCGGATGGATTCCATCCCGGGGAGGGGGGCCATATGAAGATCAGTGGCGGGATACGCAGGATCCTGATCGACCTGGTGGTGATCGCGCTCATCGGAGTGGCCGCCTGGTTCGTGCTCTTCCGAGTCCATGCACCGAGGCCGATTCGGGGGATCGAGTCGATCGAGTTAACCTTGAGACCGCTCTGGGATCCGCTCTCTCCGAATTTGGAGGATTGGCAGGTCATCGGGGGGTCTCGAGACATCCTCTGGATCCCCCCCGGACAACTGGTGGTTTCTGACAGTGAGCGGTCACGTGTGATCAGGTTCGACACTTCCGGTGAGCTGATCGAGATCATAGGGCGTTCCGGAGAGGGACCCGGCGAGTTCGGCGAACCGTGGGATCTGGCTTATGACGAGGCCACTTCCACCCTGTGGGTCGGGGACAGGGGAACATGGCGCATGTCCCTCTCGTATTTCCACCTCTCCGCGACCTCGTCCGAGTTCATCGATCGGATCTCGGCACGGCAGTTCCGTATCCAGAGCAACGCCACCCTTACGCTAACCGAATCGGATGCATTTTGGATTGTCGACCCCTTCCAGTGGAGGACCGACCTCAAACGCATCCATCACGTCAGGATTGACGGGACACTGATCGCCCATTTTGGAGAGATCTACCGACCCGAAGGGATGGGGGATGGGAGCGTCGGAAGGTCCAACGAAGGCCTGTTGGAGATCGCGGGAAGGGACTCGCTGGTCTTCCTCTGGGAGTCCCGACCGCTCCTGGAGGTCTGGTCCACACAGGGCGAGCTCCTGCTCGAGAAGCCGGTGGATTTGCCCGAGGTGGTATCCAACATCGAGTATGTGGATTGGCTCAACCGAAGCGGGAATGGTCCGCAGGGCCCGATGGTCGGCCCAGTCGAAGCGGTCTGTTTCAGCGGAGTAGCCCGGCAGCCCTCCTCCGGCTTCCTCTACGTGATGGTGAGCGGGGTCGCCCGGAAGGGGCTCACCCCGATGGAGCCGTACGGGACGCTCGGCATTTACGCGTTCGATCCGCGCACGATGAAACCGGTGAAGTGGTTCCACCTGAAGGAGTTCTCGTCCGAGGAGTTCGCGCCCCATCGCTTCGTGGTAGACGACAACCCATCAGCGCCCACCTTTTACACCTACGACTACGCGAACGGTGTGATCGTGGCCTTGGAGCCCAGAGAGGGGGGACAGTAGCCGGAAGCCGCGGGCAGTGACCCACCGCCTACTCCTGGGCCCGCACGCTGAGCAGGGCCGCTTCCAGCACGGCCGCCCCGAGCAGCAGCGCCAGACTGGAGCGGAGGAAGAAGGCGAGCGCCCAGACCGGGTCGGCCACCGGATCGAATCCGTTCAGGCCGAGGGTGTAGACGCTCGCCTCCAGGGCGGCGGCGCCTGCGGTCAAGGTGGCCGGAAGCTCGATCCAGGCGTGCGGCATCAGCAGCACCAGCAGGGCCCGGGTCCCGCCCAGGCGCTGCAGACCCACCCCGGTGTTGAGCCCGGCAACCACCAGCAGCAGCGCGCTCAGCGGGGGGGCCCAGCTGGCCAGCACGACCAGCCCCACGGTCAGGCTGTTGACCGACCAGATCAGAAGGGCGGTCCGGACGATCGCCCGGGGGTTGCGCTCGACCCAGTCGATGACCCAGGCCACGAACCAGCGAGCCCAGGCGACCGCCCAGCGCACGTCCCGCCGTTCCAGCAGCATGCCGAGCGCGATGCCTCCTCCCAGCAGCAGGGTCGCCGCGACGATGGCGGAGAGCTCCATCGGGCCCCAGATGAAACGCCAGGGTCGTCCGATCCACCAGGTCAGTGAAAGCATCGTCCCTCCGCCGGAAAAAGTGCTCGTCGGATCGTGCCGCTTCGGTTAATATAGCCCGCAGTGCGGCCGGAGGCTGCGGCCGCCGGAGCGTGCGGCTTCCCGTGGTGCGGGGAGCCGTTTTGCATCGGCGCGGACACGCCCCGGGTGGTCCGCGGCTAACGTCAAGCCGGGTATCGCTCATGACGAAAACGCACTACCTGAGCAAGGAAGCCATCGAGGCGCTGCAGCAGGAGCTCCATCACCTTAAGTTCGTGCGCCGGCCGGAGGCCAGCCAGGCGATCCAGACCGCCCGCGGGCACGGCGACCTGGCCGAGAACGCCGAGTACGACGTGGCCAAGGAGGAACAGCAGCACCTGGAGCGCCGCATCATCAAGCTCGAGCAGACCCTGGCCACCGCCCGCCCCCTCGAGGACGCCGACATCCCGGAGGGCGCTTGCTACCTGGGCGCCACCGTCACGCTCCAGGACCTGGAGGACGGCTCCGAGGAGGTCTACCTGCTGGTGGCCCCGCCGGAGGCCGACCCCCGTCGCGGCAAGCTGAGTGTGGAGAGCCCGATCGGCAGCGGGCTGCTCGGCCGCAAGCCGGGGGAGGAGGTCGCCATCAACATCCCCGCCGGCGCGGTCCGTTACCGCATCCTCAAGGTGACCCGCTGAGCGGGCCATCCCGTCATCACGCAACGAGTTAGGTATTCCGACCGGGGGGTTGACCGGCCGCCCCCGGGAGCCTAGTTTAGGGATATCTATAGCTCCCCCTGGTACCTGGAGAGGGAGCATCGCCGGTTCGTGAGACCGGCGGGCGGAAGCGACGACTTCCTGCCCTATCGGAACCCGCCTTCGGCATCAGCGCCCTGGGCAACACCACTGTGCCATCGCCCATCCGAAACCAGGCGAAGCGTCAGGAGGGTATCCCCGTGGCAGCGCGCAAGCGTGTGGTCATCCTGGGAGCCGCCGGCCGGGATTTCCACAACTTCAACTGTGTCTACCGCGACGATAAGGACTCTGAAGTAGTGGCCTTCACCGCCACCCAGATCCCCGACATTGAAGGGCGGCGCTACCCGCCCCAGCTGGCCGGACCCCTTTACCCCGAGGGCATCCCCATCCTCCCCGAGGAGGAACTCACCGCGATCATCACCCGGGAGCGGATCGACCAGGTCATCCTCTCCTACAGCGACATCTCCCACGAATACGTCGGGCACCTGGCTGCGACCGTCAACGCCGCCGGGGCCGACTTCGTCCTGCTCGGCACCGCCGGCACGATGCTCCCGGCCAAGGTCCCGGTGGTGGCCGTCTGCGCGGTCCGGACCGGTTGCGGCAAGAGCCAGACCACCCGCCGGGTGGCCAAGCTGCTCCAGGCTGCCGGCAAGAAGGTGGTGGCGATCCGCCACCCCATGCCCTACGGCGACCTGGTCAAACAGGCGGTCCAGCGTTTCGAGTCGCTGGAAGACCTCACCCGCCACGACTGCACGATCGAGGAGATGGAGGAGTACGAGCCCCACATCGTGAACGGCATCGTGGTCTACGCCGGTGTGGACTACCACCGGATCCTGGAGGAGGCGCAGCGCGAGGCCGACGTCATCCTCTGGGACGGCGGCAACAACGACACGCCCTTCTACAAGCCCGACCTGCACATCGTGGTGGCCGATCCCCACCGGCCCGGCCACGAGCTGACCTACTACCCGGGGGAGACGAATCTGAAGATGGCCGACGTGGTCATCATCAACAAGGAGACCACGGCCGACTACGCCGACACCGAGAAGGTGAGGAATAACATCAAGAGGGTCAATCCGCGGGCGGTCATCATCGACGCCGCCTCCCCGATCTATGTGGAGGACCCGGCGGTGATCGAGGGCCGCCGGGTGCTGGTGATCGAGGACGGCCCGACCCTCACCCACGGCGGCATGAAGTACGGCGCCGGGGTGGTGGCGGCCGACCGCTACGGCGCCTCCGAATTGGTCGACCCGCGCCCCTTCGCCCAGGGGAGCATCGCCGAGACGTTCGAGAAGTACCCGGAGATCGGCATCCTGCTGCCCGCCATGGGCTACGGTCACGAGCAGATGAAGGATCTGGAGGCGACCATCGCCGCCTCCGACGCCGAGGCGGTCATCATCGGTACCCCGATCGACCTGCGCCGGGTGATCAAGATCGGTCAGCCGAGCGTTCGGGTGACCTACGAATTGCAGGAGGTCGGCACCCCCGACCTGCCCGAGGTCCTCAAGCGGGTACCGGGGCTCTGAGATGGGAGACCGCGACGGCATCCTGGTGGTCGCCCTGGGGGGGAACGCCATCACCCGGGAGCAGGACACCGGGACGATCCCCGAGCAGTTCGAGAACACGCTGGCCAGCCTGGCGCCCATCGCCGACCTGATCGCGGCCGGGCGCCGGGTCGTGCTCACCCACGGGAACGGTCCCCAGGTCGGGAACTACCTGATCCGGGTCGAGCACACCAGCCACGAGGTCCCCTTCCTCCCCTTGCCGATCATCGTGGCCGATCTGCAGGGGGGAATGGGCTACATGATCCAACAGGTCCTGCGCGGCCTGCTGATCGACCGCGGGGCGGCCCGGACCGTCACCACGGTCCTGAGCCAGATGGTGGTGGACCCCGGCGACCCCTCGCTCAACGACCCGACCAAGTTCGTCGGTCCCTTCTACACCGCGGAGGAAGCGCACACCCTGGCCGGGGAACGCGGCTGGACGGTCAAGAAGGACAGCAACCGGGGGTGGCGTCGGGTGGTCGCCTCCCCCCGGGTGACCGAACTGGTGGAGGCGGACGTGGTGCGCCGCCTGCTCGAAGCCGGGATGGTGGTGATCGCCGCCGGCGGCGGCGGGGTGCCGGTCCTGCGCGACGAGCGGGGTCACCTCACCGGGGTGGACGGGGTGATCGACAAAGACCGCGCTTCGGCCGTGCTGGCCAACGGTATCGGCGCGAGCGAGTTCCTGATCCTGACCAGCGTGCCGCACGTCTCGCTGTACTACGACACGCCGCAGCAGCGCGATCTCTCCCGGATGACCCTGGAAGAGGCGCGCCGGTACCTGTCGGAGGGGCACTTCCCCGCCGGCAGCATGGGGCCCAAGATCGAGGCGGCCATCCGTTTCCTGGAACACGGCGGGGAACGGGTCTACATTGGCCTGCTCGACCAGGCGGCGGAGATCCTGGCCCGCCGCAGCGGCACCCTTATCGAAGGCTAGGTCCGTCGACCAGGAGGTGGCTCCCAGGCCGCCGGTTGAGACGGGCCGTATGGGCCCTCGCTATCACGATCAGGGGGCCGACGGGAGGATCCAGACAATGCCACTGAAAGCCGGGCTCTATGTGGACGCGGCCAATCTCTATCGCAAGGATGGCCCGTCGATCAATTACCGGGTCCTGAAGGAGTACGTCTCCGGGGGGCGCGAGCTGCTGCGCAGCAACGCCTACGTCACCGTGGACCCCGACAACCCGAAGCCGGTGAAGGGCTTCATCAGCGCCCTGCGCGACATCGGATTCAAGGTGATCGAGAAGGAATGGACCCGCTCCTCCGACGGGCGGGTGAAGGCCAACATGGACATGGAGCTGGCCGTGGACATGTTAACCCAGGCGGAGAACCTGGACGTCATCGTGCTCGCCTCCGGGGACTCCGACTTCGTCCGGCTGGTCCGGGCGGTCCAGAACCTGGGGAAGCGGGTGGAGGTCATCGCCTTCCAGGACCGGATCGGTTTCGACCTGATCAAGGAGGCGGACTCCTTCAACGCGCTTGAATCGCTGGACGAGATCTTCATGTCGGAACCCGATCCGCCGCAGCCCCTCTCCAACCAGACACCGGCCCTCGAGAAGCCCGTACGGGGAGAGGAACGCCCGCGGTTCTTCCGACGCTGACCCATACAACCCGGAAAGGGACGCAGCCATGAAGGTCCACGAGTTTCAGGCCAAGGAGGTCCTGCGCCGGTACGGCGTGACCGTCCCCGAGAGCCGCGTGGCCACCACCCCCGAGGAGGCCGAGCAGGCCGCCCGGGAGCTGGGGGGCGGAGTCGTGGTGGTGAAGGCCCAGATCCACGCCGGCGGCCGGGGGAAGGGGGGCGGGGTGAAGGTGGTCAAGGACCCCGCCGCGGCCCGGGAGGCCGCCGCCGGTATGCTGGGCCAGCCGCTGGTGACCCACCAGACCGGACCGGCTGGACAGATCGTGCGCCGGGTGCTGGTAGAGGCGGGGGTCGACATCGCCGCCGAGCTCTACGCCGGCATCGTGCTCGACCGTTCCGCTGAGCGGCCTGCCTTCATGGCCTCGGCCGAGGGGGGGGTGGAGATCGAGGAGGTCGCGGCCCGCTCCCCGGAGAAGATCATCAAGGAGTGGTTCGACGTGGAGCGGGGGCTGCTCCCCTTCCAGGCCCGCGCCCTGGCCTTCGGAATCGGGCTCAAGGGGAAGCAGGCGGCCAACGCCGCCCGGTTTTTCTCCCTGCTCGCCAAGGCCTACCTGGAGACCGACGCCAGCCTGGCCGAGATCAACCCGCTGGTAGTGACCGCCACGGGCGAAGTGATCGCGCTGGATGCCAAGATGAACTTCGACGACAACGCGCTCGGTCGGCACGATTGGATCGCGGCCTTCCATGACCCGTTCGAAGAGGCACCGCTGGAGGTCGAGGCTCACAAGTACGACCTGAACTACATCAAACTGGACGGGAACATCGGCTGCATGGTCAACGGCGCCGGCCTGGCCATGGCCACGATGGACCTGATCAAGGCGGCCGGCGGCGAGCCTGCCAACTTCCTCGATGTGGGCGGGGCCGCCAACGTGGACACGGTGGCCAACGGGTTCCGCATCCTGATGAGCGACCAGAACGTGAAGGCGGTGCTCATCAACATCTTCGGCGGGATCGTGCGCTGTGACGTGGTCGCCCAGGGGATCGTCGAGGCGATGAACCGGGTCGAGGTGAACGTCCCCGTGGTGGTCCGCCTGGAAGGGACCAACGCCGAGGAGGGGGGGCGCATCCTTCAATCCTCGGGCCTCGACTTCGGGGTCGCCACCGACTTCAAGGACGCCGCCGAGAAGGCCGTCGCCACCCTCAAGGGTTAGGAGCCCAGCCATGAGCTTCCTGGTCAACAAGGACACCCGGCTCCTCGTTCAGGGCATCACGGTGGGGGAGGGGACCTTCCACACCGAGCAGATGATCGCCTACGGCACGAAGGTCGTAGGGGGGGTCACGCCCGGCAAGGGAGGGATGGAACACCTCGGCGTGCCGGTCTTCGACACCGTCCGCGAGGCCGTCGCGCAGACCGGGGCCGATGCGAGCGTGATCTTCGTACCTCCGGCCTTCGCCGCCGACGGCATCATGGAGGCGGCCGAGGCCGGCCTGTCGCTCATCGTCTGCATCACCGAAGGGATCCCGGCCCTCGACATGGCCCGGGCCAAGAAGGTGGTGCAGGAGAAGGGGGCGCGGCTGGTTGGCCCCAACTGTCCCGGTGTGATCACACCGGGGGAGGCCAAGGTCGGCATCATGCCCGGCTTCATCCACCGGCCCGGCCGGGTGGGGATCCTGAGCCGCAGCGGGACCCTCACCTACGAAGCGGTCGGACAGCTCGGAGCGGTCGGACTGGGGCAATCCACCGCAGTGGGAATCGGCGGGGACCCGGTCATCGGTTCCACCTTCACCGACCTGCTCGAGCTCTTCGCTGAGGATGGGGGGACCGACGCCGTGGTCCTCATCGGCGAGATCGGCGGCAACGCCGAGCAGGAGGCGGCCGCCTGGATCGCGGAGCATCTCGACAAGCCGGTCGTCTCCTTTATCGCCGGGCAGACCGCGCCGCCGGGACGCCGTATGGGGCATGCCGGTGCCATCATCAGCGGCGGCGGCGGGACCGCGGCCGAGAAGATGACCGCCCTGAAGGAGGCCGGGGTGCATGTCTGCATCAGCCCGGCCGAGATCGGACGCACCGTCGCCCAGGCTCTGGCATAAACGAATTGATGCGAAATTCTGACTCGGGACACTAGGATCGGGGAGGGGAATGGAACTCACCTGCATGCTCATCAAGCCCGACGGGGTGGCGAACGGGCACGTCGGCGACATCCTGACCCGGATCGAACAGGAAGGTTTCAAGGTCCGCGGTCTGCGCCTGCTCCGGCTGACCCGGACTGAGGCCGAGGCCTTCTACGCGGTCCACGCCGGCCGTTCCTTCTTCGAGGAACTGGTCATCTACATGACCGGGGGACCGATCCTGGCGACCGCGCTGGAGCGCGAAGACGCGGTGGCCCACCTGCGGCGGGTGATCGGGGCCACCGACCCGACCAAGGCGGAAGCAGGCACCATCCGGGCCCTCTACGGGCAGGACGTGGGGGTGAACACGGTCCACGGGTCCGATTCGGTCGAGAACGGGAAGCGGGAAGTGCTCTTCTTCTTTACCGAGCGGGAGCTGGCCGGGTTGGGAGCGGGACTCTGACGTCGGGATGGTGCGGTTGACGGGGCCGGGTGGTCACCTATATTGAGAGGTTCTGTCGTCCGGAGGGGAGCCATGGCGGCGCTGGACCGGCCTTTCTCGATCGACCTGCGGGGCCTGGGGGAGGGCCGTCACGAACGAACCCTGACCGCCACCGGAGCCTCCCTGGAGCTGCCCGAGGATCTGTTGCGGGTCGACGGGGAGGTCGGACTCGAACTGGCCCTCACCATCACCGGGACCCTGATCCGGGCGCAGGGGGTGGTCCGGGCCACTTCACAGCAGGAATGCGGGCGTTGCCTGGAGCCCTTTGAGAGCGGGATCGAGACGGAACTCGACCTGGTCCTGAGGTCGGGACCAGGCGGTCTCCGAATGGAAGACGAAGACGAGACGGCTCCCTTTGTCGGGGAGGACTGGATCGCCTTCGACGCTCCGGTGCGTGAAGCCCTGATCCTGAGCGTGCCGATCAAACCGCTCTGCCGCCCGGACTGCCGGGGTCTCTGTCCGACCTGCGGCGAGAACTTGAACGTGTCGAGCTGTTCATGCAGCCACCGGGCGGACGATCCCCGCTGGGCCGTGCTGCGTCCCCTGCTCGACGACAGCCCGAAGGAGTAGGACCCATGGCCGTCCCCAAGAGGAAGACGTCGCTGACGCGCAAGAAGAAGCGGCGCAGTCACCACGCTCTCGCAGCGCCGTCCCTGGCCACCTGCGATCACTGCGGCCAGCCCAAGCTGGCCCATCGCGCCTGCCCCAACTGCGGGTACTACCGCGGCCGGCAGGTGATCTTCCCCCGCGAGGTCTGATCCTCAAGACCCGTGTCCGACGGCAAGATCCGAATAGCGGTCGATGCGATGGGGGGGGACCATGCCCCTGAGCGAATCGTGGCCGGCGCCGTGGAGGCCGCGGCGGCGGGTGCGGGCCGCTACGAGATCGTGCTGGTCGGCGATGAGCCGCTCCTGCGGGAGCACTTCGATCGGATGATCCACGGCCTCCCCATCTCGATCGTGCACGCCTCCGAGACCATCGCCATGGATGAGGCACCGGCCGCAGCCGTGCGGCGCAAGAAGGACTCCTCCATCGCGGTCGCCATGCGCCGGCATCGGGCCGGCGAGGTGCAGGCCGTGGTCTCGGCCGGCAATACGGGTGCGGTGATGGGTTCGGCCCTCTTCACCCTCGGCCGGCTCGCCGGTGTGTCCCGTCCCGCCATCGCCACCGTCTTCCCCTCGGAAGCGGGTACGACCCTGCTCCTGGATGTGGGGGCGAATCCCGACTGCCGGCCCGGCAACCTGGTGGAGTTCGGTATCATGGGCAGTCTCTATGCCGAGTATGTCTTCGGGATCGAGCGGCCCCGGGTGGGACTGGTCTCCATCGGCGAGGAGAGCGGGAAAGGGACCGACACCGTCGTGGAGGGGCACCGTCTCCTGATGGAGTCGGGACTCGAATTCGTCGGCAACATCCAGGGACGCGATATCCTGAGAGGGGATGTCAACGTCGCCGTCTGCGACGGTTTCACCGGCAACATCCTGCTGAAGTTCGCCGAGGGAGTCGTCAGCTTCATGACCGCCGGGATCAAACGGGGACTGGCCCGCAGCCCCCTGGCTTGGGTGGGCGCCCTCCTCATGGCACCGGTCTTCCAGCGACTCAAGAAGGACCTGGACTACGAGGAGTTCGGCGGCGCCCCGCTGCTGGGGATCGACGGGGTCGTCATCATCTGCCACGGAGGCTCCTCTGCCAAGGCGATCCGCAATGCCATCCAGGTCGCCGTGCGCATGGTCCGGGAGGGCCTGAACGGACACATCAAAGCCCGATTGGAAGCGATCCATGCCGCCCACCTTCACTGACCGGACCCGGGGAGCCAGCCGGATCCTGGGGACGGGGCACTACGCGCCCGAGCAGATCCTCACCAACCAGGATCTGGAACGCATGGTGGAGACCTCGGACGAGTGGATCACCACCCGCACCGGTATCAAGCGGCGCCACATCATCGCCGACGACCAGGCGACCAGCGACCTGGCCGCCGCCGCCCTCAAGGCTGCCCTGGCCGACGCCGGACTGGGGCAGGCGGACCTGGACGCCGTCATCGTGGCCACCGCCACGCCCGACATGCTCTTCCCCAGCACCGCCTGCGTGATGCAAGACCGGCTGGGACTGCCCAAGATCCCCGTCTTCGACGTCTCGGCGGCCTGTGCGGGGTTCATCTACGCTTCCATGCTGGCCAACAGCCTGATCGCCGCCGGGCAGTTCCGGATCGTGGGAGTGATCGGCGCCGAGACGCTGACCCGGTTTGCCGACTGGCAGGACCGGAGCACCTGTGTGCTCTTCGGGGATGGGGCGGGGGCGGCCATCTACGGACCGGGAGACGGGGAGCGCGGCGTGCTGGCCGCCTACGTCGGGGCCGACGGGAGCCTGGGACGCCTGCTCAAACTGCCGGCCGGCGGCTCGCGGCTGCCCGCCTCGCACCAGACGGTGGAGAACCGTCAGCATTACCTCTATATGGAAGGCTCCGAGGTCTTCAAATCGGCGGTCCGGGCCATGACCTTCTCGGCCGAGAAGGCACTGGAACTGGCCGGGCTGGGAGCGGACCGGATCGACCTGTTGATCCCCCACCAGGCCAACATCCGCATCATCGATGCGACCGCCCAGCGTCTGGCCCTCCCTCCCGAGCGGGTGTACATCAACGTCCAGGAATATGGGAACACCTCGGCGGCCTCCATCCCGATCGCCCTCGACGAGGCCCGAAAGCTGGGGCGCGCCCCGGAGGGAAGCACCGTCCTGCTGGTCGCCTTCGGGGCCGGCTTCACCTGGGGTTCCCTGATCGTCCGCCTCTGAAAAGGCGGATGCCGTAACCACGACCCTCAACCGGTGGTCGAACGATGAGCCGAAGGATCACCTTCCTCTTCCCGGGCCAGGGTGCCCAGACGGTGGGCATGGGCCATCTCCTCTATGAGGAGGGGAGTGGAGAGGTGCGGGCCGTCTTCGACCAGGCCTGCGAGGCCCTCGGCTACGACCTCCGCCGGATCATGTTCGAAGGTCCCGAGGATATCCTGCTGCAGACCGTCCACACCCAGCCGGCCATCCTGGTCCACTCGGTGGCCATGGCCGTCGCACTGGGTGCGGCCGGGGTGCGTCCCGACTTCGCCGCCGGTCACAGCCTCGGGGAGTACTCCGCCCTGGTGGTGGGCGGAGCCCTCAGCCTGACCGACGCGCTCAAGGTCGTGCAGGTCCGGGCCGAGTCGATGCAGGCGGCCGGCGAGACCCACCCGGGGGCCATGTCCGCGGTCATGGGTCTGGGCTCCGAGGAGGTCCGGGCGGCCTGCCGGCGGGCGGGGAAGGCGGGGATCGTCCAGCCGGCCAACTACAACGCCCCCGACCAGACCGTCATCAGCGGGCAGCGCGCCGCCGTGGAGGTGGCCGGAGCGGCCTGCCGGGAAGCGGGCGCCAAGCGGGTCATCCCCCTCAAGGTGCACGGCGCCTTCCACTCCCCGCTCATGGAAAGCGCGGTGGAACCGGTACGCCAGGCGCTCCGCCAGGTGGAGGTCGGCTCCTCGTCCATCCCGGTGGTGAGCAACGTGACGGCGCGACCGGCCGTGCGACCCGAGGAGATCCGCGAACTGCTCGGTCTGCAAATCGTCTACCCGGTCCGCTGGGCGGAATCGATGCAGGAGCTGGACCGGATGGGGACCACCCGATGGGTGGAGAGCGGTCCCGGCAGTGTGCTCCGGGGTCTGCTCAAGCGGAGCGTGCCCGGTGCGGTCGCATCGGGCGCGGGGGAGCCGGAGGAGATCGCAGCCGTGGTCGAAGCGGTCTCAAACTGAAGGAGGAGGCGGGATGGCCGGCATACTGGAGGGGAAGACGGCGCTGGTGACCGGGGGAGCCCGGGGGATCGGAGCGCTGACGGCCCGGCGGCTGGCATCCGACGGTGCCACGGTCGTGGTGGCCGACGTCATCGAGGAGCAGGGGGAGGCCACCGCGGCCGACCTACGGGTGGAAGGGGCCAACGCGCTCTTCCTCCGCCTCGATGTCACCGAAGAGGCCTCCTGGGAGCAGGCGGTGGCGCGCACGCTGGAGGAATACGCCTCGCTCGACATCCTGGTCAACAATGCCGGCATCACCCGGGACGGCCTGATCATGCGCATGAAACAGACGGACTGGGACCTGGTGCTCAAGGTCAACCTGACCGGGACCTTCCTGGGGATCAAAGCGGTCTCGCGCCCGATGATGAAGCAGCGATCGGGTGTGATCGTGAACGTGGCCTCGGTGGTGGGCCTGATGGGAAACGCCGGCCAGGCCAACTACGTAGCCAGCAAGGCCGGGGTGGTCGGATTGACCAAGACCGCCGCGCGGGAACTCGGTTCCCGCGGCGTTCGGGTGATGGCCGTGGCTCCCGGCTATATCCAGACCGAGATGACCGAACAGCTCCCCGAGGAGGTCAAGGCGGCCTACCTGCGGCAGGTCGCTCTCGGACGGGCCGGGACCCCGCAGGATGTGGCGGAGGTGATCGCCTTCCTGGTCTCTCCCCGGGCAGGCTACCTGACCGGTCAGACCATCCAGGTGGATGGTGGACTGTACATGTGATAAAGGACGTCGGCACAACGAAATGATGCGAAATTCTGACTCAGGACACTAGACAAGAGGCCCGGATTGCATAAACTGCGGGGGTCGGAGCCGCCGGCTCCGGGGGAAGAACCACCCCAACCCCGTGACAGGCACAAGGAGTCCCGTATGGCAAGCATCGAGGAACGCGTCAAGAACATCATCGTCGAGCAGCTCGGCGTGGATGCCGAACAGGTGACCGCCGCAGCCTCGTTCGTCGACGACCTGGGCGCCGACTCCCTGGACACCGTCGAGCTGGTCATGGCTTTCGAGGAGGAGTTCGACCTCGAGATCCCCGACGAGGACGCGGAGAAGATGCGCACCGTCGGCGAAGCGGTCGCCTACCTGGACCAGCACCTGAATCAGTAACCGTCGCGACCGGCCACCACCGGTCCACTGCCTCGAAAGCAGGTCGAACGTGCGACGACGTATCGTCGTGACGGGTCTGGGTACACTGTCCCCCGTGGGTGTCGACACCCGGCAGTCGTGGGAGAGCGTGTTGGCAGGGCGTTCCGGGGTCGGACCGATCACCCGGTTCGACGCCTCCGCCTATACCACGCGTATCGCCGCCGAGGTGCTCCCCTTCGACCTCGAGCGCAGCCGGATGGAGCGGAAGGAGGCCCGTCGCGCCGACCCCTTCCTGGTCTATGCCAACATCGCGGCCGCGGAGGCGCTCCAGGACAGCGGGATCGACCTGGAGCGGATCGACCGCCGCGGTTTCGGCGTCATCATCGCCTCTGGTATCGGCGGCATCAAGACCCTGGAGGACCAGGCCAACGTCCTCGCCGCGAAGGGGCCCGACCGTATCAGTCCCTTCTTCGTCCCGATGATGATCGGTGACATGGCGGCCGGCGACATCAGCATCCGCTACGGGCTGCGGGGACCCAACTACTCCACCGTCTCCGCCTGCGCCTCCGCTGCTCACGCCCTGCTCGACGCCTGGAACCTGCTGCAGCTCGGGTACGCCGACATCATGCTGGCCGGGGGGACCGAGGCTCCGATCACCCCGCTGGCCGTGGGCGGTTTCTGCGCCATGAAGGCACTCAGCACGCGTAACGACGAACCGCAGCGCGCCAGCCGTCCCTTCGACGCCGGGCGCGACGGCTTCATCATGGCCGAAGGGGCCGGCCTGGTGGTGCTGGAGACCCTGGAGCACGCCCGGGCCCGCGGGGCACGCATCTACGCCGAGTTCATCGGCGGCGGGCAGACGGCCGACGCCTATCACATGACCACTCCCGACCCGAAGGGGGAGGGGATGGCGGATAGCATGCGGATGGCGCTGCGGATGTCCGGGGCCGCCCCCGAAGAGGTCGGCTACATCAACGCCCACGGAACAAGCACCCGGTACAACGACGCGGTCGAGAGTCTGGCCATCGGCGAGGTCTTCGGGCCCGGAGCCGGTGAGTTGAACATCAGCAGCACCAAATCGATGACGGGCCATCTGCTCGGCGCCAGCGGCGCGGTGGAGTTCATCTTCCTGACCCTGGCGGTACGCGAAGGGCGGATCCCGCCCACGATCAATTATGAGATCCCGGACCCCGAATGCACGCTGAACTACACCCCGAACGCCCCCGTGGAGCGGGCTTTCGAGGTGGGGTTGAGCAACAGTTTCGGTTTCGGGGGCCATAACGTGACCCTCGCAGTGAGGCGATTCGACGAAACGGTTTGACCCCCGCCGCCTGCGGCGGCTGCTCACCCGACCGGTCCGGCTTCCGCCGCCCATAGCGGCGCTCGAGCGCAGACTGGGCTACCGCTTTCGAGACCCGCGCCTGCTCGTGGAGGCTCTCTCCCACCGGTCCATCATCGGCAGCCGGGGAGGGGAGGATCGGGTCTCCAACGAACGTCTCGAGTTCCTCGGGGACACCGTCCTCGACCTCATCGTCGCCCTCGAACTCTTCCATCGTTTCCCCTCCAAGCAGGAAGGGGACCTCACCCAGCTCAAGTCGCTGCTCGTCTCCCGGCAGGGCCTGGAGAAGAGCGCCCGGGACCTCGGGATCGGGGAGGGACTGCGACTCTCGGTCAACGAGGCGGAGACCGGGGGCCGGGACCGTCCGAGCATCCTGGCCGATGCTCTGGAAGCGCTCATCGGAGCGGTCTTCCTGGACGGTGGGCTGGAGCCCGCCCGCCGGCTCGTCCTGGCCCGGGTGGTCAACCGGCTGCCGGAAGTGACCGAGCTGCCCGACCTGGGCAACTACAAGAGTCTGCTCCTGGAACACGTACAGCGGCGCAAGATCGGTCACCTCTCCTACCGGACGGCCCGCGAGGAAGGTCCCGACCACCGGAAGCGGTTCACCGTGGAGGTGATGCTCAACCGCGAAGTGCTGGGATCGGGTAGCGGGGTTTCCAAGAAACAGGCACAGCAGGAGGCTGCCCGCTCCGCCCTCGCCCGGCTCGGGCTGAACCGGCCGGGACGCGGATCGAAGGGAGGGGGATGAACCGGCCTCTCTGGCGGCTGATGCTCGATCCAGCGGCCGACGGGGCCTGGAACATGGCGGTGGACGAAGCCCTCCTGCTCGAGGCCGAAAGGGGGGGCGGACCGACGCTTCGGCTCTATACCTGGCGGCCCCACACCCTCTCGCTGGGCGCCAACCAGCGCGGCGGGCCGAAGGTGGACTGGACCCGGCTGGAGCGGGACGGTTACGGGGTCGTCCGGCGACCGACCGGCGGCCGGGCCATCCTGCACGCCGAAGAACTCACCTACAGCGTCACCGCACCGGCCCCTCCGGGGGGTACCCTGGCCGCCTACCGCTGGCTGGCCGGGGGGCTGAAGGCCGGTCTGGCCTCCGTCGGGATCGAGGTGGGACTGGAGAAGACGCGCCGGACGAGGGCCGCCGGGCTGGAGACCCGCAATCCCTGTTTCACCGCCGCCGGCCGGTATGAACTGGTCGCCGGCGGCCGCAAAGTGGTAGGCTCCGCACAGCGGCGGCGGGGAGGCTGGTTGATGCAGCACGGTTCCATCCTGCTGGGAGGAGAGCACCTGCGGCTCCCCTGGTACCTGGAGAGCCCCGATCCCCGGGCCGAAGAAGCGGCGCTGCGCCAGGCGACGGTAGACTGCTCCGCGCTCCTGGGCCGCACGATCGATGCCGCCGAGCTGGCCCCGCCGTTCGCGGAGGGATTCGCCCGCTCGCTCGACGTGGTGCTGGAGCCCGGGGGACTGCAGCCCGCCGAGGAGCGGCGGGCCCGCGGACTCCGGGAGCGGTTCGCCGACCCCGAGTGGATCTCCCACGGGCGGCGGCGGAGCGAGGACGTCCCGGGGCAGGAGGACACCCTCGACCCATGAGGACCAGCGGTCGAAAGTGCGGGGCCGTGTTCTCCCTGGCGGCCCTGGTCGTCCTGGGTGGGTCCCGACCGGACGCACCCGGCGGCGAGGTGTACCCCGCTCCCCGCCCCCTCCCCCCCCAGCAGCGCGAGCTGCGCATCGGGTTCGTCGCTGCCGGCAACTTTCTTCCCCTCCCCCCCGACCTGCAGACCGACGGGGCCTACGCCTGGATCATGCGCCAGGTCTATGGACCGGGCCTGATTGGCCACAACACGACTCCCGGGGAGGAACCGGTGCTGCAGTTGGTCACCTCATTCGCCGAGGAGACGGTCCGGGGGAGCTGGACGCTCAAGCTCCGGGAGGGGGTGCGTTTCCAGAACGAGAGCGAACTCGATCCGCAGGACGTGCGGGAGACGATCGATCTCTACCGGCGGCTCGCCCTGGCGGGCGATCCCGACGTGGATCCCGCCTTCGGCCTGGTCAGCACGGTGGTGGTCAACCAGGACGGTTCGATCACCTTCACCATGGATTCCCGGCGCCGGCGGGAGCAGCCCTACCGGGTGGCCCGGGTGGTGCCGTTGCCCGCCGAGACCGCCAGAAGCATCCGGGGGGACCTCGCCACGATGCGCGAGGCCCTCTCCCGGGCGTTCCTGCAGCCGGTCGGTCTGGGTGGTTACACCTTCGAGATCGGGCAGCCTCAGCCCGGTCCGGAAGGTCGGTACCGGGTCATCACGCTCCGTTCCTTCGACCGCTACTTCCAGGGACGCCCCGCCATCCGGGAAGTGACCATCCACTTCTATGCCACCGAGCGGCAGCTCATCCAGGGCGTGGTCACCGGTGAGGTGGACGTGGCCGGCCTGCTGACCTGGCAGGCCAGCGCCGAGCTGCAGGCGCAGTCGACCAGCCGCCGCAACCTGCACTTCCGGTACTTCCCGAGGCCCGATCACTTCTACTACCTGGCTTTCAACAACGAGTCCCCGCTGCTGGTCCAGAGCGAGGTACGTTACGCGATCCGTCTGGCCATCGACCGGGAAGGACTCCGGCTGGGAGTCCCTCGCGAACTCTCCCCCATCGCCAACCTGCCGATCCAGCCGCGTCCCCCCGATGAAGGGGTGTCGGGGCGTCCGCGCCGCCGGCCGGCGATGAACCTGCTGACCCAGCTCCGATTCAGCCACTCGGGTGACGTACTGACCGATCCGTCAGGCCGGTCTGTCCAACTCCGGCTCCACTACCCCGATCACGTCGCCATGTACGAGGAGATGGCCCGGAACATCAAGAACGACCTGCAGCGGCTCGGTTTCCTGATCGAGGCGATCCCGGTCAGCCCGGATGAGCTCCGGGGTCGCCTGCGTTCGGGGGAGTACGACCTGGCCATCTATGAAATGACGATGCCCCCCACGCCGGAGGCCTTCCGGCACTGGTTCGGAGCGGCGGCGATCGCGGAGGGGACCAACTTCGTGCGCTATCGCAGCCCCAACTTCAACTCGAACCTGGTCGCGGTGATGCAGGGGGCGGGGAGTAATCCCGAATTGTACTGGCAGGGAGCTCTCAACCGGTTCGAAGAAGACGCTCCCCTGATACCCCTCTACTTCTCCACGCAGCAGTACTGGGTCGTGGATGGGGATGTCGTGGAACTGCGGAGCGTGGGGCAGATGAGGCTGCGCCTGGAACCCCTGGCCCGATGGCGGCGCAAATGAAGAGCCGCCGGGCCGACCCCTTCGGGCAGCGCCTCCCCCTGGTCGGGGGGCTCTTCCGCCGGCTCTTCCTCCACCACATGGTGCTGGTGACGGTGCCGATCGCCGTCCTCGGACTGCTGCTGGTGAGTATCGCGCGGCGGACCATCCTCGACACCCAGTACAAGGACAACGCCGAGCTGGCCAACCAGGCGAAGGGACAGATCAACGAGTTCGCCGCCGGGATCGAGGAGCAGCTCCGGATCATCGCCCTCGCCCTTGAACAGCTCTATCTCGATCCCACCCTCTCCGACCGCTTCCTCAACCAGACTAAGAGCAGTGAGGGGACCACCCCCTTCCGTCACCTCTACGCGGCGGACACCACCGCCGCGCTGGTGGCCACCACTGATTTCACCCGACCGAACAGCCTTCCCCCCGACGGCGTCGAGATCTGGGGGATGGTGATGGCGGACGAGAAGACCGTCTCCCTCCCCCGGCTTCCCCGGCAGGACGAACCCCCCACCGTGCTGACCGCCGCTCCGCTCCGGACCCCGCTGGGGGACCTGATCGGGGTGCTCATCGCGGAGGTGGACGTCAAGGCGATCTGGGATGTGATCGACGACATCCGGGTGGGGGAGCGCGGCAGCGCCTTCCTGACCAACGAGCAGGGCCTGGTGGTCGCCCATCCTGACCGGTCGATCGTCTACGCCGGGACGAACTGGTCCCGCCTGGAGTCGGTCCGCCAGGCACTGCTCAATCGGCCGGGGCAGGTACGCTCGGAGGTCGCCTCCCCCGGGGGGGAGCCGATGAGCGCCGTCTCCCTGACCCTCCAGAACCAGCTGACCGGGCAGAGTCCCTGGGCGCTGGTAATCCACCGGCCGGTCGCGGAGCTGGAGGCCACGGTCAACACCATGCGATGGCAGATCCTGGCGGTGGTGGGCGCCGGCATGGCCCTGGCCCTCATCTCCACCCTCATCTACACCCGCCGGCTTATCCGCCCGATGGGGGCCCTGGTGGAGGGGGCGAACCGGTTGAGCCGCGGCGACCTGGCCCAGAAGATCCCGGTGGTGGGCCGGGACGAGATGGGCACCCTGGCGACCGAGTTCAACCTGATGGTCGAACAGCTCAGCCGGATCCAGGAGCGGCTCCGCCGGGTGGAACACCTCGACACCCTGGCCAAGTTCTCCTCGGTCGTGGCCCACGAGATCCGCAATCCGCTGAACGCCATGCAGATCAACCTGCATCTGTTGAGGGAGCGGGTCGGGGAGGAGGAGCAGGCCTACCTGAACGTGATCTCGGGGGAGATCCGCCGTCTCGAGAACCTGGTCCGGGAGTTCCAGACCATCTCCCGTCCCCCCGTGCTCTCCCCCGAGCCCACCGACGTGAACGCCCTGGTGAGCGACATCGTCCATCTGCAGAGGGAAACCGCGGAACGGCAGGGGGTGCGGGTCCACCTGCGCCTCGCCCCGGAACTGGCTCCGGTGGCGGTCGACCGGAACCGGGTCACCCAGGTCTTCCTCAACCTGATCCTCAACGCCCTCCAGGCAATGCCGCAGGGGGGGGAACTCACCCTCCATACCGGACGCTGGGAGGAACGGGGCGGGGGGGTGGTCGTGCAGGTCAGCGACACGGGGGAGGGGATCGACCGGGAGACCCTGTCGCGGATTTTCGATTACTACTTCACGACCCGGGACGCCGGTTCGGGCCTCGGTCTCTCCGTCGCCCAGCGGATCGTGGAGGAGCATGGGGGCAGGATCTCGATCGACAGTGAGAAGGGGCGGGGGACCACGGTCACCGTGGCCCTGCCCAAGGAACCGCCGATCCCCGCGGGGGTGGGCGGCAACCTTACCGAGTGAGCTGGGAGCGTCATGGCCAAGATCCTGATCGCGGAAGACGACATCAACACGCTGCAGGGGCTGAACACCATCGTCTCCCGGCAGGGGCATACGGTCCTGACGGCGCCCGATGGGCAGGAGGCGTTCGCCCTGATGGGCGACCACGGTGATGTGGAGGTGCTGCTGACCGACCTCAAGATGCCCGGTCTCTCGGGGCTTGAACTCTCCCGGCGGGTTCGGGAATCGTGGCCCGAGACGCAGGTCATCGTCATGACCGCTTTCGGAACGGTGGAGACGGCCGTCCAGGCGATGAAGGACGGGGTTTTCGACTACCTGACCAAACCGGTCGACATCGAAGAACTGCTGGTCGTGCTCGACAAGGCGCTCAAGCAGCGGGCCCTGCGCCTGGAGAACCTGGAACTGCGCGGCATCGTCACCGAGCGCTTCTCCTTCGAGAACATCATCGGCGCCTCGGGGGTGATGAAGGACATCTTCCGCAAGGTGAGGAAGGTGGCCCCCACCAACGCCACGGTGATCATCCAGGGGGAATCGGGGACCGGCAAGGAACTGATCGCGCGTGCCATCCATTACAACAGCCCCCGCTCCCGCAGTCCGATGGTCGAAGTGAACTGCGCCTCGATCCCCCCTACCCTGATCGAGTCGGAACTCTTCGGACACGAGAAGGGGGCCTTCACCGGTGCCTACCGGATGCAGAAGGGGAAGTTCGAGGCGGCCGACGGCGGCACCATCTTCCTGGACGAGATCAGCCTGCTCGGGCCCGACCTCCAGGGGAAGCTGCTGCGGGTGCTGCAGGAGCATGCCTTCCAGCGGATCGGCAGCAACCGCCGGATCGAGGTGGATGTGCGGATCGTGGCGGCCACCAACCAGGATCTGAAGGAGATGGTGGACAACGGCCTCTTCCGCGAAGACCTCTACTACCGGCTCAACGTGGTGCCGGTCCACATCCCCCCCCTGCGTATGCGCAAACAGGACATCCCCGCCCTGATCGATCACTTCATCCGCCGGCTGGCGGAACGCAACCCGGCGACTCCGAAGCGGATCACCCAGGGTGCGCTCGACGCCATGATGGAGTACGACTGGCCGGGCAACGTACGGGAACTGGAGAACTGTATCGAGAACGCGGTGGTGCTGGCCGAAGGGGATGTGCTGGGGGAGGAACACCTGAACATCCTGGGCCGGAGCGGCTGGGAGGAGGATGGGAGTGGGGAGAGCGAAGTCGAACGGATGACCCTGAAGGAACAGATCGAGCGGACCGAACGGAGAATCCTCGAGCGCGTGCTGGAAAACGTCGGCGGCAACCGGACCCGGGCCGCCGAGCTGCTCGGTCTCTCCACCCGGGCACTACGCTACAAGATCCGGCAGTACGGGTTGTGAGCCGCGGCGGCCGGCATCGGCTCGCGCTCCTCGGGCTGCTGGCGGCCACCCTGGTGGTCACCCCGGTCGGAGCCCAGAACTCGATCCCCCTCCACGACCTGATGCTGCTGGCCCGGGGGAGCGCCCTGGGGGGGCAGGCCCTGGCGGGTGACCTGCTGGGACTGGCCGTCGACCCTTCCGTGGTTTCCGGTCCCGGTCCGGCGGTGGAGATGGCCGGCGGCACCCACGCCCTCGGACTGGAGTGGGCGGCGGTGGCCGCCCGTCTCCGTCTGGGCAGCCGGCCGGTGGCCCTGCTGCTCAGCACCCTCACCTACGGGGAGCAGCGCCGAACCGCCCTGGACGACCGGCTGGGGGTATTCGGCGGCAGCTTCACCCCGGGTGATGCCGCCCTCTCGGTGGCCCTCCCGCTGCTGGAGGAGGGGAGCACCCGGATCGGCGCCGGGGCGACCGTGACCGTCTCCCGGATCGACCAGGCCAGCGCCTTCGCCCTCACCGGCGCGGTGGCCGTCAAGCACCGGCTGGGCGGTCTCGAACTGCGCGGCGGGCTCTCCAACGCCGGAGTGGTGCTCTCCCCCTTCGCCTCCGGGGAAGGGACGCACCTGCCGGTCCGGCTGCGGGCGGGGGGCGCCTGGTCACCCGCCTCCGGACGGTGGGAAGTTTCCTCCGAATTGCTCTACCGGGCCGGAGACCGGGTCGTGGTCTGGGGGAGTGGGGGGGAATGGCGCCCCCATCCGCAGGCCGCCCTGCGCGTGGGCCTGATCCACACGGGGGGAGTGGACGCCTCTCTGGCCGGCGGTCCCGGCGCCTTCGACCTGACGGTGGGGATGGCCTGGCAGACCCGGCCGTGGCGGCTCAGTTACGTCTGGCGCCCGGGGGGACTGCTCGGCGACGGTCACCTGCTGGCCCTCGGCTGGAACCTCGGTCCGATCGGCTGAACAACGGCGTTCCCTCCGCCCGCCCGGCGGATTATCCTGCCTCCGCCATGAGATTCCTCCGAGCCCGTCTCCTGCCGGCCGGCCTCATCCTGCTCGGGCTGACCGGCTGCGGCGCAGCCGCCGCTCCCGCTCCCGTCCGGGTGGTCTTCTTCATCGGCGATGGGGTGGGCACGGCCCACTGGACCGCCGCCCTCCTGGTCGCCGATTCGCTGGCGGTCGGGCGCCTGCCGGTGGTCGGACTGGTCGACACCCGCGCCGACCCCGACCTGGTGACCGACTCGGCCGCCGCGGCGAGCGCCCTGGCCACCGGGCATCGCACCCGCAACGGCCGGATCTCCATCGACAACCAGGGCCGGTCGCTGGAGACGGTGCTGGAGGTGGCCGAGAGGCGCGGCCTGGCCACCGGCCTGGTCGTCACCTGCAGCCTGACCCACGCCACCCCGGCCGCCTTCGCCGCCCATGTGACCGACCGGAACGAGGAGGCCGAGATCGCCGTCCAGATGGCCGGGGCGGGCATCGAGGTGCTGCTCGGGGGTGGGCTGCGCTGGTTCGAGGGCAGCCGGCGCCGGGACGGCCGCGACCTGCTCGCCCCCCTGCGCCGGACCCACCGCTTCGTCTCGGATGCCCCGGGTCTGCGGGGGCTCGACCTGGCCGGGACCGACCGGCTGCTCGGGCTCTTCGCGGTCGAACATCCGGAATCCGCTCCGACCCGGGAGCCGACCCTCCCGGAGATGACCGCCGCCGCCCTGGCGGTGCTCGATCACGACCCGGATGGTTTCTTCCTGATGGTGGAAGGCTCCCAGCCCGACTGGCGGGCCCACGATCACGAGCCGCTCGAAGCGGTCGCCGCCGAGGTGGTCGACTTCGACCGGGCGGTGGCCCGGGCCCTGGCCTTCCGCCAAGGCCGCCCCGACCTGCTGGTGGTGGTCACGGCCGACCATGAAACCGGCGGCCTGGCCGTGGTGGCGGGCCGTGGTGGACGCCCGGTGGCGGGGTATGTGACCGGCGGTCACACCGCCGCCCTGGTACCCCTCTTCGCGATCGGCCCGGGGTCGGAACGCTTCGCCGGGATCCACACCAACGAAGAGATCGGGCGGCTCCTGCTGGCCGCGGTCCGGCACTGAACGTGCGACAAAACCGCCCTTTCCTGCGTATGTTAAGAGTAGAATCACGCAGCCGATCGCCGGAGAGGGGGCGTGCGGCCGCTCCGACTGCGAGGGAGTGGAGACCATGACCGCCTCATCCTGTCGATCCCGGACCGCGATCCTCCCGCTGGCCCTCCTGCTGTCGATCCTCGGGACCCTTCCGGCCCGGCCCGCCGCCGCCCAGCCGCCCTCCTCCTTTACCGGCGGGGCCGGACTGATTCTCGGTTTCCCGCAGGGAGAGTTCCGGGACCACGTCCCCAACCTCGGCCTCGGGCTGAGTGGGAACGTCGGTGTCCGGGTGGCCGGCTCCCCCCTGGTGCTGGGACTCGACCTGGGTTTCATGATCTACGGCCACGAGGCCCGGACCGAACCCTTCAGCCTGACCATTCCCGATGTGACCGTGCGGGTGACCACCAGCAACAACATCTTCCTCGGCCACCTGATGATGCGCCTGCAACCTCCGGAGGGAGACGTCCGCCCCTACCTGGACGGGTTGTTCGGTTTCAAGTACTTCTGGACCGAGACGAGCATCCGGAGCCTGAACTGGAGCGACGACCAGGAACCGCTCGCCAGTTCGACCAACCTGGACGATTTCGCTTTGAGCTACGGCGGCCGGATGGGCGTGGCCATCCTGCTCTGGGACGGCACCGAACGGCGCCGGCAGAACGGCCAGGGGGTCGGTAAGGTCATGCTCGACCTGCGGCTGGGCTACCTGCTCGGCTCGGAGGCCGACTACCTGAAGAAGGGCTCGATCGACCGGCTGGAGAACGGCACGGTCGTCTTCGACATCGACCGCTCCCACACCGACTTCCTCAACTTCTTCCTGGGGGTGAGCTTCTCTTTCTGAGAAGGAGAGCTCACATCGAGGCATCCTGGACGATCCGCCACCCCTGGGGGGTGCGCCGGAAGACGATCAGGGTGAGTCCGGAGGCGGCCGGCCGGTCGGGCCAGGTCAGGCTCCAGCGGCCGGCCACCGTCACTCCGGCGATATGCTCGGCTCGGACCACTCCCAGCAGGCATTCCACGGTCAAAGTCGCCGGACGCAGCTCGACCAGCTCGATGGCCAGCTCTCCCATCGCGGCCCGATCGGGATAACGCGTCCGGTAGCGCTCGAGCACGCCCGTCCGGCCGCGGGTCAGGCCGGTCGGGGCCAGGAAGGTGCAGGCCTCGTCGTAGAGGGAGGTGAACCCCTCCAGGTCCCCCTGGTTCCAGGCGGCCACCTGGGCCTCGATCAACCCGGACACCTCGGTCACGACCGTTTCCTCGGCGGCCGTGGTGTCCACCGCCGGGGCGCGCCCACAGCCGGCGGTCGCCACTACCCCCAAGAGCGCCAGCCGCAGGGCGGCCCTCACGGCCGCCTCCGGGCGTGCTCGAAAGCGCCGGCCTGCCGGAAGAGAGCGGTCACCCCGGTCATGATGCGGCCCAGGTTGACCCCCCCCTGCACGTTGGAGATGATGGCCACCGCGAAACCCTGGTCGGGGAAGCGGTGGAAGAGGGTGGTATGCCCCATGCTCCCCCCGGAGTGGCTGACCAGCCGGGCACTCCCGCCGTCGGGGAACCGGGCCTGCTCAACCCGCCAGCACAGACCGTAACCACCCAGGCTCCCGTCCTTGAGCAGCTGGTTGGTGTACATCAGCGCCTCGGTCTCCGGCTTCATCATCCGGCCGCGGGCATAGGCGATATGGAGGCGGCAGAGGTCCTCCACGGTCGAGGTGATCCCCCCGCCCGCGTACTTGTTGGACAGGTCGGCATAGGGGGAGTTGACCAGCCGGCCCTCCCGGTCCCGGTCGTAGTAGGCCGCCCGCCCGGCCTGGATCTCCACCTTGTCCTCCATACCGGTGTCGTTCATCCAGGCCGGCTCGAACACGTACCGGTGCATGTAGACCTCGATCGGCAGTCCGCTGACGTTCTCGACGATGTTGGCTACCAGGTTGAAGCCGTAGGTGCTGTAGGAGAAGCGGGTGCCGGGCTCGAAGAGGAGCGGGTCGTCCTTGAAGATGTCGAGCGGGGCGACCAGGTCGTCGTAACGGACCATGCTGTTGAACTCATCCCCCCGGTAGTGCCGGATGCCCGAGGTGTGGGTGACCAGGTGGCGCACGGTGATCGGCCACGGCTTGGCCGGCCACTGCGGGATGTAGGTCCGGATGTCCGCATCCAGGTCGACCCGTCCCTGTTCCACCAGCTGCATCAGGGCGGTCCCCACCACCGGCTTGGAGACGCTGCCGATGCGGTAGAAGGTCGAACCGGTGGCCCGGTCCCCCGACTCCAGATCGGCGAAACCGAACCCCTGCGACCAGACCAGCTGGTCGTCCACGACCACGGCGATGGAGAGCCCGGGCAGGCCCTGACGGGCCACCTCGGCCTGGACGAAGGCGCGTACCGAGTCGAGCACGGCCCCGGTCTGGGCGTGGACGGGGGTAAGGATCGCCGGGGCCAGGGTGAGCAGAGCGGCCGCCAGCCGCACGGCCGACCGACGACGAAAGGAAAGAGAGAGCGTCATGAGGGCACCTCGGTCGTTCTCCCCGGGCGGCCGCGCAGGGTGCGCAGCAGCGCTCCGAGGGGGAAGAAGTAGAAGCAGAGCAGGATCCAGAGTCCCCAGCCCTCCAACCCGGTGATCGAGAGGAAGGCGAAGACGAAGATCATCAGATGCATCCGGACCACGTTCTTGTACGGAGCCATCAAGGGGGTGTCGTCCGAACCACTCCCCGCCCGCCGGAAGGCCTCGCGGGCCGAGAGGGCGCTGAAGAGCACGAAGGGCCAGTAACGCCGCAGAGCCTCTCCGATCAATGAGAGCCACCAGCCGGCGGTCTCCGGAGGGCTGGTCCCGAATACGTCCGCCCCGGTCAGGGGGAAGAAGGCGTTCAGGAAGATGCTGTGGACGAAATGGAACCCGCCGAAGTGGAGGGTGAAGAAGGCGAGCAGGAAGAGGGAGTTGAAGATCGCCAGCAGGGCGCGGGGGAGCCGGTGGTCCCCTTCGACCTGGAAGGGGAGCGCCAGGGCGTAGGTGACGATCAGGGTGTAGCCGACCAGCAGGCTGGAGACCCAGAGACCCCAGACCAGGTCGGTGACCGACCAGCGCTGGAGCGCCGCCAGCAGCAGGGTGGCGGCGAAGAGCGCGAGATCGGTGGCCGGCAGCCGGAGGCCGCCGGTCGAGGGTGCGGGTTCGCCTGTGCGCACGACGGACGATAGCCTACTATCCCGGGAGGGGGAGTTGAACGGGGAAACGAATCGAGGAGGCGTGATGGACCGGGGCGTGCGTTGCGGGACGACCCTGCTGCTGATGCTGCTGATGCTGTTGATCCCGCTGGAGGCACCGGCCCAGCAGCCGGCCGACTTCGCCGGCCACTGGGAAGGGGCGATCGAACTGCCGGGCGAGCCGCTCGGCATCATGGTCGACCTGGCGATGGGCGAGGAGGGCTGGCACGGCACGATCGATATCCCCATGCAGGATGCGAAGGGATTGCCCCTGGCGGAGGTGCGGGTGGACGGCGTCGCGGTGAGCTTCCGCATCGCCGGGGTGCCGGGCAACCCGACCTTCGAGGGGGCGCTCCGGCAGGGGCGTATCTCGGGGCTCTTCCGCCAGTCGGGGCAGGAGTTCCCCTTCCACCTGGGACGGGAGACCGCGGCCCCTCTCCCCCGGCCCCAGGAGCCCCGGCCCCCCTTTCCCTACCGGGTCGAGGAAGTGACCCTCGAGCGGGCCGGGATCACCCTGGCCGGCAGCCTCACCCTGCCCGAGGGATCCGGGCCCTTCCCGGCCGCTGTGCTCATCAGCGGCAGCGGGGCCCAGGACCGGGACGAGACCATCTTCGGGCACAAGCCCTTCCTGCTGCTGGCCGACTATCTGACCCGGGCCCGGATCGCGGTGCTGCGCTGGGACGACCGGGGAGTGGGCGGCTCGGGAGGCCGGCTGGCCGAGGTGACCAGTGCCGACCTGGCCGAGGATGCCCTGGCCTGGGTGCGCCTGCTGGCGGGTCGCCCGGAGATCGATTCGACCGCGATCGGGCTGATCGGTCACAGCGAGGGGGGCATGGTGGGCCCGATCGCCGCCCTGCAGTCCGACCGGGTGGCCTTCCTGGTATTGATGGCCGGGCCGGGGGTGCCGGGGGCCGAGATCCTGGTGGCCCAGACC
Organism: uncultured Gemmatimonadota bacterium; assembly: GCA_964519015.1. GTDB lineage: Bacteria > Blakebacterota > Blakebacteria > Blakebacterales > CAYUVJ01 > CAZFHZ01. The sequence goes on along the minus strand of CAZFHZ010000006.1, from coordinate 23,418 downwards.
GAGGCGCTCACCCGGGCGGCCGGCGGCGATTCCCTGTTCATCGCGCGTCAAACGCAGGCGCAGCGCCGGTTGCTCGAAGCCGTGGTGGCCGGCCGGCCGGCGGCCCGGCAGCGGGAACTGCTCCGCGCCCTGGTGCTCGTTCAGCTCGCCGCCATGCCGGAGAGTCCCGATAAGGAAACGGCGGTCGGCCAGGCGGTCGCCACCGGTCTGGCCCAGCTGCAGACCCGCTGGATGCGCTATTTCCTGGAGTACGACCCGCGCATCGCCCTGAGCCGGGTGCGGGTACCGGTTCTGGTGCTGAACGGTGAACTCGACCTGCAGGTACCCCCCGACCGGAATCTGGAGGAGATCGAACGGACGCTCCGGGAAGGGGGGGACCGTGATGTGACGGTCCGGCGTTTCCCCGGTCTCAACCACCTTTTCCAGCCCGCCCGCACCGGTCTGCCCGCCGAGTACGGTTCGATCGAGACCACCCTGGCACCGGTCGTGCTGGAGACGATCCGCGACTGGATCACCACCCGTTTCGGCACCCCTCTGGCCAGTCCCCTGGCCGGCGGGCATACCGATCCTGCCGACACGCTCTTCTCCTCCCCCGAGCGGACGGTCACGACCTGGCTCGAGCGGCTCAAGGCGGGGGACGGCAAGGGGGCGGCCGCCTGCCTCTGGCCGGCCGGCGAGGATCCGGGGCTCCCCCTCCCCTTCCCCCTGGAGGAGGTGGCGATCGAGCGCAGCCTGCGCTTCAGTCCGGATGAGGTGTCCGCCTGGAATGAGAAGGGCATCCTCCCCCGGGCCGAGCCGGGGGATGTGGAACTGACCGTCCGGATCCGGGTGCGGGGGCGGCCGCAGCGGCTCGACTGCCTCCTACGTGCCTTCGATGCGGGCTGGCGCATCATCGCCCGGAGCCTGCTGGGAGGCGCCCCCGGGTCCGAGTGAGTATCTTCCCTTCCGTCATGCCGACTCCGAGCGCATCGCATCAGGTCCGGGGCACCGTCGCGGTGGCCATGAGCGGGGGGGTGGACTCCAGCCTGACCGCGCTCCTATTAGCCGAACAGGGCTACCGGGTGATCGGGTTCACCCTCCGGTTGCACGACAAGGGGGACGGGGTGAACGCCGCGCGGGGGCGCGACCGGCGCTGCTGCCATCTGGAAGGGGTCGAGCGGGCCCGCCAGGCGGTGTTGCGGGCGGGGGGAGAGCACCAGGTGGTGGACGCCCGGGCGGCCTTCGCCGCCTCCGTCATCGCCGACTTCGAGCGGGAATACGCCCGCGGCCGCACCCCCAACCCGTGCGTGCGCTGCAACACCTTCCTGAAGTGGGGCCTGCTCTACGACCACGCCCGCCGGCTGGGGGCCGACTTCTTCGCCACCGGTCACTACGCCCGCATCGGACGGGACGAGCAGGGTACTCCGCTGCTGTTGCGGGCGCGTGATCCCGACCAGGACCAGGCCTACGCCCTCTGGGGGGTGCCGCGCCCGGCCCTGGCCCACACCCTGCTCCCGATCGGGGAATGGACCAAGCGAGGGGTCCGTGAGCAGGCCGCCGCCCGGGGCCTGGCCGCCGCCGCCGTCCCCGATTCACAGGAGATCTGCTTCGTGCCCGGCGACTACCGCGACTTCCTGGCCCGGCGCGCGGCCCGGGAGGGAGCGGTCCCCGAACTGGCCCGCTCGCTCCGGCCCGGGGCGATCGTGGACGGCTCGGGACGGGTACTGGGCCGTCACGCCGGGACCGCCCGCTACACGATCGGCCAGCGGCGCGGCCTGGGAGTGGCGGCCGGGATCCCCCTATTCGTGGAGGGACTCGATCCGGAGGAGGGGATCGTCCGGGTCGGGGAGGGTAAAGGCCTGCTCACCCACACCCTGACCGCCGGGCAGGCCAACTGGGTCTCGATCGAAGTGCCCGTCGAAGCGTTCGAGGCCGAGGTCCGTATCCGCTACTCCGGTCCCGCCTGTCCCGCCACGGTCCAGCCGACCGGCCGCGACACCTTCAGCGTCCACTTCGACCGGCCGCAACGGGCTGTCACCCCCGGCCAGTCGGCCGTCGTCTACCAGGGGGAACTCATCCTGGGCGGCGGGATCATTGCGGGCTGAACGCCCCAACCTGTAGGCTCGCCCTTATGGAACCACGGCCGCGCCCGAGTCTCCAGCACCGGATCGAATACCTTCTGCTGCGCGCGGTCGGAGCCGTGGTCGGCCGGCTCCCCCGCCCACTGGCCGGCATCCTGGCCGGCCTGCTGGCCGCGCTCGCCTTCGACGGGTTGCGCATCCGCCGCCGGGTCACCCTCGACAACCTGCGCCATGCCTTTCCCGAGTGGTCGGAGCGGCAGCGACGGCGGGTGGGTCGGGCCGCCTACCGCAACCTGGCCTTGGTGGGGATGGAGTCGTTGCGGGCCCTCCGCCTCGAGCCCGACCGGCTCATCGAGCGGGTCGATCTGGACGCCGGGAGCGAGCAGCTTTACCGCGACCTGATGGCGGCCGGGCAAGGGGTCGTCTTCGTGAGCGGGCATTACGGGAACTGGGAGCTGATCGCCGCCCGTACGGCGGCCTTCGGCTATCCCAGTGCCGTCATCGTGCAACAGCAGCGCAACCCGCTCTTCAACGCGGCGCTCGAACGGGTGCGGCACCGGTTGGGCTTCAACGCGGTCGAGCGGGAGGGCGCCCTGCGGAGCATGCTGCGCATCCTGCACCAGGGGGGAGCGGCCATGATCCTGGCCGACCAGGACGCCGGTTTGCACGACCCCCTCTTCATCCCCTTCTTCGGCCGGCCGGCCGCCACCTACCAGGGTCCCGCTCTGCTCTCGGTGCGTACCGGCGCCCCGCTGGTCGGGGGCTGGATCCACCGCGAGGGGGACCGTTACCGCGCCTCCTACCGGCGGCTCGATGAAGACGCCTTGGCCGGGCTGGATCCGGAGGCGGACGAGGGGAGGAGGGTGGCCCGGCTCACCGCCGCCTACGTGGCCTGGCTCGAACGGATGATCCGGACCGATCCGGGACAATACCTCTGGCTCCATCGCCGCTGGAAGAGCCGCCCCCCCGGAGAAGCCGTATGAGTCCGATCGGAGGTGTGCTGGTCGTCCAGACCGCCTTCCCGGGGGACACCATCCTGGCCGCCGGACTGGTGCGGACCCTCCGGGAAGCGTGGCCGGACCTCCCGGTGGGGATCCTCGTGCGTCCCGACACCGAACCGATCGCCCGGATGATGGATCCAACCCTTGAGGTGATCGTCTACGACAAGCGGTCGAGGGGCCGGGGCACGGCCGGCCTGGAGGCCCTGGCCGCCCGGCTGCGGGCAGGTCCCTGGTCGGCCGCCCTGGTGCCGCACCGTTCCCTCCGTTCGGCCTGGCTGGTCCGCCGCACCCGCCTGCGACCCGCCATCGGGTTCGATCTGGGCGCCGGGGCCAGTCTCCTCACCCGACGGGTACCCTACCGGCGGGGGGTGCACGAACTGGAACGCAACCACGACCTGCTGATCGCGCTGGCCCAGTGGTGGGGGAGGGGGGTACCACCGCGGCAACCGCCGCTGCTGGTGCCCGGCCGCGCCGGGCAGCGGGAGGCCGAAGCGGTCCTGATCGAATGGGGTGACCCCGAGGATCCCCCCCCTTTTGTGGTCCTGGCTCCGGGCTCGGTCTGGCCGACCAAACGCTGGCCGGTCGGATATTGGGCGGTGCTGGCGCTGGAACTGAGCCGGCGGGACCTGCGGGTGGTCTGGATCGGAGGGGAGGAGGACGCTCCCCTCTGCCGGGCCCTGGCCGAGGCCGTACCCGGCTCGATGACGGCGGCCGGCGCGCTCGGCTGGCCGGGTACGGCGGCCCTGCTCAACCAGGCCCATCTGCTGGTGGCCAACGACTCGGCCCCGGTCCACCTCGCGGCCGCCGTCGGCTGTCCTACGCTGGCCCTCTTCGGTCCCACCCTGCCCGGTTTCGGGTTCGCCCCGCTCGGCCACGGCAGCCGTTCGATCGGTCTGGCCCTGGCCTGCCGGCCCTGCCGCCTGCACGGCGGCCGGCGCTGCCCGGAGGGACACTTCCGCTGTATGCTCGACCTGACCCCGACCCGGGTGGCCGGGGCGGCGGCCGATGTGATGGCGACCGCCTGGGCGAGAGGCTGACTCCCGGTGGAGGAGTGGTACCGGGAGTGGTTCGAGGAGCACTACCTCGACCTCTATGACTATCGCGATCCCCAGGAGGCGGAGGTGTTCGTGACCACCCTCCTCGACCGACTCGAGCTGCCGGCCGGCGGCCGGGTGCTGGACGTGGCCTGCGGCGCCGGCCGCCATGCTCACGCCCTGGCCGGGCGCGGTTTCCAGGTCGTGGGTATCGATCTCTCCCGATGTCTCCTCGAGCGGGCGGCGGCCGTCGATTCCGGAGGCCGGACCCTCTTCGTGCGGGGGGACATGCGCCGCCTGCCGGTGTTGCCGCGGGGCTGGGCCGACCTGGCGCTCAACCTCTTCACTTCCTTCGGCTACTTCCCCACCGAGCGGGAGGATGCCATGACCCTGGCGGGTATGGCCACCGCACTCCGGCCGGAGGGCGTCCTCGTCCTCGATTTCCTCAACCGCTCCCGGGTACTCGCGTCCCTGGTGGAACACGACGAGCAGCAGCGGGACGGGCTGGCCATCCTCCAGGAGCGCCGGCTGACCGACCGGAAGCGCCGGATCGAGAAGCGGATCACCCTCCACCATGCGGACGGGCACCGCTCCACCTTCCAGGAGTCGGTCCGGCTCTATGCCCCCGAGGAGCTGTTCCGTCTGCTCCGGGAGGCCGGGCTGTCGCGGATCGAGCGGTGGGGGGATTACACCGGGGCGCCGCTGCGGCCGGAGAGCCCCCGCTGCATCGCCCTCGCCTCCCGGCCGACATGACCCGGCTCTTCCACGATTTCCTGGCCCGCCGTCCGGCCGCGCTCGACTTCTTCCCCGGTGACTGGGGCGACCCCGCCGCCTGGAAGGAGGCCGCCCGCCGCACCCGGGCCCAAGGCGGTCCCCGCGCCGAGGTCGCGCGGGTGCTGGCGGAGCGCAACGCCCGGTGGCTGACCGAACCGGGCCGGCGGCGTCTCGAGGCGGTCGCCGCCGGCCAGGGGGTAGCGGTGGTGGCCGGCCAGCAGGCGGGCGTGCTGGGGGGGCCGCTCTACACCCTGCACAAGGCGCTGGCCCTCCTCCGGCTGGCCGACTGGGCCGAGTCGCAGCTCGAAGTGCCCGTACTCCCCCTCTTCTGGGTGGCTTCCAACGACAGCGACCTGGTCGAGGCGGGAAGTGCGACCGTGGTCGACCGGGCGAATACCCTGCGCACGTTCTCTCTCCACGCCCATCCGGCGATCCTCCCGCTGGAGGGCCGGTCGGTTGGGCGCATCCCGCTGGGGGAGGCCGCCACCGCCCTGAACGGATGGCTGGAGGAAGTACTCCACGAGACCGAGTTCCGGGCCGACCTGCTGGCCGATGTGGCCGCCGCCTACAGCCCGGAGGAGACGGTGGCCGGGGCTTTCGAGCGGTTGCTGGGCGGCTGGCTCGGACCGCGCGGTCTGGTCCTGCTCGATCCCCTCTGGCCGGAGCTGGAGGGTTCCTCCACCACGCTCTTTGAACGGGTGCTGGCCGATCCGCTCGGCGCGGGGGAGGTCCTGGCGGAGACCGATCCACCGCTGCGACGGGCCGGCTACCATCGCCAGCTCGGTCTGCCGAGCGGGCGGCTCCCTCTCTTCGTCACCGGGAGCGGGGGAGGGCGCCGTCCCCTCCGGGTCGGTCCCGGATCCGATCTCTTCGAAGTGGAAGGGGAGGGAGTGGTCAGGGGGGAAGAACTGCTCGACCCCGGGGGCCCGTGGCGGCTCGACGCGGGAGCGGCGCTGCGTCCCCTCCTCCAGGATCATCTCCTTCCCACCATGGCCTTCGTGGGGGGTCCCTCGGAGATCGCCTACTGGGCGCAGATCGGACCGCTCTACGCCCGCTTGCAGGTCGCCCCCCCCGTGATCGTTCCCCGGCCCCGCGTGCTGCTGCTGCCGAGGGTGGCCGCCCGGGTCGTGGAAAAGTACGGTCTGGACCCGCTGGAGCTGGCCGACGGAGTGAACGCGGTCGTCGGACGGATCGCCCGGAGTCTCTTCCCCGACGACCTGGAGCGGGCCTTCGAAGGCACACGCGAGGACCTGCTGGCTTCGCTGGAGACCCTGAAAGGGCAGGTCGCGGCCTTCGATCCAACCCTGGCGGCTCCCTTTGAGACCGCCGCCGGACGCCTGAGCGGTGAGCTCGACCGGCTGCGGGGGAAAGCGGTCGCCAACCTGGGACGGCAACAGGAGACCGTGCGGGCCCAGATCGCCAAGGCCGCCGTCTGGCTCTTCCCCCAGGGGCATCCGCAGGAGCGCGTCCTCGGAATGCTCCCCTTCGCCCTGCGGTACGGACTCGACTCCCTGCTCGACCGTCTGCTCGAGCGGGTCGATCCCGGCCGACCGGAGCGGGAACAGATCGTCCTGCTCGACTGATCCATCACCTGCGGGAGGTCGCGATGTCACGGATCCCCAGACCGGTTCTCGCGCTCGGCGCGGCGGTCCTGATCGTCCTGCCCGGGCGAAGTTACCGCCTCTGGCGCTCGCTCATCGACGCGTACCTGCGCTGAACGGGGAAGGGGGGACACCGCCATGGTCGGATCTTCTCGCAGAGTGATATCGGTCCAGGCCGTGGTGATCGGTCTGCTGCTGGGCGCCGCCGCCTGCGGTGGGAGTGGCGGGCCCGGCGGGAGTGGTCCCTTCCTCCCGGTGGCCCCGTACGTGCAGGGGGACACCGACCGGCTCGAGGCGGCCATCGTCATGCCGGTGGGGGAGTGGATCTTCAAGTCCTCCGAGATGGGGAGCGGCCACCCGGTCTTCAGCACCGGCCTGCCCCCCGGGACGGTGGCCGAGCACGCCGCCCTGATGCGGCTGCTCCGGCGTGCGGGGGTACGGACCCTCACCGTCACCGAGCTGATGACGAGCGCGCTGGAGCACGCCCGACGGCAGGGGGTGCTGGCCGACTGGATCCGGACCGTCTTCCCGGCCACCGCCGAGGCGATCCTCCCCCGGCTGGACGAATTGACCGGGGAGGACCTGCTCGGCCTGAGCGACGGGAGTTTCTACCACGCTGGTCCCGATTCGGTGTTCGACCCGCTCTTCCCGGGGATGTCCTCGATCTACTGGTCACGCGACTTCGCGGCCATGACCCCGAAGGGAGTCATCATCGGCGACTCCCGCAACGGCAACCGGGTCCTGGAGAAGCACTACACCCGTCTGATGTTCGAGCACGCCGATGGATTGCGGGAGATCCCGGTCCTCTTCGACGCCGGGCGCGAGGACCTCTCGCTCGACGGCGGGGACGTGATCGTGCTGGGGCCCCAGGAGCTGTTGCTGGGCACGGGCAACCGCACCAGCGTCGAGGCCGCCTCGCTCCTGGCCCGCCGGCTGGGCATGGATGTCTACGGGGTGGCCATGCCCCCGGCCGACCGGCCCAACGGGCTGGGCCGGCAGCTCCTGCACCTGGACTCCATCTGTAACCTGCTCGATACATCCACCGCCCTGGCCGTCCCCTTCTTCCTGGAGCGGGAGTGGTCGGAGTGCAATCCGATGGGCCCGCTGCTGGCCGGTCTCGCCCGCCAGATGGAGCGGCTGCTGACCCTCGACGGCGAGCTGCGGGCGGGGGATCCCGAGAGCCTGCGGCGCACCATTGCGGTCATGCCCGAAGTGGGCTGGGTGACCCGCTACCGGTCCGGGAGCGGCGAGGCGGAGCCGCTCGGGCTCAAGCTGGTCGATCTTCTCCGCGAGCGCGGCTACCGGATCGTCTTCGTGGGCGGGGAGCGCGGCGAGCTGCCGCTCGAAGAATATGCCCTCGAGCGGGCCATGTACGAACTGCGCTGGCAGGGGGCGAACGTGGTCCAGCTGGCCCCCGGACGGGTGATCGCCCTGGAGCAGAACGGGCACACCAACCGGGCGCTGCGGGCGGCCGGGATCGAGGTACTGACCTTCCCTGGTCAGGCCCTCTCGATGCGCAACGGCGGTCCTCACTGCCTGCTCATGCCTCTCCAGCGGCGGCGATGAAGGGGTGGCGTCCGGTCGGTTCCCGGGCGTACTCTCAGGAAGAGTATGAACCCGTAGCGATCCAGGGGGCGACCGATGACCTTAATCCCCGCCCTGCTCGTGGCGATCGGGGTGGCCATCCTGCTGGCCACCACCCATCGCACCAACCGGCTGGTCGCCCTGTTGGGCGAGCGTCGGCCGTGGGCGAGCGTGCGCAACCTGATGGGCTTCTTCTCGATCGTCTACCTGCTCATCATCGCCTTCCTCTTCCTGGAGATGCCCTTCGACCGGAACCTCATCCTGGCCGAGGTCCTGCTGCTGTCGGCCTTGCTGATGTACCTGGTCGTGCGCTCCGGTTACGGCACCATCCGGGACATCATGCGGCTGGACGAGTTCGAGCAGCTGGTCAACACCGACGAGCTGACCGGCACCTTCAACCGGCGGGCCATCCTCTATCTGCTCGATCAGGAGTTCCGCAAGGCGCAGCAGTTCAACTTCCCGCTCAGCGTGGCCCTGCTCGAAGTGGACGGTCTGGCGGAGATCGCCGGTACGGAAGGGCCTGAGCCGATCGACCTGCTCCTGCGGGAGACGGGCGGGGTGTTGCGGGAAGGCCTGCGGCAGATCGACCTGGTGGGCCGCTACGACGACGAGCGGTTCCTCTGCGTGCTCCCGGGCACGGCCGAGGAGGGGGGGCGCATCTCCGGGGCCCGGCTCGGTTCCTGCCTCCACGCCGTGCGCTTCCTGAAAGATGAGCAGGGCCGGCTGGTCCGTGACGAGCGCCCCGACCAGATCCGGGACGGGATCGAACTGACCGCCACCATCGGGATCGCCGAGATCGCTCCCGACCTGGCCCGTCCCGTCGATCTGATCGAACGAGCCGTGGGGGCGCTCGAGTACGGGAAAGGACGGGGACGGGGGAAAGTGGTCACCCACGGTGACGTGCTGGCGGCCGCCGCGGAGTCGGGGCCCTCGACCGAGACAGCCCGGACCTGACCGGACTCGGGCCGACTTCCTGGAGCCGGCGGGCGAACCTGACGTCCTGCTCCCAAAGCCGGGGTATTACTTGCAATATGGACTTGGCGGGGCCATATTGAGTCTCATTATGGAAAAACTACCTCGATTCATCCCGGTACCCACGTCCAGCTTCTTCCTCTTCGGTCCCCGAGGAACGGGCAAGACGACCTGGCTGAGGCAACAGTTCCCCGGGGCGCTGTTCGTGGATCTTCTCAAACCGGACACGTTCCGGGAACTGAGCGCCCGTCCGGAGCGGCTTGTGGAACTCCTGAGCGGCGCCCCGCTGGAAGCCCCCGTCGTTCTGGACGAAGTCCAGCGGGCGCCCGAGCTGCTGAATGTCGTGCACGACCTGCTTGAGCGTTCGCCCACCAGAAGGTTCATCCTGACCGGGTCCAGCGCTCGCAAGCTGCGCCGGGGTGGGGTGGATCTGCTGGCCGGTCGAGCCGTGGTCCGGACCTGCCACCCCTTCATGGCCGCCGAGGTGCCGGACTTCGTTCTGAGCGCGGCTCTGGAGCGGGGGATGGTACCCCTCGTGGTGGCCTCTCCCGACCCAGCCGACACGCTCCGGGCCTATGCGAGCCTCTACCTGGAAGAAGAAGTCCGGGTCGAGGGGTGGGTCCGCAACGTCGGGAACTTCGCCCGGTTCCTCGAGGCGGTGAGCTTCTCGCAGGCCGGCATTCTCAACGTCAGCAACGTGGCCCGCGAGTGCCAGGTCAGGCGAAAGACCGTGGTTGGGTTCCTGGAGGTGCTGGAGGATCTCCTGCTCGGATTCCGGCTGCCGGTCTTCTCCCGCCGTGCCGAACGGGCCACGACGTCCCATCCGAAGTTCTACCTCTTCGATGCCGGCGTATTCCGTTCGTTGAGACCGAAGGGGCCTCTGGACCGGCCGGAGGAGGCGGAAGGAGGCGCGCTGGAAGGTCTCGTGGCCCAGCACCTCAGGGCCTGGATCGCCTATTCCAGCGAGCCCTTCGAACTGTTCTTCTCGAGGACGCGGGCCGGGTCGGAAGTGGACTTCGTCGTCTACGGACCGAGAGGGTTCTGGGCCATCGAGGTGAAGAATACGCGTCGGGTACGGCCGGAGGACCTGCGCGAACTCCGCTCCTTCCATGCGGAGTACCCGGAATGCAGCCCCCTGCTCCTCTACCGTGGGCAGGAGCGGCTCAAGATCGGGGAGGTGACCTGCCTGCCGGTGGAGGCCTTCCTCAAGGAGCTCCAGCCCAACCGCGCGATCTTCTGACTGGGAATCAGGTCTTCAGCAGGGGGGCCAGCCGCTCCCAGTGGGCCGGCTGCAGGGCATCCAGCTCGAAGAGGGCGATGCCCCGGGCCCCCGCCTCCAGGGCTATGGTGACGGCCCGGGCCAACTCATCGGGTGTGAGGTCGGGGACGTAGAGCCCGGCCTGGAGAGGGAACCGCCCGGCCAGGGCGGCTACCCCCTCCCGCACCCCATCCCCGATCCAGGGCAGCTCCTCCTCGTAGAAGCGGTGGTAGAGCATGGGGAAGACGGCCTGGAGGGGCCAACTCTCCCAGGCCTGACGGACCAGGCGCCGGGCGATGGTGGGGGTGGGGAAGACCGCCGCGCTGAGGGGCTTGCCGGTCGGGCGGACCGCACCCGCGATCGCCTCGACCACCCCGGTCACTCCCTCCCAGCGGAAGCGCCGCCAGCGCTCGTCGGCGGTCGGGTCGGGCAGCTCGAGCGGATCGGTCCCGGTGCGGGCGCGGAAAAGCGCTCGGCAGACCTCGCAGTAGCAGAAGTCGTACTCGGGGAGTTCCCGGTCCTGGACCAGCTCGTACTTCGACCAGAGCCCGACCGGGAGGATGACGTCGGGGTGCCGGATGTAGTCGAGGTGGATCCCCTCGACCTCGGGATCGGCGGCGATCCCGGCGGCCCAATCGGCCAGGTAGGCCCGCACCTCGGGCCGGCTCGGGCAGAGCCACTGGTAGTAGCCGACGTAGGGGGGCTGCTCCAGGCACGACTCGCCCAGCCGGCTGACGCTGAACCACTCCGGATGGCGCTCCTTCACCTCGGCGTCCCTGCTCCGGTTCAACGTCCAGAGCCAGCGGTGGAAGGCCAGCCCCTCGGCCCGGGCGGCTCCGGACAGCAGGGAGGTCTCCCCTCCCGATACGAGCACCCCGCCGAGGCCGGAGCGACGGGCCAGGGCGAACCGCTCCCGCCACTCTTCCCCGCTCCGCCGCCGCCCGCCGTGGACCCAGGCCCAGTGGCGGGGCAGTTCGTCGGCCCCGCCGGGGAGTGTCATGAAGAGAGGTGTGGTCAGGGCGCCGGCCGCAGCCGCGCCCGAGCGGGCGAGGAAGGAGCGACGGTCGAGGGTGCCGCCATGCGGAGGGGTCATATCACGGTCTCCCGGCCGGTCCATCGGGGGGTTCTCGGAAGGTCACCCGCCCCCAGTACTCCGGTTCGTGCATATCCACCTTCCGCTGGGGCGACCAGACCCAGTTCGACTCCCGCCGCGGCCGGCCGGTCGCCGGATCGGACTGTTTGATGTAGCCCCCGTCACGCACCTTGAGCGGCCACTCGACCCGGGAGAAGTTCATCCGCCAGACCTCGCCGGCCCGGGGGGGACGGCGCCCGGGGGCGAGTTCGGCCAAGGCGGCCCAGGGGAGAGCGAGCTCGACCGACCAGCCCCGGTCGCGGTCCCCCGGGTCGTTCAGAGTCCCCTCCCGGTGCACCGCCGAGCGCAGGCCGTGGATGTCCCAGCCGGAGATGGGGGGTCCCCCCTCCCGGTAGGGGCGCACGAGCAGCAGGTCCCAGACCGTCCCGAGGGCGTTGATCTCCAGTTCGGCGTAGAGCCGGCCGTCCCCGTCCGGGTCGAGGAAGAGCTCGAAATCGTCCTCGTGGTAGATGACGGCGTCCCGCTCGGTCAGGGTGGCCCAGAGGTGGGGCTCCTCCAGCTCGGCCCCCACGTAGAGGCAGGTCTCATCCCAGAGCAGCTTGAAGCGGGTGCGCAGGGCGGGTGCCGGCCCGGCGGTCCCGAGGATGTCGATGAAGTCCTCCGACCAGGGAGCGGTGAGCCAGGCTGGCTCGTCCAGCCGGCCGTCGATGGTCACCGGCAGGAGGGTTCGCTGGCAGTCGTAGGTGCGTACGGGCGGCCCATCGACGGGCACGGGAACCTGACGGCCGGCGACCGGTGCAGCCAGGGAGGATGCCAGGAGGATGCCGGCGAGCGTTCGCACGGCCCCACTCTAGCCCGTCCGCCCCGGCCGGGCAATCACCGGGCCGGGCAGGCCGGCGTCGGATCAGCCGCGCTTCGCCTCCTCCCGCTGCTTGGCCAGGAAGGCGACCCCCTCCTTCACGGTGTTGAAGACGTCGAAGATCTTGATGATCTGGGTCATCATGAAGAGAGAGCGCACCTTCTTCTGGGCGCGGGCCACCACCAGGTTCCCCCCCGCATTGCGGCAGGAGGTCAGGCTCCCCACCAGCAGTCCGATCCCCGAGGAGTTGATCCAGACCAACTGCCCCAGGTCCATCACGATCCAGGGCACCCCTTCCTCCACCAGGCCGTGGACTTGGGCGTGACACTTCTGCTGGTCGGGGCCGCCCATCATCTTCCCCGAGACCGCCAGGACAGCGATCCCGTCGACGATTCTTTCGCTCATGCGCATGGCAGCTTCTCCACAACGGTCGCGACCGTTCGAACGGGGCGCGGCCGGACGTACCCTGCGGGTTCATCTCGAGCGGGGGCGAGGGTCCGGACCGGTCACCGCGCGGTGAGGGCACAAGGAAAGGCGAGGTTGCACCGGGTGGCTTCCGGCTCCAGAATCGGGACGCCCCGGGGACCACTCCGCATCGTAGGTCTCGACTCCCGCTGGGTCAAGCCGGGCAGCCTTAGCCAGGAGGGACCGCATGCCGCTCTTCCGCCGGGAGCGCCCCCGCCCTGTACCCTCGCTCTCGGACACCGTCATGATCTCGGCCGACCACCTGCGGATCCTCAACCGGGTGCTCCAGGCCACCCGCGGTCCCTACGAAGTCCCTCAGCTGCTCGAACTGCTGGTGCGGGAGATCGTGGACGCCGTCGGCGCCCGCTGGGGGACGATCAAGCTGCGCGGTCTGGGGGGAGAAGATGTGGCCCGGACCATGATCCGGACCCCGGGACTGCATGCGGGCACCGTCCCCCGGGTGATCGAGAACACCGCCTTCCTGCTCGTCTCCGGTTCCCGGGAGCCGCTGGTGGTGGATGAACTGGGCTCCGACTCCCGCTTCCCGCTCCCCAAGAAAGCCGAGGAGGCGGCCCGCTGCCTGCTGGCCGTCCCCATCCTCCACCAGGGGGAGCTGGCCGGGGTTCTCACCCTGGTCGACCGACGGGAGGGGGGGGTCTTCCTGAAGTACCATCTCGACCTCGCCCAGCTGCTGGCGGCGGAGGCGGGTTCGCTCCTGGAGAACGCCCGGCTGCTGGAGGATGCCCTGCAGCACCGGGCCCTCGACCGGGAGCGGGAGCTGGCCGAATCGGTCTGGCGGCGCTTCCTACCCGCCCGGCTGCCGGAGATCCCCGGCTTCGCCCTGGCGGCCGCCTGCAACCCCGCCCGGCAGATTGGGGGGGATTACTACGATGTCCTGCCGCTGCCCGACGGACGCACCATCGTCGCCCTGGGCGATGTGTCCGGATCGGGCATGCCGGCCGCGCTGCTGATGAGCAACCTCCAGGCCCTGCTCCGTATGAGCCTGCGGGTGCATACCGAGCCGGTCCCGGCCATCGCGCTGGTCAACGAACACCTATGCGCCGCCACCGGACCGGAGCACTTCGCCACCCTCTTCCTGGGAATCCTGGAGGAGGCCGGCTGCCGCTTCCGGTACGTCAACGCCGGCCACAACCCTCCTTATATCCTGGGCCGGGACGGGTCGGTCCGGGAACTGCCCGCCACCGGGATCCCGCTCGGGTTCCTGACCGAAGCCGTCTTCGAGGCCGGCGAGGAGACCCTGCAGCCGGGGGACCGCATCCTGATCTTCAGCGACGGGGTGGTCGAGGCGGCGGATCCCGCTGAAGAGCTCTTCGGCGAACAACGCCTCCTCGGCCTGATGCACACCCTGGGGGATAAGAGCCCGGCCGAGCAGGTGCAGCGACTCCTCCAGGAGGTGGAGCGGTGGAGCGCCGGGAGTGCGGCCTACCAGGACGACCGTACGGTCGTGCTGCTCAACTCCAGTCCGGGGGCGCCGGTGGAATCCGGGCCATCGCCCGCTCCGCCAGGGCGGTGATGGTGAGCGAGGGGTTCACCCCGGGATTGGCCGAGATGGTCGAACCGTCGCAGACGAGCAGGTCGCGGTAGCCGAACACCCGGTGGTCGGAATCGATCACCCCTTCATCCGGATCGCGCCCCATCACGCACCCCCCCAGGAGATGGGCGGTGGTCGGTATCCCCAGCAGGGTCTCGGTGATCAGGGCCATCGGCTGACCATCCACGATCCGGGCGAACCGCCCGGCCAACTCCCGCGCCTCGGGGATCAGGGCGGTGGGACGCTCTCCCTCCTCCACGCCGGTCCGCACTCCGAAGGGTCCCGGACGGAGCCGCAGGGTGCTCTCGATGGTGCGCATGAAGAGCAGGACCTGGGTGTGTTTCGCCCAATCACGGACCAGGAGCGCCTTGAGGTTGCGCCGGGGATGCCGGAGCAGTTCGGCCAGGGCGCGAACCAGACGCGTGACGGCGTTGCCGCCGTGGGTCAGCGGGGAGGCCAGGATGCGCCAGAAGCCGGAGCCGGCGGGGTAGCGGACCGGTTCCAGGTGGCTGTGGGGGTCGGTGTGCAGGATCGAGCCGATGGCGATCCCGTCGGAGAAAACCGTATCGGGGCGCATCGCGGTGACCCCGAGCAGACTCTCCGAATTGGTCCGCACCCGGTGTCCCACCCGCTCCGAGAGGCGGGGGAGGGAGCGCCGCCGGAGCCGCAGCAGGAGGGGGACGGTTCCCAGCACTCCCCCCGCCAGGACCACTCCCCGGCAGGTCAGCTCACCCCGGTGGGGCCACCAGGAACCGGTCGACCGCCAGTGCACCCGATAACCGGCCGAACCGTCGCCGGTGGGGCCGTCCAGCGGGGTGATGTCCACCACCCGGGTGGAGGCCCTCACCTCGGCCCCCCGCCGCTCGGCCAGCCAGAGGTAGTTGCGGTCGAGGGTGTTCTTTGCCCCGTAGCGGCAGCCGATCATGCAGCCGCCGCAGAAGTTGCAACCGGTCCGTGAAGGGCCCTCCCCTCCGAAGTAAGGATCGGGGACCTCCACGTCGGGCTCGCCGAAGAAGACCGCCACCGTGGTGGGCTCGAACTGCTCGGCGATTCCCAGGTCGGCGGCGATCCGGGCCAGCGCCAGGTCACCGGTCTCCAGTTGCGGGTTGACCGCCGTGCCGAGCATCCGGCGGGCCGTCTGGTAGTGCGGGGCGAGTTCCTTCTCCCAGTCGGCCAGTTCTCCCCAGCCGGGGGCGCGGAAGAACTCGGCCTTGGGGACCGGCAGGGTGTTCGCGTACATGAGCGAACCCCCTCCGACCCCCACCCCGGTGAGAGCGGTCAGATGGCGGAAGAAGGTGATGCGGAAGAGCCCGAAGCAGCGCAGGGCCGGGATCCAGAGCCAGCGGCGCAGGTCCCAGTTGGTGCGGGGGAAGTCGGCGGCTTCCAGATGCCTCCCCTGTTCCAGGACCGTGACGCGGTAGCCCTTCTCGGCCAGCCGCAGGGCGGAGACCGAGCCCCCGAAACCGGATCCGACCACGACCCAGTCGCGATCGAAGAGAGCCGGCGCGCTCACAGGTACCTCACGGCCAGTTCGATCAGGCGCCGGACCCTCGCCCCGTATGGGGGGAGGAAGAACCGGAGCGGGTCGAGGGGGCCGCGTACCAGCACCGCCCGTTCCATGGAGAGTTCCCGGAAGCCGAAGTAGCCGTGATAGCTGCCCTGTCCGCTCGTGTTCACCCCGCCGAAGGGGAGACCGGGATGGAGGAAGTGGACCAAGGCGTCGTTGACGCATACGGCGCCGGAGGCGTTCTCATCGGTGAACCACCGGATCCGCTCCCGGTCGTGGCTGAACAGATAGAGGGCGAGCGGGCGGGGGAGCGCGTGGATCACCGCCGCCGCCTCGGCCGGCTCCTCCCAGGCGATGACCGGCAGGAGGGGTCCGAAGATCTCCTCCTGCATGATGTCCATGGCCGGGTCCACCCCGGCCAGGAGGGTGGGGGCGAACCAGAGCTCCGAACGGTCGTGCTCCCCGCCGCAGACGATGCGGGCGCCCGCCGCCACGGCCTGTTCGAGCAGCCCCCGCAGGCGCTCCAGATGCCGCGCGTCGATCACCCGGGCGAGGTCGGGATTGCGGCGGCGGTCCGGCTCCGGACCGTAGAGTCGCTGCAGGGCGAGTCGGCACTGGTCGAGGAAGGGCGCCTCGACCCGTCGCTCCACCAGCACGTAGTCGGGAGCGATGCAGGTCTGCCCCGCGTTCTGGAACCGTCCCCAGACGATCTTCTCGGCCGCTCTCCGCAGGTCGGCGGAGGCATCCACCACCGCCGGGGACTTCCCTCCCAGTTCCAGGGTGATAGTGGCGTGATGCTCGGCGGCGGCCCGCATGACCACGCTCCCCACGCGCGGGCTCCCGGTGAAGAAGATGTGGTCGAAGGGACGCCGCAGCAGTTCGGTGGCCGCCTCGACCCCCCCGGTGAAGACCGCGACCTCCTCCTCGGGGAAGAGTTCGGCGACCATCTCCTCGATCAGCCGGGCGGTCCGGGGGCTCATCTCGGAAGGTTTGAGGACCACGGTGTTCCCCGCGGCTAGGGCGGAGATCAGGGGATGCACACAGAGCAGGAAAGGGTAGTTGAAGGGGGCCAGTACCAGCACGGTTCCCCGCGGTTCGAAGCGGACGTGGGAGGTCGAGCCCAGCAGGGTCAGGGAGGGTCGGGTCCGCCGGGGGCGCATCCAGCTCCGGAGGTGGCGCCGGGTGTAGCGGCACTCGCTGACCGGGACCAGGACCTCGGTCAGGTCGGTCTCGGGGACCGGCTTGCGGAAGTCCGCCGCCAGGGCTTCGGCGATCTGTCCCCGATGGGCCATGATCCACGCCTCGATCCGCCGCAGACGCTCCGAGCGCTCCCGGTGACCGGAGCGGGCCAGGCGGGGGGCGCAGGCCCGCTGGCGCGCCAGCACGGCATCGAGGCGTTCCTCGAACCTCTGGTGGGAAGTCGGGGAAGGGGATACGCTCATGAGGCAACCGTCCGGTCTGGGGTCCCAGGCGTGATGGTCGGGGAGTCTAGAACGGTTGCCAACCGGGGGGAAGGAGGACCCGCCCTGCCGATCCGATTACTGGTGAGTGTGCTCCTGGCCGGTCTCGGCCAGTTCGCCCCGGTGGAGCGGGTGGTGGACGGCGATACCATCCGGGTGCGACTCGGGGACGGAGTCGAGGTCGTGCGCTACATCGGGATGGATACCCCCGAGACCGTGCACCCGACCCGGGGGGTGGAGCCGTACGGCCAAGAAGCCTCCGAGGCCAACCGGATGCTGGTCGAGGGGAAGGTGGTGCGGCTCTACTTCGACGTCGAGCGCCGCGACCGCTACGGCCGGCTGCTCGCCTATGTCTGTGTCGGGGAGCTGTTCGTGAACGCGGAACTGCTCCGGCGGGGTTACGCCCAGCTGATGACGGTGCCGCCGAACATCCGCTTCGTGGAGCTCTTCGTCCGGTTGCAGCGGCAGGCGCGTGAGGCGGGCCGGGGGTTGTGGGGAGAGCCGCCGCCGGCCGGCCGGGGAAGGAGGAGGCCGTGAAGGGACCACCGGGAGCCGTCAACATCGGACCGCGGCAGCGCCGGATCCGCCGGGCGTTCGGGATCTTCTTCCTGGCCACGGGTGGTGTACTCGCCCTCCTGCTGGCGGCCGCCGGCGAGCCCCGTCTGCTCCGGCTCACCCTGTTCGGGCTCTTCGCCCCGGGCATGCTGGGACTGCTGCAGGCACAGGAGGGGACCTGAGTGTTCCTGGCCACGCGCGGTCAGTGCGACCTGGATGATGGACCCCGCCCGATCGAGGACCTGGCCCTCTTCACCCGCCTGTTGCGGCAGGCGCGTTCACTCTTCGCCCGCTCCCTCGGCTGGGGGCTGCTCCTGACCCTGGCCAGCCTGCTCCTGCCGGTGGGACTCCCCTGAACCCTTGTTCCCACCAGCCCGCCCGCATTCGGAAAAGGAAGGCCCCGCCGGAGCGGGGCCTTCTCCTTCCCGACCACTGAGTGAGAGGGGTGTCCCTACCCGCGCTTGCGGATCTCCACCCGTCCACTGAAGACGTGGATGCGGATCCGGGCGTCCCCGCTGCCCTGGGTGAAGTTGAGTTCCTTGCCCGGCACGTATTGGCTCGTCCGGACCGGCTCCTGGCCGAAGGCGTTGAGGATCGAGCCGGAGAAGGTGTCGACCTCGAAACGGGCTGAGACGTTCGCCGGGACGGTCAGCTCGATCGTGCCGGAGTGCGACTCCAGCTCGAGCCGGGCCCGGGCGGCCAGCTCCCCGTCGAACCGGAGGTTGCCGGCGATCGAGTCGAACGCGCCGTCGGTGAGGGCGCGCGCCCGTACCGTGGCGTTCCCCGAGATGGTGGTGACCTTGAACTCCCCGACCGCCTGGCCGATGGTCACCTCGCCGCTGACGGTGTTGGCGTTCACCGATCCGCGGCTCGAGGCGATGTCGATGTCCCCGCTGATGGTGCGGGCACGCACCTCCTCGGGTTCCCCGATGGTCTGGATCTCACCACTCACCGTCTCCAGATCGAGCGCCCCCCGCACCCCCTCCACACGGATCCCGGCGCTGACGGTGCGCACGTCCATCACCGCTCCGGCCGGGACACGGATCTCCAGCTCGGAGCCCCCGATCCGGTTCTCCCGCTGGTTCCCCCGCCGTTCCGGCAGGATCACCTCGACCACGATCACCCCCGAACGGTTCTCGAAGTCGAGCCGTTCGGTCCCCTGTCCCAGGGTCCCCTGGACCTGGACCTCGTTACGGTCCCAGCCCACCACGCGGACCGAACCGGCCAGGTTGCGGATCTGGACCGTGCCGGTGGCGGTCGCCGGCAATCTCCGGTCCACCTTCTCCTGCGCGCCGGTCGATGTCGCGGTACACGCCAGCAGCATGACCGTCGCGACGCCGAGGCTGACGATCTTCCGATTCATGGCATCCCCCCCTCACTCAGTAGAGGACTTCATTCCGGCCGGAGTAACTGGTGGTCCGGCGGAGCAGTTCCAGTTTGGCCTGGTACGACCCGGCCAGCCGGCGCTGGAGGTCCGGGTCACCGGGGTAGTGCTCGGCCGCGGCCTTCGTCTCGGCGATGGCCTGGTCGATGATGTGTAGCCCTTCCTGGACGGACCGGGCGGCCGAGGAGGGAAGCGTCACCGTCTCCTCGACATCCGCCTGGAGGCACGCCAGCAGACGGTTGAACTCGAGGTCGACGACCTCCACCGGATCGAGATCGGAGTAGGTGAAGGAGACGGGTCGGATGCGTTCGACCAAACCGGGTCCGAAGAGCAGCAGCAACGCGACCGTGGCCGCCGTGGCCAACAGCGGGGCCAGGTGATTCCAGAGTCGCGGGGCCGCCACCACCCGGGAACGCCGGCCGGGCGTCCCCTCGATCCGGTTGCGCACGCCCGACCAGAAGTCGCGGGGGGGCTCCACCCAGCGGGGGAGTTCCCGGGCGGCCTCGAGCAGGTCGCGCAGCTGGTCCACTTCGAGCCGGCACCGGGGGCACCCGGCCAGGTGGGTGGCGACCTCCCCGGCCTGCTCCGGCGGCAGCCGGCCGGCCAGGAAGTCCCCGGCGATCTCGTCGACCTGATGGCAGTTCATCTCCGCATCATCTCCCGCAGCAGCCGTCGGGCTCGGTGGAGTTGGGCTTTGGATGTGCCCACCGCCGTCCCGGTCAGCTCCGCGATCTCCTCGTGCCGGTATCCCTCCACGTCATGCAGCAGAAAGACGGTGCGCGCTCGGGCCGGGAGCCGGGCGATGGCCCGCTCCAGGTCGATACGCATCTCCGGACCCGGGTCCGAAGCCGGCGAGGAGGAACGCTCCGCCACCGCTTCGGCCTGCCGGGCGATTCTTCTCCGGTCGCTGCGCCGGTCCTGCAGGACGACGTTGACGGTCAGGCGGTGCAGCCAGGAGGTGAAGGCCGCCTCGCCCCGGAAACCCGGCAGCTTCTCCCAGGCCAGCACGAAAGCGTCCTGGGTGAGCCGCTGCGCGAGCTCAGTGTCCCCGGTCAGGCGCAGGCAGAGCGCATAAACGCGCCCCACGCTGATCCGGTACAATGTTTCAAAGGCCCGGAGGTCTCCCTGCCTGGCCCGGGTGACGAGCTCCTCTTCGTCCGACCCGGGTTCCGGAGGCGAACCCTCCGGACGGGCGCCTGGTTCTCGCTGCATGAACCTACCTTAGGATGCCGGCCAGGGTGAAAGGGTTGGAACCGTGCCTGCAATCTATCGCCTCCGTCCGCTGGCTGCATTGATACTCCTGACGGTGCTCACAAGTTGCGGCCGGGAGCGCCGGCCGGCGGGTCCGGTCACCGAACCACGGTCCGGGGGGGGCGTGCGGGTGGTCCACGCTTCGGTCGGGGAGAGGCAGCTCGTCCTGGAGCCGGTGGCCGAGTGGCGGGTGTGGGCGGAAGGGGCTCCCTGGCTCTTCGGCGAAGTCACCTCCGTCGCCGGGGGAGAGGGGACCTTCTACCTGCTTGACGGAGTGATCCGGAAAGTGGTCGAACTCGACCCGGAGGGGGGACTGGTCCGCTCCTGGGGCCGGGAGGGAGCGGGGCCGGGGGAACTGCGGTATCCCCTGGAACTCGCCTGGCAGCAGGCGCGGCTCTGGGTCAGCGACGTGGGCAACCGGCGGTTCGAACTCTATGCGAGTGACGGGACCCTGGTGGAGGAACGCCGCTGGCCGGGGGCGGCGCGCCTGGTCAGCGCCTTCCGGGTCCGGCCGGACGGGCGCATCCTCCAGGCCGCCCAGTGGCCGCTGACCGTGGCCGAAGCGGCCCTGGAGCCCTCGCGCTGGTACCTGCTGGTCCACGGCCTGGAGGTATCCACGGGCGCGCGTCCGGGGCACGGACTGGTGGACACGCTCGCCGTCATGAGTGTCTCCGGCTTCCATGCCCTGACGGTGGAATCGGAGGAGGGGGAGCAGCGCGGCTGGTGGGGTGCCCCGGTCTTCGACGGGGAACTGCTCTGGGACGCTCGAGGAGATCGGATCGTGACGGTGACCGGTCGGGGCTACCGCTTCGAAGTGCGGGACGGAACCGGCGGGGTGGAGACCGAGGTGGTCGCCCCGACGCCCGATCTGACCGTCACCGCGGCCCACCGGGAGTGGTACTTCGAGCACCGTCTCCGGGAGGATATCGGTGCCCGGGAGGACTTCACCCCCACCGCCGCTACCCGGGAGCGTATCCCCTTCGCCCAGCGGCTGCCGGCCATCACCGCCATCGGTCTGGACGCCCAAGGACGGGTCTGGATCCGGGCGCAGCTCCCCGAACCGGGCTGCACCCGGCTCGACCTCTTCACCCTGCAGGGAGGCTATCTGGGTTCGGTCGACGATCCCGGCACGCCGGTGGCCTTCACCGACCGGGGGGATGTCCTGCTGCGCGAGGCCGGGGAGGGGGGGCTCGACCGCTTCCGGGTGATACGGCTGCGCTGAGTCGGCGTCCTCACGCTCCGTCGAAACGCGCCGCTTCCTCCCACGAGTCCTCGAAGACGGTCGCCTCGAGCCCCCGCCGGGAGCGGGCGGCCGGGTCCCGTTCCTCCACCCCGTGCGGGGCCCGCAACGGGTCTCCGCGCCGGCCGATCGCCAGCATCACCACCGGATCGAACCCCTCGGGAATCCGACCGGCCGTCCGCGCGGCGGCCGCGTCGAACCCTCCCATCGGATGGACCGCCAGACCGCCCGCCGTCGCCTGGAGGATGAGCTGGGCGAGGGCCAACCCGGTGTCGTGCCAGGCATGCCGGTTCTCACGCCCGTGGCGGGTGTAGGTGGTGCAGGCCACCGCCAGTACCAGCACCGGAGCCTGGCGGGCCCAGACCGCGTTCCCCTCGCTGAGGGTGGCCAGGAGCCGGTCGTAGGTCTCACCCCGGTCCCGGCGTCCCAGCAGGAACCGCCACGGCTGCTCGTTCATCGAGGAAGGGGCCCAGCGGGCCGCTTCGAAGATGTCGCGCAGGAGCGGATCGGGCAGCGGAGCCGGATCGAACACCTTCGGACTCCAGCGCTCCCGGATGAGCGCATGCACGCTCCCGGGGATGTCGGGCCGGTCGGTCATGGTCTCCTCCCTGTCCACGTCTGATCCGTCGTTTCGACGTCCGGCGGCGAGGCCGCTTCCGGGACCCGGTTTGGGGGCGGGCTTGCGCCCGCGTCTCCGGAATAGTATCGAGAGTACCCGGTGGACCTATGAATGACCCAGGCAGAATCGTGCTCCTGTGCGGAGGGTTGCACCCGACCACCCGGAGGGAGTAGTCCGGGCCCCGGTGCGGGAAGTGCGGCGAGGGGGAGGAACCGGTCCATGACCATGCTCCGATCGATCGAGTTGCGGGAGATCACCCTGCCGCTGCGCGAACCTTTCCAGATCTCCTCGGGGACGACCACCCATCGTCGCATCCTGCTGCTCGAACTGACCGACCGGGAGGGGTACTCCGTCTGGTCGGAGTGCGTGGCGGGGGAGCGCCCCAACTATGCGCCGGAGACGATCGATGTCGCCTGGGTGGTGCTCCGGGAGTATGTGGCCCCCCGCGTGCTGGACACCGAGATCGCCGACCCGTTGGATACCGCCCACCGGCTGGGGCGCGATTTCCGCGGTCATCTGATGGCCAAGGCCGCGGTGGAGATGGGTCTGTGGGCCCTGGAGGCGGTACGCACCGGGGTCCCCCTGGCCCACCTGATCGGGGGGGAGCGGGAGCGTATCGAGGTGGGGGTCTCGATCGGCATTCAGCCCGATCCCGAGACCCTGGCGGCCAAGGCTGCCGCCCGGCTGGCCGAGGGGTACCGGAAGATCAAACTCAAGGTGAAACCGGGGGCCGACCTGGAGTGGGTGCGGGGGGTGCGCGCCGCGCTCGGTCCCGAGGCCCCGCTCATGGTGGATGCCAACAACGCCTACACCCTGGAGGACATCCCCACCCTCGAGGCCTTCGACGGACTGGGGCTGCTGATGATCGAACAGCCTTTGGCCTGGGACGACCTGGTCCAGCACGCCGAACTGCAGCGCCGGCTGCGCACCCCGATCTGTCTGGACGAATCGATCACCGGTCTCGACCGGGCCCGAGACATGGTAACCCTGGGGAGCGGCCGGATCATCAACATCAAACCGGGGCGGGTCGGGGGATTCGGTCCCTCGATCGCCATCCACGACTTCTGCCGCGGCCGCTCTATCCCGGTCTGGTGCGGCGGCATGCTGGAGAGCGGGGTGGGACGGGCCTACAACGTCGCGCTGGCCTCC
>CAZFHZ010000005.1:53653-74740 GCA_964519015.1 uncultured Gemmatimonadota bacterium | reverse complement strand
CGGCCGAGTCCACCAGGTAGAGGGTGGGGAGATAGCAGTGTTCGGCGATGTACTGGCTGCGGATGATCT
The DNA here is from genome assembly GCA_964519015.1 of uncultured Gemmatimonadota bacterium. GTDB lineage: Bacteria > Blakebacterota > Blakebacteria > Blakebacterales > CAYUVJ01 > CAZFHZ01. Next base: position 74,671 of record CAZFHZ010000005.1, on the reverse strand, counting down.
TCTTGGCGGTCAGGGGGAAGAACGCCCCCGCCTTCACGGTGGCGTCGTTGGCGATGATCATCGTCAGTCGCCCCTCCACCCTCCCGAGACCGCAGATCGCTCCCGCGGCGGGTGCTCCGCCCCACTCGGTGTACATCTCCCAGGCGGCGAACTCGCCCAGTTCGAAGAAGCGTGTGCCGGGGTCCACCAGCTGGTCGATCCGCTCCCGGGCCGTCAACCGCCCCTTGGCATGCTGCTTCTCGATGTTGGCCTCACCACCTCCCAACCGGATCTGCTCCTGCGCCCGGTGAATGGTCACCACCCGTTCCGCCATGCGCTCATAGGCGGTGCGGAAGGATTCACTCAACCGGACCTCGCGGTCGACGGCGCTGGGCAGGATATTATCCACCGGAGGTGGAGCAGGGCGATCGGGGGCGGGATGCTCATCGGATCGGCGGGCAGCGGTCATGGTGTATCCCCGTTGTCGGTGTGATCGTCAGCCCCATGATACGCACCGTCCGCCGCCCCGTCGAGGGCCGGACCGGGCGGTCCGACTTGTCACGACCGTGTCACCGACCTGGCACACAGGTTCCCTATATCCCACCGCGAGTGTGGACAGGATAGCGACGACCGGGATCCAGGCCCTACCGAGTTCCAGGAACGCCGACCCCGGTCACACGACCAAGCCAAGGAGTCACCGGATGTTCCGTCGTCTGATCACCGCTGCCGCGATGCTGCTCGTCGTGGCCGCCGCCGCCCCGGCCGCCGCCCAGGTGGGCGGCAGCGGCACCCTCAAGGGCCGGGCCTACTTCGACCTGATGAAGGGTTTGTCCGACGCCAACGAGGACGTGCTGACCTTCGCTTTCCGCCGGGTCTACTTCACTTACGATATGAAGATGTCGGACACCGTCTCGGGCCGCTTCCGCACCGACATCGTGCAGGCTACCGACGGCAGGTCGCACGTCTATGTCAAGAACGCCTACGCCGACTGGAAGGCCACCGATAGGGTGGGTCTCCGGGCCGGGGTCATGGGCACGATCGTGTTCGGTGAAGTCGAGGAGGTGTGGGCCTACCGCGCTGTGGCCAAGATGATGGAGGATGAGTTCAAGGTCCGCTCCTCGTCCGATATCGGCCTGATGGGCCGGGTCAGGCTCAACGATCGGGCCTCCGTGAACGTGATGATGGCCAACGGTGAGGGTTACGACAAGCCGGACGACGGCGCTAACCGGAAGGCCTACGAGGTCCAGGGGCTGTTCGCACCGATCCCCGGCCTGACCGTGAGCGGCTACGTCGGACTGAGGGGGTTCGACACCGACGGCGACCCGGCCACCACCGGTGACCAGGTGGACGCCACCACCATCGACCTGGCTGCCGGCTACGCCCAGGGACCCTTCGCAGTGGGCGGTTCGGTCGCCATGGTCAACGACTGGGACGGTACGGCCGGACAGAACGCCCAGGGTATCTCGGGCTGGGGCCGCTACACCCTCCCGAACGCTCCGCTGACTCTGCTGGCCAAGATCGACCGGTTCGACTCCAACACCGACGTCGATGCCGACCAGACCACCTACCTCGTGGCTGGTGTCGACTATGCCGCGGGCAAGGGTCTTTCGATCATCCCGAACATCCAGTGGTACAAGGTCGGCGCGGCCGATCCCACCACCGGCTTTCTGCTGACCTTCTACTGGAAGTGGTGAGGGGCGCGATAGGCGGTCACGATGGTGGCCGGGCTGCCGGGCTCCCAGCCCGCTCCCGACCACTCCCCACACCAGGCAGCCGGTTCGAACCCGGCCTCCTGCAGCAGGTGGTCGAGTTCCCCGCGTCGTAGCGCCCGTAGATCGTGGGCTCGCTCTTCGACCCCGGCCGGGGTCTCCAGCCGGGTCCGGAAGGAGACGCAACCCGGCTGTTCGGAAGGGGTGTGCTCCCGGTGGAGGACCACCCGGGCGCCATCGGGCAGGATCCGCTCCAGCACCGGCATCCGCTCCAGTCCCCCGGCCAGCACCCGGTCGAAGTTGACGATCTGGACCACCAGCGCGCCTCCGGGGATAACCAGGCGGGCGAAGGCGGTCAGCGCCTCCACGATTTCCCCGTCCCCGGTCAGCTGCACGAGCGAGTTGCCGATGCTGTAGACCACTCCCGCCGGGCCGCCCATGAGCGGCAGGAGCAGCCGGTCGACTGAGCGCATGTCCCCCTCCACCACCCGTCCGGCCAGGTCGGGACGCCGCACCCGCAACCGGGCGATCATCTGCGGATCCAGGTCGAGCCCCCAGACCTCCCGCCCACGGCCGATCAGTCCTTCCAGCTGCATTCCGGTCCCGATCGGGACATCCGCCCAGCGGGCCGGTGCGCCCTCCGGAAGCACTCCCTGGAGGAAGTCGAGCTGCTGCGGGCGGGCCGGGAAGAGGGCTTCGTAGTAGGGGGCGATATGCTCGAACCGGCTCATTCCGGAACAGTAGCAGAATAGGGCATACGTAGACAGCGGCGATGACGGCAGGTAAACTGCCGTTGTCGGTCGGTACCCACCCGGACGGAAACGAACCGTCTTCATCAGGAGGATCCCATGCCGCGCACCCCCCTGCGCCGGCTCTCCGCCGCCCTGCTGGTCGTTATGGCCTTCGCGGTCGCGGTGGGAGCCCAGACGAAAGCCCCCATCCAGCCCGAGGATTACGGGCAGTGGGAGTCGCTGGGCGGAGCCCAGTTCTCCCCGGATGGCAAGTGGCTGACCTACACGATCAGCCGCATCAACGGCGAGAGCGAACTGCGCATCCGCAGCCTGAGCATCGATTCGACCCGGGTGGTGCCTTACGGCAGCCGCCCCGCCTTCTCCCCCGACTCGAAGTGGCTGGCCTACAGCATCGGCTACTCCGAGGATGAGAGGACCAAACTGGAGAAGGCCAAGAAACCGGTGCAGAACAAGCTCGGGTTGCTCGAGCTGGGCACGGGGAAAGAGACGGTGCTCGAGACGATCGCCTCCTTCTCCTTCCCGGAACGGGGGAGCTGGTTGCTGATGCGCGGATATGCTCCCCAGGGGAGCAAGGCGAAGGGAGTCGACCTGATCCTGCGCGACCTGACCACCGGGCGTGACACCCAGTTCGGCAACATCGCCGAATCCGCTTGGCAGGATGAGGGGAGCCTGCTGGCCATGATCGTGGACACCGAGCGCAAGTCGGGGAACGGCGTGCTCCTCTACGACCCGGCCACCGGCGTGCTGCGTACCCTCGATTCGTCGACCTCCGCCTACACGGGCTTGAGCTGGAAGGATAAGGACGACGACCTGGCCGTGCTGCGCACCCGGGAGGATGAAGGCTACGAGGATCCCACCCACGACGTGCTGGCCTGGCGCAACCTGGCCGGCCGGCGGAGCGATGCGAAGACCTTCGACCATTCGAAGGTCGCCGCCTTCCCGGCCGAGATGCGCATCGTGGACTTCCGCTCCCTCGAGTGGTCGGACGATGCCGCGATGCTCTTCTTCGGCATCAAGGCGTGGGAGAAGAAGCCGGAGAAGCCGAAACGGGCGGAGCGGGACACGACCACAACGGGGGGGAAGCGCGAGGAGGCCGACGAGCCCCCGGGGGTCGAGATCTGGCACGCCCGGGACGTCGATATCATGCCGGAGCAGAAACTCCGGGCGCAGCGTGAACGCCAGCGTAACTTCCTGGCCGTCTGGCACCTGGACGCCGACCGCTTCGTGCAGCTCGGCAACGACCTGACCGAGGATGTCACCCTGGTCAAGGGGCAGAAGAAGGCGGTCGGCACCGACGGGACACCGTACGACCCCGACCGGATGTTCGGTCCCGTCTATGAGGACGTCTACCTGATCGATACCGCCACGGGTCAGAGCACCCGGTTCAAGGAGAAGCTCGAGTACGGTTACGGGCCCAGCCCGGCCGGCAAGTACTTCCTCTACCTGGAGGACGACCACTACTGGATCTACGACCTGGCCAAGGGGACCCACACCAACATCACCCGGGACGTGCCCACCACCTTCGTGGACCTCAAGGACGACCACACGGTCAAGCAGAAGCCCCCCTTCCGCTACGCCGGCTGGAGCAAGGACGACGCCTCGATCCTGCTCTACGACGAGTACGACATCTGGGAGGTGCGGCCCGACGGCTCGAAGGCGACCAACCTGACAGGTGCCGCCGCCGAGCGGATCGTGAACCGCTATACAAGGCTCGACTTCGAGGAGCGCTTCATCGACACCTCCAAGCCGATCTACCTGAGCCAGTACGGCGAATGGACCAAGAAGTGGGGCTACGCCCGGCTGCGGGTCGGAAGGCCCGTCGAGCGGCTGGTCTTCCTGGACAAGAACGTGGGCCGGCTGGTCAAGTCGAAGGACGCCGAGGTCTACGGCTACACCGTCCAGGACTTCGACGATTCCCCCGACCTCTTCGTAAGCGGGCCGAACCTGGCCGATGCCCGGCAGGTGACAACGACCAACCCCTTCCAGGCCGACTATGCCTGGGGGCATTCGCAACTGATCGACTTCAAGAACCGGGCGGGGCAGGACCTGCAGGGAGCGCTCTTCTACCCGGCCGGGTACGAGCCGGGCCGGAAGTACCCGCTGATCGTCTACATCTACGAGATCACCAGCAACACGGTGCACAACTACGCCACACCGTCGGAGCGGAGCCCTTACAACGGTGCCGTGTTCACCGCCAACGGCTACTTCGTCCTGCAGTGCGACATCGTCTACCGGGACCGCAACCCCGGCCTGTCGGCGGTGGACTGCGTGGTGCCGGCGGTCGAGAAGGTCCTGGAGACGGGTATGGTCGACCGGGCCCGGATCGGGCTGGTCGGGCACTCCTGGGGAGCCTACCAGACCTCCTTCATCGTCACCCAGACCGACCTCTTCTCGGCCGCGGTGGCGGGAGCGCCCCTGACCGACCTGATCAGCATGTACCTCTCGATCTACTGGAACTCGGGGGGGACCGATGCCCGGATCTTCGAGATCAGCCAGGGCCGGATGGAGGTGCCGCCGTGGCAGGCGCTGGACGAGTACATGGCCAACTCCGCCCTCTTCAACATCACCAAGCTGGACACCCCCCTGCTGGTGGCCTTCGGAGACAAGGATGGGGCGGTCGACTGGCACCAGGGGATCGAGCTCTACAACGCCGCCCGGCGCGAGGGTAAACCGTACGTCATGCTGGTCTACGCCGGCGAGAACCACAGCCTGCGCCTGAAGCAGAACCAGCTCGACTACCACCGCCGTATCCAGGAGTGGTTCGGCCATTACCTGAAGGGGGACGAGGCCCCCAAGTGGATCAGCGAGGGGCTGAGCTTCCTGGAGCAGGAGAAATTGCTCAAGAAGGAGGAGGGGACGCCTCCCGGCGGACCGCCGCCGGGCCGGTAAGCCTCACCTCGGTACGAGGGTGGTGTGATCGGGGCCGGTCCCCTCGGGGGCCGGCCCCCTCGTTTCCGGAGGAGAGGGTCCGCCTACTCCAGCCGGAACAGCTCCTCGACCGGCACGCCGAAGACCCGGGCGATCTTGAGGGCGAGCACGGTGGAGGGGACGAAGCGGCCGTTCTCGATGGTGTTGATCGTCTTGCGGGTGACCCCCACCCGTTCGGCCAGTCCCGCCTGGGTCAGGTCGTGCCGGGCCCGGAAGACCTTGATCTGGTTGTCGAGTCGTTCCCCGGGCATGACCTCAATCCCTCCGCTGGTAGAGGTAGACGCCGATGGTCACCCCTACCCCGATGGCCAGCACCAGGGGAGAACGGAGATCCATCATCAGGACCGAGTTCAGCGGGACCAGCCCGAGATCGATGGCCACGTTGACTACCAGGGTGCCCCAGAGGGTGACCAGGATCTCGGCGGTCAGCATGGCCCAGAAGCCGGCCGACGCCGCCTTGAGCCAGGCGGTGCGGACCAGTTCGTCGTTGAGGGCCTCGGCCAGCCGGGGCTGGGAACGGATCCGCGACTGGATCCCGAGATAGCGCAGCAGGGAAAAGAGCCAGAACAGGAGGGGAAGCGAAAAGAACGGACCTACGACCCAGTCTGCTAACCGGACGGGCGAGGCGATCAGGACAATACCACCCGTCGCGCTCAGGGTCCAGACCAGGAATGAGCCCAGGAACCAGGCCAGGCTGCGGTTCCGTTGCCGGTCTAGGCGCTCGACCTCCGCAGTGAAGTAGCTGTCGGTAGCCATGTTCGCATCCTTTATTCTGGACCGCCGCTCCCGGACTGGGATGGCTGAACCGTATAACGTTGATGTTACATATTGTAACCTACATTACTCACAATGCAACCTTGAAGTTACAAATATTAACGAATCCTATTCCCTCATCCCGGCTCGTCCGGGAAGGGGGCGCAGGGGAACGATGTCCTACCCCGAACGCAGGATGAAGTGGGTGAGGGTGGTGCCCGATGACGACGATGACCACAGGGGAGGTACCGGGATGAAGCTGCTGAATGAGGCGGGCTGGGACCGTGGGGTGCGGATCGTGGTGGGTGTCGTGCTGCTCTATCTGGGCTGGGGGGGCGTGGTGGCCGGGACCTGGGGGATCGTGTTCAAGATCCTGGGCTTCGTGCCCCTGCTGACCGGTCTGATCGGATGGTGTCCGATCTACACCCTCTTCGGTTTCCAGACCTGCAAGTCGGCCCCGCCGGTCCAGCCGGCCCCGCCGACCCCGCCGGCCCCTCAGGCCCCTCAGGGCCAGGCCTGAGACTGGTCCCCTCCCCGGCCTGACCGCCGGGAAGTCCGACCGGCACCCTCGACCGGGCAGCGGTCACCGGTGCCGGTCGGATCGGGGGCTCACTCCGAGCCGTACCGGCGGCGCAGCCGTTCCAGGTCCTCGTTCCGCCCCAGCAGCACCAAGACGTCGGAGTCCTTGACGACGAAGTCGCCGTCGGGGGCCACCACCACCTGGTCGGGGATCACCTGCCGCACCAGGATGACCGTCACGTTGTGTTCGCGGCGCAGGTGGAGGTCCTTCAGACTGTGGCCGACCATCTCCTGGGCCGGCGCCCACTCCACCAATCCGTAGTCGCTGCCGATCGGGATGAACTCGAGCACGTCCGCTTCGGCCAGGCGGTAGGCGAGCCGTTCGGCCATGTCCCGCTCCGGGAAGACGACATCGTCGGCCCCGATCCGGTCGAGCACCTTCATGTGGTCCTCGCTGATGGCTTTCACGACGATGTGGCGGACACCCATCTCCTTCAGGTAGAGCGTCGTCAGCACCGAAGCGTCGATGTGCTCGCCCAGGCTCACGATGACCGAGTCGAACTCGCGCAACCCGAGCGCCTCCAGAGCCGCCCGGTCGGTCGCGTCCGCCACCACCGCGTTGGCCGTGATCGCGGCGGCCCTCTCGACAGCCCCCTCGTCCGCATCGATGGCCAGGACCTCGTGCCCTCGTTCGGAGAGCGTCTTGCACAGGAAGTAGCCGAAGTTGCCCACCCCGATGATCGCCAGGTTCTTCATCCGACCATGACCCTTTCCTCGACGTACCGGTAGAGAGGTTTGCGGACCCGGGCGGCAACGGCCAGCACCATCGTCAGAGGACCGAGCCGCCCGATGAACATGAGCAGCGTGATCAGCAGCCGCCCGACCGTGCTCAATTCCGGGGTGACGCCGGTCGAGAGCCCCACCGTCCCGAAAGCGCTGACCGACTCGAAGGCGAGCCGGATGAAGGCGCCCTGGGTCGTCGCATAACTCAACGCTCCGACCTCGATGGCTACCAGCAGGAAGGTGAAGAGGATGACCACGGTCATCCCCAGGGTGGCGATCCCCATCGCCTCGGAGACCGTCCGTTCCGGGATCCGGCGCCGGAAGAGGCTCACCTCCGCGTTCCCCCGGATCCGGTTGACCGCCATCGTGACGAGCACCCCCAGGGTTGTCACCTTGATCCCTCCGGCGCAACTCCCCGGCGCTCCCCCCACGAACATGAGTAGGATGAACAGGAAGAGGGTGGCGTTCGAGGTCAGTCCGATCGGAACGGTGTTGAAGCCCGCGGTGCGCGCGGTGACCGACTGGAAGAAGGACGCGATCAGTTTACCGCCCAGGGGCAGGTCGACCAGCGTATCCTGCCATTCCAGCAGCAGGAAGATGACCGCTCCGACCAGGATGAGCCCGGCGCTGAAGAGCAGGGTCAGGCGGCTGTGCAGACTCAACCGATGGCGCCGGCCCGGGGGCCGGTCGTCCCGACCATCCGGTTCCGGGCGCCGGAAGAGCCGGGCCACGTCGATCAGGACCACGAAACCCAGCCCCCCGGTCACGATCAGCGACATCAGGACGAGATTGACCCCCCAGTCGCGCTGCCACCCGATGAAGGAGTCGGGATGGAGTCCGAAGCCGGCATTGCAGAAAGCGGAGACACTGTGGAAGACCCCCTCGTAGATCGCCTGCGGCAGGTCCATCCGTTCCAGGAACCGGCCGGCCAGCAGGAAGGCGCCGGCAGCTTCCACGGCGACCGTGAGGTAGAAGACGTTGCGCAGGATCCGTCTCAGGTCGGAGCGGTGATCCCCGGTGAGCGTGCGGGAGACCACATCCCGCCCACGCAGCCCCAGGCGCCCCCCGAAGGAGAGGATGAAGAACGTCCCCAGGGTCATGATCCCGAGCCCGCCGATCTGGATCAGGGCCAGGATGACGAGTTGTCCGAAGAGGGTGAAGTGGATTCCGGTGTCCACCACCGTCAATCCGGTCACACAGGTGGCCGAGGTGGCGGTGAAGAGCGCGTCCACGAAGCCGAGTGGGGCCTCGCGACTGGCGGCCGGGAGCCAGAGCAGCAGGGTGCCGGCCAGGATGACCGTGCCGAAGGAGAGCACGAGCAACTGGACGGGACGGAGTCGCCGTTGCGGTCTTGTCACGTCCTCAGATTACCCCCCGCCGGAACGTCCCGCCAGCGCCGGCTCGGACGGGGCGCAGCCTCAGGGACGGAAGGCCGACTGCGCGATCCGGTTCATTCAACCATTCCCATTGGCACTTCCCATCCTCCGGACGAAGATCTCGGAGGCGATCTCGGCGTCCAGGGCGAGCTGGGTCTCCCCCAGGTCCACGATGAAGGAGGGGAGGCGCTGGTGGAGTCGGACCAGGGTGCCGGGGATGATGCCCATGGTGCTCAGCCGGTCGAGTCGTCGGGAACGGCCGGAGGAGATGAAGGCGATCTTGGCCACGTCCCCCGGACTGAGTTCATCGAGCCGGACCACCAGCGGTTTCATTTCCGCACCGTACCGCCCGCAGCAGGGTCCGCGCGGGATCGGCCGGCCGTGGGGACAGACCGGCGGATGCCCCAGCAGGGTACAGACGCTGTCGGTCACCTCGGGGCCGAGGATGTGCTCGAACTCGCAGGCGCTCTCCTCGTACTGTTCCTCGTCCAGCAGCAGGACCTCGCTCATCAAACACTCCGCCAGACGGTATCGCCGTACGATCCCGGCCGTGCGCAGCCGGCCGGCCTGGGTCAGGCGTATCTCCCCGTCCCGCGGTTCGATGAGTCCCTCCTGCTCGGCCCGGGCCAGCAGGGCCAGGGGGTCCCCCTTCGGTTCCCAGCGCCGGATCACCTCCTCCCGGCCACGCTCCCCCTCCTCGTCCAGGTTCCAGACCAGGTGGAGGAAGTGTTCGAGCTGCCGGTCCGCCTCGGGGATCGACGTGGAGAATCCGAATTTGTGTGCCATTTCAGCGACCCTTCGCTTTCCGCCACCGGTGCCGGATCCATCCGGTCAGATCGCGCCAGCGGTCCACGAGCCAGCTCTCCTCCACGAACTCGTACCCGCAGCTGGGGCAACAGAGCACGCGGCAGTGCTGGTTGAGGGGGCAGGCCGTACAACCGGCGTGCTCCGACTCATCGAAGTCGTTCCCGCACATGGGACAGCGGCGGATGACCGAGGATAGACGGGCGGGATCGTGGCGGTCCACACCCCCGGGCCGGTCTCCCTCCGCCGGTTTCACAGCAGCACCCCCGGACCGAGGGCGGACAAAACCAGTCGGACCAGGACGCCGACCGCGATCGCGAAGGGGAAGATGAAGAGCCCCATCAGCAGGGCGGTCTTCACGCCCTGTTCCTTGATGACCATGAGGAAGTTGGCGATGCAGGGCATGAAGAGCGTAATAACGACCAGCGCGGTCACGGTCTGGATCGGATCCATCTCCCCGCTCTGCCACATCTCGAAGAGCCCGGCCGCCCCGTAATCACGCCTCAGGAACCCGACCAGGAAAGCATCGGTCGCCCGCGCCGGCAGTCCCAGCAGGCCCTGCACGAAGGGTGCGCTGAAACGCTGCACCGCCGCCAGCAGTCCCACCCGGTCGAGCAGGAAGAGGATCATGGTCCCCAGGATGAAGAGGGGGACCGCCTCTTTAAGGTACCACTCGATGCGGGCCACGGTCTTGACCGCGATGTTACCGATCCGGGGGATGCGGATGGGGGGGAGCTCCAGGACGAAGTCGGAGCCCTGCCCGGGGAGCACCCGCGCGGCCAGCCAGCCCACCAGGAAGAGGGTGGTGAGCACCGTCCCCCCCCAGACCAAAGCCGCCACCGGACCCAGCCCACCCAGCATCCCCAGGATCACCCCGAGTTGTGCCGAACAGGGCACCCCGAGGGCCAGCAACAGGGTCACGATCAGCCGTTCCTTGCGGGTTTCCATGATGCGGGCGGACATCGTCGCCATGGTGTCGCAGCCCAGTCCGAGCACCATGGGGAGCACCGCCTTGCCGTTCAGACCCATTCGCTTGAACACGCGGTTGGCCATCACGGCCAGTCGGGGCATATACCCCGAGTCCTCCAGTACCCCGAAGAAGAGGAAGAACGTGCCCACGATCGGCAGCACGATCGCCACCGCGTAGGTGAGCGCCATGGTGATCACGCCGAATTGCCCGACCAGGAAGTCCCGCAGCATCGGGAGGGGGAGGAAACGGTCCACCAGGGCGGTGGCGGCCGGATTCAGCCAGCCCTGGAAGAATCCTTTTTCGATCAGGTCGACCAGCAGGCCCGCCCCCACGACCCCCACCAGCAGCCAGCCCAAGGCAAGTACCAGCAGCAGGATGGGCAGCCCCCAGACCGGATGGGTGGACCACTCGCCGACCCGGCTCATCCAGACCGGTCCCGCAGCCCGGGTGCGCTCCCGGAACACCCGCTCCATCAGGCGGTCGACCGCCCGCATCCGTGCCTGGTTGATGCTGTACCCCGTCCCTTGGTGGGATTCCCCTTCCAGGCGGGAGATGGCGGCATTCAGGGAAGCCAGGGCGCCCTCATCGAGCTGTTCCCGGACCCAGGCCCGCAAGGTCTCGTCTCCGGCCAGCAGCATGAGCGCCAGGGAACGCCGCTCGATCAGCACCCCTTCCGGGAGCAGCGGCTCGATCCGGGCGAGGGCCCGTTCGATCCCGGCCGGATAGGAGCAGCGCCAGGTCCCCCGTCCGGCCTGCCCGATACGGTCGATCAGGGACCCCAGTCCCTTGCGCTGGGTGGCGACCGTGCCCACCACCGGGACGCCGAGCGAGCGGGCGAGCGCCTCGGCATCCACCTCGATGCCGGCGCTGTGTGCCTCGTCCTGCATGTTCAGCACCAGCAGGAAGCGGACCCCCATCTCACAGAGCTGCAAGGTGATGAGGAGCAGGCGGCGAAGGTTCTTGGTGTCCCCGACCTGCACCACCACGTCCCATTCCCCCGCCAGGAGCATGTCCCGGGCGACCTGTTCATCCTCCGACTGGGGGATGAGGTTGTTGATCCCGGGGGTATCCACCACTTCCCAGCGTCGCCCCGACAGGTTCGCGGCGCCGCGGGTGATCTCGACGGTGGTGCCCGGGTAGTTGGATACGGTCACATAGTGGCCGGTGAGATGTCCGAAGATGGCGCTCTTGCCGACGTTGGGATTGCCCAGCAGCAGCAGGGAACCGGGATGGACCGAGGTGGCGGGATCGACGGCGGTGGTCGGCGTCACAGCGGCCCTACTCCCACTTGCTCAGGTGGAGAACGTCCCCGCGGTCCCGCTCGGGCTCCCCGGCGAAGGTCAGGCGGATGTCGGAGTGTGTGATGTAGAAACCCCGGGCCAGCAGGGCGTCGAGGGCGGTCGCACAGCGGGCCGGTACCCGCACGGTGAGCGCTCCCCCCTTCGTTTCCTTCTGCCGTTCCTCCACCGCATCGAGCAGTCCTTCAAGGACGGTTCGGGGGTCGTCGCTTCCCGGGAGCGGGGACGCCAGGAGGGTGTTGACCCGGATGGTCCCCGGCACCTCCTCCTCGGCGTAGGGAGCGGTGTGCAGGATGGCGAGACCGACCGGTGTGCGATCGCTCCGCGCGATCAGGGTCTCGCCCAGCCCGTGCTCACCGGTCTTGAGCACCTCCCTGGAATAATCGAGCCCCGGGGCGATGCGTTCCGAGACGGCACGCACTTCCGCCAGGGCTTCCTGGTGTCCCGGCCCGGTCCACGGTCCCAGGGACTCGATCCTGACGCCCCGGTCCGTACGTTCCCGGACGGCGGCACCTTCCCCGGATCCCACCCGGCTGAGATCGAGCGTCATCCCGGAGAAACGCATCCCGAGCCGGCTGTAGAACTGGAGGTTGCGATAGGAACGGGGCATCGTCTCGAGTCCGATGGTCTCTGCCCCCTCCCGGCGGAGTGCCCGGGCGGCCGACTCGACCAGCTTCCGGCCGAGTCCCGAGCCCTGGGCAGGTGGAAGGACCGCAACCGGACCGATCCAGCCCACGCTCCCCCAGCGGCAGCTCAACGTGAATCCGACCGCTCCCCCCCGCCCCTCGACCACGAACGAGGCCTCGGGGGTCCGGTCGAGGTAGAAGCCGAGGAGCTGGCGGCGCATCACCGGCAGGCGGATGGTACGCAGGCCCATGCGCCGGTTCTCGTCCTCGAAGGCCACCTGCAGGATCCGGCGGATCCGGTCGGCATCGTCCCGCTGGACGGGACGGAGACGGAAATCGATCGTCGGGCTTCGCTTCGAGTGGAACATCTCAGGGCTCGTCGGGCCGCGGGAGCGATAGCGGTTGCTCGAACCGGGAACGGTAGGTCCGCATCATCCGGGGCGTGTAGATGAGGTCAAAGACCGCTTCTTTGTCCGGAAAGAGCTCCAGAGCGTAGCGACGCGCCCCGTCCATGAGCCGGAGCGCCTCCCCCCGGCTCAGCTCACCGTGGGCGAGCAGTTGCTGGACCAGGTCGATCGCCCGCTGCACCCGACGGATCCGGCGGGTCTCTTCGCGCAGCGTCTGTGGACCGTGGCCATCGATGTTGGGGTCGCTGTTGCGTGCTCTCATAGGCCCTCGCTGGCAGGCAACATGGACACGCGCCGGGTCAAGTCAACGGTAAATCGGAGGGAAAAGGTCGGATTATCCGTCCCTACTTCAGCACCCGTCCCGCAGCCGCGGCCAGGTCCTTGGTCTTCAGGGCCAGCCCCACCATCCAGAAGTTGTTCGCCGTGACCCGGTTCCGGAATCCGCCGTAGTAGACGTGGAGCTGGTCGTCGATCATCGAGCAGCCGATCGAATAGAGCACGCTCTTCTCCCCCCCCACCGACGCGTAGGCCAGACCGACCGCCGGGAATCCGATCCGCTCGAGGGTGCGCCAGAAGGGAGCGTTGCTGGTGCGGTAGTAGCGGATCGAGAAGCCGGCCGAGGCGGACACGGTGGCCCCACCGTTGACCGGATAGACCAGCGCCACCGGGGTCGCGAAGGCCAGCCGGGCTCCGAGTGCGGCGACCATCCGCAGGTGCACGGGATGGGGTGCCACCATCCGCGAGTCCGCATCCCGCCACTGCAGCACGATCTCATCCCCAGCCTTGAAGGTCCCAGCCCAGATCCAGCGCCCTTCGGCCGCCTGGGCGATGTCCAGGTCGGTGTGCACCCACTTCCGGGTCTCGCTCTCCCACTCCTGCAGACCCGGAACCGCGACCTCCCGGCGCTCCCCCTCGGTGAGCAGGTAGACCTCGAGCCTCCAGGCGCGTCCGGCCTCGCTCCCGGTGAGCGCCACCCGGATGTCGGCATCGACCGGGACCCAGTCCCCGCTGCGCACCGGGTGATCCCGCTCGGCCCGTCTCCAGTTCACCGACACTGTTGCCGGGAGGGTCTGAGGACCCTGGTCCCCGGCCCGACCTCCGGACGGGGTGGCGGCCAGCAGCACGATCGAGAGCAGGAGGGCGCCCGGCAGGCAGCGGCGCCCGGGCAAGACAGGCAGGGTAGGGTCGGTGATCCGGGGGGTCCGGATCACCCGGCCGTACCGTCTTCGGCGGTCGAGAACTCGCGCAGGCGTTCGACCTGCTCCTTCAGGATCTCCGTCGGGATGAAACCCTCGATGACCGGCGGGAGCATCTTCCCCTTCGGCTTGAGGAAGAGGTACATGATGCTGCCAATCGAGGATTCATCGAAGAAACTGCGGACGATCCGGGGCACATCCTCCTGATAGGCCAGACCGAAGACGCACCAGTCCGCCGCGGTCGAACGGAAGGTCTCTTCGATCTTCATGTAATCCTGCAGACTGACCAGCGACTTGTCGACGAACGCCACCACGCAGGGTTTATCGCTGCGCAGAACGATCTTCTCGAACATACTGTCGCTGCGCGGATGGACGATCAATACCTCCAACGCTTCATCCTCCTTGTGGCGGTGATCCAGCCGACGGCGGTACCGTCCCGGCACCGCCCGAGTCCCCCTCCCCGATCCCGGAACCCTGCGGGATCAGGTCACCGCTCAGTGTGAGCACGTAGTTGTCCTTGCCGCCGCAGGAGTTGCGGCTGCGCTCGAATCGGTAGTACCGCGTCTTACCCGTTCCCTGGAAATCGAAGTAGTACCACTCCTCGATGTCCGAGAAGGGGCCTTCCGTGTATTGGATGTCGTCCGGCTCGCCGTTGGATGCACGCACCTCGTCACGGTCGTCCCGGCTGCCGCCGCAGCTGACCGTGACGGCCGCGAGTATGGTCAGCACCAAGGCGAGGCGCAGACCCCAGCGGATCCGGTCCTTCTTCCTGATCGAGACGGTCGTCGCTCTCCTCACACGTTCGAGTGTACTCCCGGCCGGAGCCGGTCCGCGACCTGCAAGAGCACGTCCTCCGACAGGTCCCCTGATCGTATGAGACGGCGCAGGTTCCTCCGGGTTTCGACGCTGGTGCGCATGAGCCGTCCGCCGGTCGGGTCGATCGCCAGTAGCCGGGGGTCAGACGGGTCATGGAGGATCCGGGTCATGCGCGCCAGGGAGGCCTGGTGGTAGCCGGTGATGGTGATGCCGGAGATGTGGAAGCGGGCGTTCCGCTCGGCGGTCAGGACCAGGGCGTGCAGCCGTTCCATCCGGTAGGAAGCGAGTTGTCCTTCGAAGAGCAGCCGATTCGTCTCGAAGGAGAAGAAGGTCGGCTTCAGCACCTCCTCGAGCAGTTCCCGGTTATGGGTACTGACCACCCCGACCCGGTATTCCATCTCCTCCCATTCACGTCGACTGAGCAGACCGTCCGCCCGCAGTTCCCAGTAGAAATGACCCAGGTTCTCGGTCATCCGGGAAAGCAGGAGCTTGCGGGGGATAAAGTGCCCATGGGCGACCGTATCCGCAGCCAGATGGCCCAGATAACCGAGGGAGAAGGCCCGTTGACCGTCGGAGTGCGATCTTTCCAGCAGGGCCTGCCCGACCTCCCACGAATGGCTGTGGAGACGCCGATCGGCCCATCTCTTACCGAGCAGTACATCCGCCCAGACGCTTCCCTGATAGAAGTCTTTCCGGAACCGGCTCAGGAAGCGCACCAGTGCGGGCGCCACGCCGGTCAGCCCGCCGAGCACGGAACCGGAGAGGAAGACATGGGTCGCGGGCCCCCACGCCTGGGCATCCGCAGGATGGAACAGGATCAGGAGCACGGCGCTGAGGATGATAGTCACAAGCATAGGAAGGCGCAGTTTATGTCGCCGTCCGCGCGCAGGCAAGTCCCTCCACCGGAGGTTCAGCCGGCGGTCGGGGACCCCGGCCGGGCCCGGACCCGGACCACCTGCTGAGGGTCGGCCTCAAGGATCTCGATCTCCCATCCGTCGAGGAGGTGCAGCTCCCCCGCTCCGGGGATGCGTCCGAGCCGGACGACCAGGTAACCACCAATGGTCTCGTACTCCCCCGCGGGCAGTCCGATCCCCGCCCGCTGCGCGTCCTCCACCGGGATCCGGGCGTCGAGGATCGTCCACTCCCCGCCTCCCGATGTGATCCAGGCCGGTGCCCGGTCGTACTCGTCCCGAATCTCTCCGACGATCTTCTCCAGGGCATCTTCCAGAGTGACAATGCCCAAGGCCCCGCCGAACTCATCGACCACCACGGCCAGATGCATCCGGCTCTGTTTCATCTCGACCAGCAGCTGCTGGAGTCCCTTGCTCTCCGGCACGAAGTAGGCCGGGTGCATGACTTCGCCCACCATCGCGCCCTCCGGGTAGGTGAGCAGGTCGAAGACGTAGAGCATCCCTACGATGTGGTCGATGCGGCCGCGGTAGACGGGGATACGGGAGTGGCCCCAGTCGGCGATCCGGGCCAGCGCCTCCGGGACGGAGGTCTCTTCCGGCAGGGCGCCGACATCCACCAGCGGGACCATAATGTTGCTTACCTGGGTCTCGGAAAGGGTGAAGGCGCGGTGGATCATCTGACGACCGTCCGCACGCAGCAGGCCCAGCCGTTCTCCTTCACCCAGCAGGGCGAGGAGTTCCTCGCGGGTGACGTAGGCGTTCTTCGAGGAGGGCCGCGAGCCGGCGAGAGCGAGCAGCGCGATCGCCGTGGCATCGGCGATCACGACCAGCGGCGAGAGGAGCCTGTAGAGCAGGCGGATGGAAGGGGCGATCCTCAGGCAGACGCCGTCCGCATACTGCCGGAAGAAGGCCTTCGGAACGATCTCTCCGAAGACCAGTATGAGCGGAGTGACCACCAGGGTGGCCAACAGGGGCCCCCGTCCACCCAGCAGCAGGGTGAAGAAACCGGTGGCCGCCGCCGCCGCACCCACTCCGCAGAAGTTGGTCCCGATCAGGGTGGCGGTCACCATCCGGCGGCGGTTGTCCAGGAAGCCCTCCACCATGCGGGCGGCCCGGTCTCCGGCCCGCGACAGGTTGTGCATGCGCAGCCGGTTGCAGGAGATGATGGCGATCTCCATCCCGGAGAAGAAGGCGGAGCCGAGCAGACCGGCCGCGATCAGCAGGAGGAAGGCCGTCCCGCTCATGTGCTCTTCCACTCCACCCGGAGCCAGAGCACGCGGTTGGCCCGCCCCGAGAGCACGTGGATGCGCAGCGGGGGTATCCCCAACGTCTCCCCCTCCCGCGGGATCCGCCCCAGCCGGTTGATCAACCAGCCACCGACCGTCTCGGCCCACTCATCTTCCAGTGGCAGTCCGACCGACCGGGCGAAATCCTCCAGATCGAGGCCGGCGTAGACCACGGCCACGCCGGGCTCGAGCAGCTTGAACGAGGCCTCCTCCTCGTCGCGCGAGTCGGCGATGTCCCCCACGATCTCCTCGAGCAGGTCCTCCATGGTGACCACGCCGGCGACCGATCCGTACTCGTCGATGACCACCGCGAAGTGGAGGCTGCGCTGGCGGAGTTCGTGCAGCAGCTCATGGATGCGCATGCTCTCCGGAACGAAGAAAGGATCGCGCAACAGCGTCCGCAGTTCGGGTGTGGGCGTGCCCCGGGCGCGCAGTGCCAGCAGGTCGCGGGCGTAGAGGACCCCGATCACCCGGTCGGGATCACCCTCCACGACCGGCATCCGGGAGTAGCCACTCTCCAGGAAGGCGGGGATCCAGGTCTCGGGCGGTGCCACCAGGTCGAGGCTCTCGATCTCGACCCGGGGGGTCATGACCTCACCAACCGTGGTCTCCTCCATCTCGAGGATGTTGTTGACCACCTCCCGCTCGAAGGCGTCCAGCGACCCCTCGTCGTGACCGAGATCCACGGCCGTGGCCAGGTCGGCTGTCGAGAGACGGGTGACGGTCAGACCGGGGGTCCGCAGCAGGGCGACGATCCTCTCACTCAGCCGCTCGAGCAGCACTCCGACCGGAGCGATGAGCCGCCGGAAAATCCGCAGGGGGAAGGAGATGCGAGGGGCCAGGTGTTCGGCGTTTTCGATGGCGTAGGACTTCGGGACGATCTCACCAACGAGCAGGATGACCGCCGTCATGACCAGGGTGGCCCAGAGTACGGCCGACTCCACCGCCTGCGGATTGTCCCGGCCCCCCAGCAGGTCGATGGTGACCGCGGTGGCGAGCGAGGCGGCTGCGATGTTCACCAGGGTGTTACCGATCAGGATATCCACCAGCAGGCGGCGGGGGCGGCGGAGCAGCTCGACGACCTCCCGCCGTCCCCGCCGAGTCGAACGGCCGAAAGCGTGGATGGCGCTCCGCGGGAGGGAGAAGAGAGCCGTCTCCGAACTGGAGAAGAAGGCCGAGAGACCGAGCAGCACCAGAAGCCCGGCGGACTGCCACCCGTCGGGGATCAGTCCGATCCCCCCATCAGGGCGTCCACCCCAGAGCAGAGCTCCTCGTAGGTGAAGGGCTTGCTCAGACAGGGTTGCCCACTCGAAGCCAGGAAGGATCGGGCTTCCCGGCTCAGGGTGTCCCCGGTTAAAAAGAGGGTCCTTGCGACGAGCTGGGGACGTTTCACTTTCAGACGTTCGAAGAACTGCTGACCATCCATCACGGGCATCTTCAGGTCGAGCACGATGACATCGGGTTCAGGGTCGGAAGCGAGCGCATCCAGCGCCTCCTGCCCATCGCAGACCAGGGTGGTGCTGTAACCGGCGATGCCGAGCATCTCCTTGAGCAGCTCGCGGACCCCCGATTCGTCGTCCACCACCATGACCCGACCGGATGCGTGCCCGGCCCTGGGGAGGGACTCGGTCACCACCGGCTCCAGGACGGGTCTGAGCAGTCCGCCGTTGACCGGGAAGCGGATCTCGAAGAGGGCTCCGCCCTCGGGGTGATTGGACACCTGGATAGCGCCGCGGTGTTCCTGGACGATCCGGTGGCAGATGGAGAGTCCCAGGCCGGTGCCCCCCTCGGCCAGGCGGGTCGTGAAGAAGGGGTTGAAGATGCGTCCGAGGTGGTCGGGATGGATACCGGGACCGGTGTCCCGGATCCTCAGCAGCACGGCCCTCCCCTTCGAATCGTCGCTCTGCGAAACCTGGGATTCTAACAGGGTCGCGACCTGGAGGCAACGCTCCCCCTCCGGCACTTCCATCATGGCCTGCCGGGCGTTGTTGACCAGGTTGAAGATGAGCTGCTGGACCTGGAAAGGGTCGAGCGAAATCGAGGGAAGTTCGTCCGCCAGGTCGAGCTCCAGCCGCACCCGGTTCTGGTCGAGCAGAAACTGCAGCAGGGAGATCGACTGGGTGACCACCGTGTTCAGATCGCTCGGCTCGCGGCGTGCTTCTTCGCCACGCGCAATCCGCAGCAGGCTCTCTACCAGACGCTTGGCCCGGTGGGCCTCCCCGCGCATCTTCTCGAGTCGCTCGCGGATCGCCGTTTCCAACGAACCGTCCATCAGCAGGAGTTCGGCGTGGCCGGTCACCACCGCCAGCGGGTTGTTCAGCTCATGGCTGATCCCCGCCATGAGTTCTCCCAGCCCGGCGAGTTTCTCGGCCTGGACGAGCTGGACCTGCTGGTCCTCGACCCGCCGCAGGGTCCGCTGGAGTTCGTTGATGAGGTCGCTCGAGGCGACCGAGGCGGCCAGACTGTTGGCGAACACCTGGAGCAGTTTCCGGTCGACGTCGTCGAAGGTGCGGGGGGTGGCGTGGACGCCCACTCCCAGCACTCCGAACACCTTCCCCTCGGCCATCATGGGCACGAAGAGTCCGGCGCGGAGTTCCTCCTCCAGACCGGGCAGGCGCTCCACAGGTCCGGTGGAGAACGTCTCGTCCAGCAGGAGGGGAGCGGCCTGCCGGACCACCCATCCCGCCAGCCCGGCACCCCTTTCGATCCGCTCCCCGGTCCGGTAGCCGGGATCGCCCGCGACCGCCCGCAGGATGAGTCCCTCCCGGGCCGGTTCGGTGGCCCAGACCCAGGCGGCATCCGCCCCGAACAGGCGCCGCACCGTCTCGAGCACTCCGCCGAACCGCTCGTGCTCCCCAGCCTGCACCGCCACCCCGGAGGATACCTCGAAGAGCGCCTCCACCAGCCCGAGCTTGAGGGTGAGCCCCTCCTGCTGAGTCCGGCTCTGGATGAGCCGCCGGCGGACCGAGTCGAGCTGCTTGTGCTTCTGGAAGACATAAAGGGAGAAGAGGAGCACCAGGACGGAGAGACCGTCGACGAAGACCTCGATCTCGGCCGGCTTGAGCACCCAGTCGACGGGTTCCAGGATGCCCGGTTCGTGGTTGAGGATGAAGGTGATGAGCAATACCAGGGTGACCAGGAAGAACATGAGGAGAAGCTCCCAGTCGAGCCGCTCCACTTCGTCCAGGTCTTTCGGGGTCCCCGCCCAGGCCTCGGACGGTTTCAGAACGTCCAGGACCTGCAACGGCTGCACCCGCTTCAGCCCGTGCACGCTCATCCCACTTCCCCGTCCGGACGTGGCAGGTCCGATCCCAGCCGGAACAGCGCCGCCCGCAGCGGAAGAGCGGTATGGGATCCCCGTTCGGCGGCGACCTGCTCCGGTCGGCCCGCGGCCACCAGCCGCCCTCCCGCTCCACCCCCTTCCGGGCCCAGGTCGATCACCCAGTCGGACCGGCTGACCAGATCCATATTATGCTCGATGACGATCACGGTGTGGCCCTGTTCAACGAGCTCCTCCAGGCAGTCCCCGAGCCGGCCGACCTCGGTTCCGTGGAGGCCGGTCGTAGGCTCATCGAAAAGGTACACCATGGGGCGCCGCGTCCGCTTCCCCAGGTGAGCCGCCAGCTTGACCCGCTGGGCCTCTCCCCCGGAGAGGGCCGGCGCGGGCTGACCGAGCCTGAGGTAGCCGAGCCCTACCCGCTGCAAAGGGGCCAGGGCCCTCACCACCCCCCGGTGGGCCGCGAAGAAGCCTACCGCCTGATCGACGGTCAGGTCCAGCACATCGGCGATCGACTTCCCCCGGTAGCGGGCCTCCAGGACCCGGGGGGTGAACCGCCACCCGTCGCAGCGTTCGCAGCGCAGGGTCACGTCGGCCATGAACTGCATGTCGACGGTGACCGTCCCCT
>CAZFHZ010000005.1:0-53643 GCA_964519015.1 uncultured Gemmatimonadota bacterium | reverse complement strand
TTACATTCGGGACAACGTCCCCCTTCGGTGTTGAAGGAGAAGGCGGAGGGACCCAGCCCCCTCACCCGGGCCGTCTCGGTCCGGGCGAAGGCCTTCCGGATGCCGTCCCACGCCTTGGTGTAGGTGGCGGCGTTGCTCCGCCGGTTCGAGGTCAGGGGGCCCTGGTCGAGACTGAGCACGCCCCCGAGACCTGCCCAGCCCTCCAGGGCTCGGTGGCGACCCGGCCGGCGTCCGGGATCCTGATCGAGCACCTGTTCCAGGGCGGGTTCCAGGATGTCGTGGACCAGGGTGGACTTGCCGGAGCCGGAGACGCCGGTCACCGCCGTGAGCACCCCCCGGGGGAAGTCCACATCGAGGTCACACAGGTTGTGTTCGGCCGCCCCCACGACCCGGATCCAGCCGCTCGGTTCACGCCGGCGGAGAGGCCGCGTCGGCCCGAGCCGTCCCTGCAGGTAGCGGCTGGTCAGGGTGTCGGCCTCGTTGATCAGGCCGTGCACCGCTCCCTGGTAGACGACCTCCCCCCCCCGCTGACCGCTCCCCGGCCCCAGGTCGATGACCAGGTCGGCCGCCATGATGATGTCGCGGTCGTGCTCGACCACGATGACCGTGTTGCCGCTGTCGCGCAGCCGCCGGAGGATGCGGATCAGCCGCTCCACATCGCGGGGATGCAATCCGATACTCGGCTCGTCCAGCACGTAGGTGGTCCCGGTCAGGGCCGCCCCGAGCACCGCGGCCAGACCGATCCGCTGCGCTTCTCCTCCGCTCAGGGTGCGCGAGAGTCGGTCGAGGGTCAGGTAGCCGACCCCCACCTCTTCCAGGTAGGCGAGCCGGGCCCGGGCTTCGCGCAGGATCGGCTCGTAGACCCGCGCCCGCTCCCCGGAGAGGGTGAGCCCCTCGAGCCACGACCGTACCCCGCTGACGGTCCGGGCGCTCACCCCTCCGATGTGCTCCCCCCCCAGCTTGACCCAGAGCGCTTCCGGGCGGAGGCGGGTCCCGCCGCAATCGGGGCAGGGGACATACGAGCGGTAGCGCGCCAGGAAGACGCGCACGTGCATCTTGTATTTCTTACGCTCCAGCTTACGGAAGAAACCCGCCACCCCGCGGAAGCGCCCCCACCCTTCCCAGACCCGTTCCTGCTCATCCGCCGAAAGCTCCTCCCAGGGGACCTCGAGCCTCACCCGGCCTTCTTCGGCCACCTTCTCCATCCGGCGCTGCCAGGGCCGATAGGCGGGCTTCGTCCAGGGCTCGATGGCTCCCTCGCGCAGGGTGAGCGTGGGATCGGGCACCACCATCTCGGGCAGGTAGGCGATCTGGGCGCCGAAACCCTCACAGGCGGGACAGGCGCCGTACGGGCTGTTGAAAGAGAAGAGGTGGGGCTCCGGGTCGGGTGCCTGCCGACCGCAGCCGGAACAGGTATGACCTTCCGAGTGCCGGTCCCGGCGGCCATCCGGTCGGATCAGCTCCAGCGTGCCGTTGCCTTCCCGGTAGGCGGATTCGACCGCCTCCCGGATCCGCGCCCGCCCCACCGACGGCGTGAGCCGGTCGAGCACGAGCAGTGGGCCCTTTCCCGGCGGTCCCGTACGGGTCAGCGCCGCCGCCAGCCGTTCCCAGGCCACCCCCCCCTCGTCCAGACGGACCACCTCCCCATCCGACCAGACCCTCAGGAAGCCTTCCTGACGCAGGCCATCGAGCCGTCGTGTGGCCTGGTGGGCATCCCCGGCCGGGAGCAGGGGAGCGGTGACCAGCAGCGGGCTCTCCCCCGCTTCCAGATGCGCCTGGACCAGCTCGGTCACCCGGGCCGGGGGGTCGGGCCGGATCGGGATGCCGCAGTCGGGGCAGAAGACGGTGCCGAGACGGGCGAAGAGGAGCCGCAGCACATCGGCCGTCTCGGTCAGAGTGCCGACCGTCGAGCGGCTGCTGCGCGGCGGCGGGGTGCGGCCGACGGCGACCGCCGGGGTGATCCCGTGGGCCGCATCGAGGTCGGGCTTCTCCATCCGTTCGAGGAACTGGCGCACGTAGGGATTGAGCGACTCCACATAGCGTCGCTGTCCCTCGGTGTAGATGGTGTCGAAGGCGAGACTGGACTTGCCCGAGCCGGAAGGGCCGGTCACCACCACCAGCCTGCCGTGGGGGATGCGGAGGCTCAGGTCCTTGAGGTTATGGACCCGGACGCCGGTGAGCTCGAGTGCTTCGGCCATCGGGTGGGTTCAGTGTCCACCCCTTCTGCCCGCTTCGATCGCTCCGATGATCCGGTACACGGCCCGGGCCGCCGTGAAAGAGGGGGCATGCAGCCCCGGGATCGGGGCCAGTTCCACCACATCCGCGGCCACCACCTCCCGCTCCCGTCCGAGTCGGTCGACCAGGGCCGTGAACTGGTGCCAGGAGAGTCCGCCCGGTTCCGGGGTGCCGGTAGCCGGCATCAGAGTGGGATCGAATCCGTCCACGTCGAGGCTGAGATAGACCTTCGGGCCGAGCGCCCCGAAAACGCGATCGAGCCACCTTCCTTCGGGATCGAGCTCCCAGCCCATGATCATCGTGGTCCCCTGCTCCAGGACCACCTGCCGCTCGGGAGGCGTGACCGCCCGGATACCGACCTGGACGAGCCGGCCGGTCTCGGCGATCACACGCATGGCGCAGGCATGTGAGTGAGGGCTCCCCTGGTAGCTCTCGCGCAGATCGGCGTGGGCGTCGATGCAGAGCACCCAGACGTCGGGATCCTCCAGGTAGGGCAGGGCCAGCGGCGGGGTGATCGAATGCTCTCCTCCCAGCGCGATGACGACGTGCCCGGGCTCACGCAGCGCCTCGGCCACGGCCCGCAGCCGCTTCACCATCGCCTCCGGTCCGGCCACATCCGGGGCCACCGCCGGCAGGGTGCAGATGCCCGCCAGGCTGGGATCGAGATCGAGCTCCGCGTCGTAGAACTCGATCTGGGCGGAAGCGTCCAGGATCGCCGCCGGACCGTTACGGGTGCCCCCGCCGTACGAGACCGAGGCCTCGTAGGGCACCGGCAGGATGCGGTAACGGGCGCTGGCGAAGTCGTGTTCCGGCCCCTGGACGGTCATGAAGTCGGGGCCCGGAAGCGCGTTCCGGAGCAGGACCTCGGGCAGGTGGGAGACGGCTCTCATGCGCTACTCCGCATCGGGCTGCCGGTAATCGCAGAAGACGGCCGCCGCCAGCACGGTCGTCCAGCGGCCCTGCTTGTCCCCCACCGCCGTCTGGGTGACGTTCCGGGTGGTCACGATGTGACCCGAGATCCGCCAGATCTCCTTCTTTTCGTTCCAGGAGGCGTCCGGATCGAAGGGCACCCCGAGGGTGGTGGCCATCATGGCTGCGGCCAGGTCCTCGGCGTAGTCCCCGGCCACCTTCTCCCGCTCACCGTAGGAGTGATGTTCGCTCAGGTATCCGTAGATCTCCTGGTTCCGGGGGATGGCCACACCGACCGAAGCGGCCATCAGCCGGTGAGGCTCGTTCATCTGAGCCTGGCTCATCACCACGTGCACGATCGCCCCCTCGGGCAGCTTGCTGAACCCGGACTGCTTGGAGACCACCTTGCAGTGGGGGGGGAAGATGCTCGAGACGTAGACCAGGTTGTAGGTCGCGATGCCGGCATCGCGGAGCGCCATCTCGAAGGAAGCGAGCCGCTCCTTGTGGCGACCCACGCCCTTGGTGAAGACCATCTCCGAGGGAACCAGGATCATCTCTTCCCTTCTCCTCCCGATGGGCGGATCCCTCCGCCCGTTCCAGGTACCCGCCGGTTCCATCCGGCGGAACGACCACGCCTGCGCCCGCAGCGCCTCATGGTTCCAGCGCCGCCGCCTCCCTCAAGGCCCGGGCCACCCCCTCGGGGATCGGGACCGCCCGCCGGCCCGCGCCCAGGCAGACCAGGGCGGTCCACCCCTCCACCAGAGGAGCCTCTTCTCCCTCCCGCACGACCCGGTAGTGGAACGTGCAGGACCGGGTCCTCAGTTCCCCCAACCGGGTCTCGACGATCAGGGCATCATCGTAGTGCGCCGGACGGATGAAGCGAAGATGGGATTCCGCGATCACGAGCGCAAACCCCTCCTCCTCCATGCGGCGATAGGGATAGCCGGCCCGTTCCACCCAGTCGGTGCGGCCGACCTCGAAATAGACCAGGAAGTTGGCGTGATAGACGACGGCCTGGGCGTCGGTCTCGGCGTAGCGGACCCGGATGGGGACCTGCCCGACGAGTTCACCGGCACGCCGGGGACCGGGCTCGAGACGGCCGCGCTCCGCGGGCCCCTTCAACGTCCCTGGCCTCCGCGTCCGGGCCCGGAGCCTTGGCCGGGCACCGGCGGCCTCCCGGTGACGAGTCGCTCACAGATCAGATCCTGGAGGTATTCGATCGCCCGGTTCGGAGCGGTGAAGTTGTTGGCGATGAGCACGAAGGTCAACGTATCCCCCTCGACGGTCTCCACATAGCCGGAGAGCGCCCTGCAGTTGGCGATCGAGCCGGTCTTGGCCCGGACCCGCCCGGCGGCGGGTGAACCCCGTCCCCTTCCTGAGAGTGTCCCGTCCACACCCATCACCGGCAGGCACTCGAGCCAGATATCGGCGTCGGGACCACGCGCCATCGACCGGAGCAGTCGAGTGAGGGTCTCGGCCGAGAGGTAGTTGTAGCGTGACAGGCCCGAGCCGTCTCGCTGGACATAGCGGTCGGAGGGGATCCCCATCTCCAGCAGGACCGTCTCCGTCCTCCGCCGGCCTGAAGCGACCGAGCCGATCCCGGCTCCCTCTTCGATCCCGGCCAGGCGCAGCAAGGTCTCCGCGTAGAGATTCTGGCTCTCCTTGAGGGTGACCCGGAGCAGTTCGGCCAGCGAAGGCCCCTCCAGGCGGGCGAGGCTCATCGCGCCCTCAGGGACTTCCAGCGGCCAGCCCGGCTGGAGTCTGACCGGTCGCTCCGAGGGATCGAGGTCGTCCTGGTCGACCACCCCTCCGGCCACCTCGATCCCGCCCGACGCCAGGGCGGATAAGAGTCCGAGCAGGGTGAAGAGGGTCGGATCGGACACCGCGGTGTCGGTGCGTCGCGGGCGGCCACCGGCCGGAACACCCCCCCGTACCCGGAGCAGGTCGCTGCCGGGATCTCGGTCGGCACTCAGCCGACCGCGCTCCAGGGGCGCCAGGGTGGTCACCGCGGCTTCGACGCGCAGGGCGGCCACCTCCGGTTCCAGCCGCACGATCGCCGGCTCCCCCGGTCCGGCTCCCGGTTCGGCGACCACCGTCAGAGTGTTCTCGTTCCAGGTGAGAGCGCCGATCGGGGCGGCGTAGGCGTCCACCAGGGAGTCCCACGACCAGCCGGCACCGATCGGTTCCTCCGTGAACAGATCGTCCACTCCGATCAGACGTCCCGTCACCCGGCGGATCCCGGCTGCGGCCACACTGTCGGCCAGCATGCGCATAGCCACCCAGGCGTCTCCCCGGCCTTGCAGGGGATCTCCCTCGGCGAAACGGCCACCCAGGGAGGGATCCCCCCCTCCCACCAGTACCAGGTCCCCTTCCAGCACCCCGTCGGTCACGGTCCCGGTCGCGTAGAGTCGCGTGACGGGCCGCCAGTCACCGCTCAGGGAGCGCAGGGCCACCGCGCCGGTGACCAGTTTCATGTTCGAGGCAGGCATGACCAGCCGGTCGGGATCCCGCTGGTAGAGGACCCGGCCGGTGCCCAGGCTCTGGATCTTGACCGCCCAGAAAGCAGGGGCCAGAGCAGGGTCGTCCAGGATGACATCCAGCTCCGCGACCAGGGGATCGACGGCCGGCAGAACCGGCGAACGAGTTACGCCCAGCCGGAAGCCGCAGCCGGCGGCCAGCAGCAGGAAGAGGACCGGTGGCAAGAGGGTGACCGGGGTGGGGAGCAGCGGGCGGGGTGAAGACCTCCTCATTCGAGGTTGGATCCGTGCACCGAGGGGATCGCGATCTCGCCCCGGTCGCGCTTGTGGAGCACCTCCAGGAAGAGCGCGACCAATCCGGCGTCGAGCCCTTTCCCCGACAGCTCTTCCAGCCGGGCGCTGGCCATTGCCCGTCCGAGACGGTCGCGGTAGACCCGGTCGCTTATCATGGCGTCCCAGGAGTCGGCGATGGCCATCATGCGGCCGCCGGGTGAGATCTCCTCACCGGCCAGGGCGCGGGGGTAGCCGGAACCGTCCATTCGCTCGTGGTGCTCGACGATGGCCCGGGTGATGAACGCGTCGAGCTGCAGAGGCTCCACGATCCGCCCGCTCATCACCACGTGTCCCTTGATGATGTCGTACTCCTCGGGGGTGAGGTCGGCCGGTTTGAGCAGGACCACTTCCGGGATGCCGATCTTGCCGGAGTCATGCAGCAGCGCCGCCACCCGCAGACCGTCCACCTGCCCGTCCTCCAGGCCGGCCTCCCGGGCCAGGGCGGTCACATAGCGGCTGACCATCTCGCTGTGGCCGCTTGTATAGGGGTCCTTGGCCTCAACGGCCGCGACCAGCGCCCGCACCGCGCGCAGGTACTGCTCCTGGAGGGAGTTGTAGAGCCGGGCGTTCTTGATGGCCAGTGCCGCTCCGGAACCGATGATCCCCAGGGCGCGGGCCTGAGCGGGGGTGAAGGCGAGTTCCCCCGACCGGCGATGGACGGCGATGAGGCCGACCAGTTCCCCCGCCGTCCTCAGAGGTAGCGCGAGGAGCGGTCCCCCTCCCTCCCGGGTGCGCAGCAGCATCCCCTCACCCCCCTGCAGCTGCTCCGCCAGCACCCGCACCTCGTCTCCCCGCAGCAGCAGGCCGCTCCCTTGGTCGCGGTGCAGGAGCCGCACCACCGCGGTCTCCTCCCCCTCCTCCAGGAGGGCGAGCTGGGCGGCTTCTCCCTGTAGTTCGTTGACGGCCACGTCGAGGACCATGGAGAGGTATTCGGGGAGTTCGAGCGGTGCCTCCAGCGCTTCGCTGGCCCGATAGAGCGCCAGTGATTCACGCAGGTTGATGTTCTCGCGGGCCAGCCGCTGTTTCTCCAGCACCCGCCCGACGACCAGTTCGAGGGTCTCGAGCGTAAAGGGCTTGAGCAGGTAGTCTTCGGCCCCGCTCTTAAGGGCCTCGATGGCGTTCTCGATGGTGGGGAAGGCGGTCATGAGGACCACCATGGTGTCGGAAGGCATCTCGTGCCGGACCGCCGTCAGGATCTCCATACCGGTGACGTCGCCCAGGTGGAGGTCGGTCAGGACCAGGTCGTAGCTCTGTCCGGCCAGCAGCTCGAGCGCCCGCCCCCCGACCGCAGTACCAGTGCATTCGTGCCCAATGAGGGTGAGGAACTCCCGGACCATCTCGACGATGTCCGGTTCGTCATCCACGATCAGGACCCGGGCGGGGGAGGTCTCCATGGCGCCCCCAGTGTGGGGCAGCGGGGCTTCCTTGGGAAGGAGTGAATTCATATCTTCCGGGCGGCCCGCCGGAGCGCCGGAAGAAGCCGTCGCGCCGCCGCGTCCAATCCCCGGCCACCGACACGCCATCCTGTCCTATGGAACCGGAGGAGATCGATCGACCGCCTGAGACCGCTCTTCCCGTACCTGGCGCGTTATCGCGGCGCCCTGATCGCGGGAGCCATCTTCGTCCTCCTCTCCAACCTCTTCGGGTTGGCCGGGCCACGTGTGCTCGGCTGGACGGTCGACGCTCTCCGCAACGTCCACGACGTACGGGGTTTGCTCCCCTGGGTCATCCTATTTCTGGGCCTGGAGACGGTGGCCGCGCTCTTCCTCTACTTCCAGCGCATGAGCATGATCGTGGCCAGCCGGCGGATCGAGTACGACCTGCGCAACAATCTCTTCCGCCACCTGCTCCGACTTCCCTTCTCCTACTACAACCGCCAGTCGACCGGCGACATCATGGCCCGGGCCACCAACGACATGGATGCGGTGCGCGCCATCCTGGGGCCGGGCATCATGAACGCCGCCAACACCGTGGCGGCCGCCACGATCGCACTGCCGGTCATGATCTGGATCAGTCCCCGCCTGACCCTCTTCTCCCTCCTGCCCATGGTCGCCCTGCCGGTGCTGACCAAGTGGATCGGCCCGATGCTGCACAAGCGGTTCGAGGCGGTCCAGGCGCAGTTCTCCACCCTCAGCACCCACGCCCAGGAGAACCTGAACGGCATCCGGGTGGTCAAATCATACGCCCGGGAACGCAGCGTGCTGGCGGAGTTCCAGGGACTGAACCGGGAGTACATCCGCCGCAACCTGGCTCTGGTCCGGGTCTACGGCGGATTCTTCCCCCTGCTGATGGGAGTGGCCTCGATCGGACTGCTGGTCGTGATCTGGGCGGGGGGACGGCTGGTCACCTCCGGCACCATCACCCTGGGGGACCTGGTCGCCTTCACCCAGTACCACGCCATCCTGACCTGGCCGATGATCGCGCTCGGCTGGGTGATCAACATCTACGAACGGGGCACGGCCAGCCTGGCCCGTATCCAGCAGATCATGGATACCGAGCCGGAGATCCGTGACGAGGAGACGACCCGGTATGACCTCTCCTCCCTGCGGGGGGAGATCGATTTCCGGACCCTCTCCTTCGCTTATGGCCCCGACTCCGGCGAGGTGCTCAGGGGGATCGACCTCCACATCCCGACCGGTGCCACCGTGGGCATCACCGGTCCCACCGGCAGCGGCAAGACCACCCTGCTCAACCTCATCCCCCGCCTCTTCCAGGTCCCGCCCGGTACCCTCTTCATCGACGGCGTGGACGTCCGGGACATCCCCCTCCAGACCCTGCGCGAGAACATCGGGATGGTGCCCCAGGAGAGTTTCCTCTTCAGCGAGACGCTCGAGGAGAACATCGCCTACGGACTGCCGCAGGTGGTCATCGAGGAAGTCGAGGAGGCCGCCCGGATCGGACAGATCAATCAGGAGATCGAGGAGTTCCCGCTGCGGTACCACGAAGTGGTGGGGGAGCGCGGGGTGACCTTGAGCGGCGGACAGAAGCAGCGGGTGGCCATCTCGCGGGCGGTGATCCGCGACCCGGCCATCCTCATCCTCGATGACGCCTTCTCTAACGTGGACACCAACACGGAAGAAGCCATCCTGACCGGCCTGCGCGAGGTGATCGCCCGGCGCACCACCCTGCTGGTCAGTCACCGGGTCAGCACGCTGCGCAACGCCGACCTGATCGTCTACCTGGACGACGGTCGCGTCCTCGAACGGGGCACCCACGAGGAACTCATCGCCCGCGGAGGCGCCTACGCCCGCATGACCGCCCGCCAGGCCCTGATCGAGGAACTGGAGAGCATCGGATGAGGCGCGGGGGTCATGGATCCGCGTCCGAGGTCGAGGGGAAGGCGCTCGACCGGCGGCTGCTCGGCCGGCTGCTCCGCTACCTGCGCCCCTACCGGATGTGGGTGGGGTTCAGCGTGCTGCTGATGCTGCTCGGTTCGGTCGTCCAGCTGGCCGGGCCGGCCATCACCAAGCTGCTTATCGACCGTTTCATCGACCCGACCACCGCCGGGCAGGTACCAATGGCCCAGCGGCTGGCCGGGATCGACCGTCTCTCGCTTCTCTTCCTGGCCACCATCGTCGGTTCCTTCCTGCTCCAGTTCGGGCAGATGTACCTGATGAACCTGACCGGCCAGCGGGCCATGAACGACTTGCGCGGCGAACTCTACGAGCACCTGCTTGATCTGCCGATGTCCTACTACGACCGCTCCAGCGTCGGCTGGGTGATGACCCGGCTCACCAACGACGTGGAGGTCCTCAACGAGATGTTCACCAGCGGTGTGGTGGCCATCTTCGGCGACTTCTTCCTGCTCACCGGGATCGTTGCCTTCATGTTCTACCTGAACGCCACCCTGGCGAGCGTGGTCATGATCGTGCTCCCCCTGCTGGTGGCCGCTACCATGTGGTTCCGGGTGAAGGCGCGCGACGCCTACGCCGAGACGCGGGCCAAACTGGGGCGGATGAACGCCTTCCTGCAGGAGAACCTGATGGGGATCCGGGTGGTCCAGATGTTCACCCGGGAGAAGCGCAACTACGAGCACTTCAAGGGCCTGAACGGTGAATACCGGGACGCCTTCGAGCGCACCATCTTCTACTACGCCCTCTTCTTCCCCGGCGTCGATTTTCTGAGCGCCCTGGCGCTCGCCCTGCTCATCTGGTTCGGCGGCGGCGGCATTCTGGCCGGGACGATGACCTTCGGCACGGTCTACGCCTTCATCCTTTACGTGGAACGGTTCTACCGGCCCATCCGCGACCTGGCCGAGAAGTACAACATCATGCAGTCGGCCATGGCCTCGAGTGAACGGATCTTCCGCCTGCTCGACGAGAAGATCACCATCACCGATCCTCCGCAGCCCCTCTTCCCGGAGCCCATGGCAGGGGAAGTGGCTTTCTGCAACGTCTGGTTCGGCTACGAGAGCGGTCCGACCGACGACGAGGAGACCTCCCAGCGCCGGGGGATGCGGTCGGTCGACGTGAACGAGGCGGGGGAGACCGGGCCGGGCACGAGCCCGGAGCGGGAGTGGGTCCTCAAGAACGTCTCCTTCCAGGTGGCCCCGGGGCAACGGGTGGCCATCGTGGGGGCCACCGGCTCGGGGAAGACCACCATCATCAGCCTGCTCACCCGACTCTACGACGTGCAGCGGGGATGTATCCGGTTGGATGGGATGGACATCCGGGAGATGGACCTGGCCCGGCTGCGCGCCTCGGTGGGGGTGGTGCTGCAGGATGTCTTCCTCTTCAGCGGCACGATCGAAGGGAACCTCCGGCTGGGGGAGGAACGCATCAGCCGGGAGCATGTCGAGGCCGCCGCCCGGCACGTGAACGCCGACCCCTTCATCCGCCGCCTCCCCGACGGCTACGACAGCCGGGTCGAAGAGCGCGGTTCCACCCTCTCGGCCGGACAGCGGCAGCTGCTCGCCTTCGCCCGGGCGCTCGCCTTCGATCCGACCATCCTGGTGCTCGACGAGGCCACCAGCAGCGTGGATACCGAGACCGAGGTCCTCATCCAGGACGCGCTGGATAAACTGATGGCCGGGCGCACTACCATCGTCATCGCCCACCGGCTCTCCACCATCCAGAAGGCCGACCAGATCATCGTCCTCCACAAGGGGGAGGTGCGCGAGGTCGGCAGCCACGCCGAGCTGCTCGCCGCCGGCGGCATCTACCACCGCCTCTACCAGCTCCAGTACCAGGCCCAGGAACGGGCCAACGGCAACGCGGTGTCGGCCGGCTCCGCGCACGAGGCCTGACAGACCGCTCCGCCGACGGCTATCCTGTCCGGGAGAGGCCCCCCCGCCGGGGCTCTGCCCGGGAGGTTCCCTTGCCCGCTCGTCACCTCGGCTGGCTCCTATGCACCGCGCTCCTGGCCGGTCCCCTCCCCCGGAGGACCGAGCCCGCCCGCGCCCGGCCGCAGACCCCCCCCTCCGCCTTCTTCGGGTCTTACATCGGCCGGGTGGTCACGCAAGGGTATGTCCGGCTGGAGGAGCGGGCGGGGAGCAACGCTCCCTGGGTGGTGCTGGTCGTGACCAGGGCGGAGCCGGCTGGCCTGATCCCCTGGTTGAAGACCCACGCCGACGACCCCGCCCTGCGGGCGAACGGGATCGTGCTCGGTTGCCTCGACCGTTCGAGCGTCCGGATCGTCTATCTCAACCAGGCCTGGGGCGGAGACTTCTCTGGAGAGATCGCCGGCCCCTCGCTCCGCCTGCTGCTGGAAAGCACCCCGGAGCATCCGGTTGAAGTGAGCTTCGAGCGCCCCATCGCCGAGGAGCGTTCCTCCCCTTCTCCCTGCTATTCCCGCTTCCGCGACTACCGGGTGCGCGCCCTGCCTCCCCCCTGAGCGGCCCTCTCGCTCCGCTCACCGACCCGGGACCACCCCCTTGAATCCCGGCCCTGGTCGGAGTACAACAGACCTCTACCCAGATCCATCCCTCACCCCGGGAGACCGACCATGCCGACCCACCCGATCCGGCCGCGGCCCACCACCCTCCTCACCCTCCTCCTGCTCCTTCCTCTGACCGGCCCGGCTCCGGCCGGCGCCCAGGGCGTGGACCCCGCCCTCTTCGGCGGACTGCAGTGGCGGGAGATCGGCCCCTTCCGGGGAGGGCGCTGCACGGCCGTCAGCGGGGTGCCTGGGCGGCCTCAGGTCTTCTTCATGGGGGCGACCGGGGGGGGCCTGTGGCGCACCACGGACGGAGGCGCTACCTGGAAGAACGTCTCCGACGGTTTCTTCGGCACCGGATCGGTGGGGGGCATCGGGGTGAGCGCTTCCAACCCAGACGTGATCTACGTCGGGATGGGGGAGACCCAGATCCGGGGCAACATCTCCCACGGGGACGGGGTCTACAAGTCGACCGACGGCGGTGACACCTGGACCCACATCGGACTGCGTGATACGCGCTTCATCGCCCGGGTGCGGGTCCACCCCACCGATCCCGACATCGTCTGGGTGGCGGCGCTGGGCCATGTCTACGGGCCGAGCCCGGAGCGCGGGGTCTTCAAGTCGACCGACGGTGGGGCCACCTGGAAGAAGGTCCTCTACGTCGACGAACGCTCCGGGGCGGTCGACCTCTCCCTGGAGCCGGGGCACCCCGACGTGCTCTATGCGGCCACCTGGGAAGCGTGGCGCACCCCCTGGCAGCTCAACAGCGGCGGCCCCGGCAGCCGTCTCTACAAGTCGACCGACGGCGGCGCCACCTGGAAGGAACTGAGCCGTAACCCCGGCCTGCCCAAGGGGGTCCTGGGCAAGATCGGGGTGGCCGTCTCCCCGGCCGACCCGCAACGGGTCTGGGCCATCTTGGAGGCCGAGGCAGGCGGGATCTTCCGCTCCGACGACGCCGGGGCGAGCTGGACGCTGCTCACCGACGACCGCCGCTTCCGCCAGCGCGCCTGGTACTACACCCGCATCTACGCCGACCCGAAGGACCGGGAGAAGGTCTACGTGCTCAACACCGGCTGCTACCGCTCCACCGACGGCGGGCAGAACTACTCCTCGATCCAGGTGCCGCACGGGGACAACCACGACCTCTGGATCAGTCCCGACGACCCGCTGGCGATGATCAACTCCAACGACGGGGGAGCCAACGTCACCTTCGACGGGGGGCGGACCTGGAGCGACCAGGACTTCGCCACCGCCCAGTTCTACCACGTGACCACCGATAACGCCTTCCCCTACCGGATTCTGGGCGCGCAGCAGGACAACTCGACCGCCCGGATCGTAAGCCGCACCACCGGCCGCGGGATCACCGACGCCGACTGGACGGACACCGCCGGCGGGGAGAGCGGCTACATCGCGGTCCAGCCGGACGATCCCGACATCGTCTTCGGCGGCTCCTACGGCGGGCTGTTGACCCGGCTCGACCACCGCACCGGGCTTGACCGGGACGTCAATCCCTGGCCCGACAACCCGATGGGGCATGGGGCCATCGACGCCAAGTTCCGCTTCCAGTGGACCTATCCCATCCTCTTCTCCCCAAACGATCCCGACCTGCTCTACACCTGTTCCCAGTTCGTGCTGAAGTCCACCAACAGCGGAGAGACCTGGAAGGCGATCAGCCCCGACCTGACCCGCGCCGACCCGCGCACCCTGCAGGAGTCGGGGGGTCCGATCACCAAGGACGACACCAGCGTGGAGTACTACGCCACCGTCTTCACCCTGGCCGAGTCCCCCCGGCGACCCGGCCTGCTCTGGGCCGGCTCCGACGACGGGCTGGTGCACGTCTCCCGGGACGCCGGCGGCTTCTGGCAGCGGATCACCCCGGCCGGTATGCCGGAGTGGGGCCTCTGCAGCATGATCGAGGCCTCTCCCCACGACGAGGGGACCGCCTGGCTGGCTGTGGACAACCATGAGAACGACGACTACTCCCCCTGGATCTACCGCACCCGTGACTTCGGCGTGACCTGGGAGAAGAAGGTCGCCGGTATCCCCGCCACCACCTTCGTACGGGTCGTGCGCGAGGATCCTGTCCGGAAGGGTCTGCTCTTCGCCGGGACCGAGATGGGGGTCTTCGTCTCCTTCGACGACGGGGAGCGCTGGCAGCCCCTCCAGCTCAACCTGCCCCTGGTGCCGGTGCACGACCTGGCCATCAAGGAGGATGACCTGATCGCCGCCACCCACGGCCGCTCCTTCTGGGTCCTGGACGATATCACTCCGCTCCGCCGGCTGGCCGACGGCGGAGTAAGCACATCCGCCCCCCACTTCTTCCCGCCCAAGGATGCCTGGGCGGTCCGCTGGGGGGGCGGCTTCGGCGGCCGCGGGGGCGCGGCAAGCACCACTCCGGTCGGGACCAACCCGCCCAGCGGCGTGGTGCTCGACTACTACCTCCCGCAGGACGTCGAGCGGGTCAGCCTGACCTTCACCGACCCGGCCGGCCGGGAGTTCATGACGGTGGAGAGCGGCGGGCGCGGCGCCGGGGCGGGCCTGTCCACTAAGGCAGGGATGCACCGCACCTCCGCCTTCCTGCAATATCCTTCCTTCCGCGGCTTCGAGGGGATGATCCTGTGGGCGGCCGGCCCCTCCCCCATCACCGCCGCTCCGGGAGTCTATAAGGTCACCCTGACGGCCGGCGGTTACAGCCAGAGCCGGACCTTCCGCTGGCGGGGGGATCCCCGCAGCGGCTCGAGCGAGGACGACCTGGCGGTCCAGTTCGAGTTCAGCCTGCGCATCTGCGACCGGGCCAACGACGCCAACGACACGGTGGTGCGGATCCGGGACATCAAAGCGAAGCTCGACACCGCGGTGGCCGACGACAGCCGCCTGCGCCGGGACGCCGAGACGATCAAGACGAAGCTGAGCGCCGTGGAGGCCGAGATCTACCAGGTCAAGAACCGGAGCGGCCAGGACCCGCTCAATTTCCCCATTAAGCTCAACAACAAGATCGCCGCTCTGCTCGGGGTGGTGCAGTCGGGTCCCTATCGCCCGACCGACCAATCCTACGAGGTCTTCGCAGGCCTGAGCGCCCAGCTGCAGGTCCAGCTCGACGCCTATCGGTCCGTTGTGGAGAAGGAGCTGGCCGCCTTCAACGAGCGCCTGCGCCGGGCGGGCAAAGAACCGATCGTCCCGATCGACCCGGCCGCCGGTCCGGAGCGGTAAGGGGCCGGCCGGCCGGACACCGATCCCGAGGAGCCCAGTGTCCCGGATCAGAATCTCGCACCATTTCGCGGATGGACCTTGCGGGCGAGGTCAAGGCGGGAGGAGGAGGCGATGCCGGTGCGCATCGTCGACGACGAGCAACGCAGAGATCACCCGCAAGCCCCATCCGCCCAAAGGGTTGCGCCGACAGGGCAGCATCTGCGGTGTTGCGACTCCTCCCCGATGCCACCGCATCGCATTCGTCGCCGCGCCTGGCATCTGCTACCCTGTCGGCGCAACGAAATGATGCGAGATTCTGACCCGGGACACTAACATGCCGGAGATCATCTTCTGGACCCGCGGCCTGCGCCGCGTCTTCCCGCCCGACAAGGTCGTCCTGGACGATATCTCCCTCTCCTTCTTCTTCGGGGCCAAGATCGGCGTGCTGGGGGCCAACGGTTCGGGCAAGAGCACCCTGCTGCGGATCTTCGCCGGGCTGGACGACGGTTTCATCGGGGAGGCCCGGCCGGCCGACGGCATCCGCATCGGGTTCCTCCCCCAGGAGCCGGAACTGGATCCCGCCAAGACGGTGCGCGAGGTGGTCGAGGAGGGAGTGGCCTCCACCCGCGCCCTGCTGCAGGAATTCGAGGAGATCAGCGCCCGCTTCGCCGAGCCGATGGAGGACGACGATATGCAGCGGCTGCTCGATGCGCAGTCCCGGGTGCAGGACCGGATCGATGCGGCGGGGGCCTGGGAGCTCGACCGCACGGTGGACATCGCCATGGACGCCCTGCGGGTGCCCGACGGTGATCTGCCGGTGAAGGTCATCTCGGGGGGAGAGCGCCGCCGGGTGGCCCTCTGCCGGCTGCTGCTGCAGCACCCCGATATGCTCCTGCTGGACGAGCCGACCAACCACCTCGACGCCGAGTCGGTGGCCTGGCTGGAGCGCTTCCTGGCTGAGTACACCGGCACGGTCATCGCGGTCACCCACGACCGCTACTTCCTCGACAACGTGGCCGGCTGGATCCTGGAGCTCGACCGCGGCCGAGGCATCCCCTGGCAGGGCAACTACAGTTCCTGGCTGGAGCAGAAGCAGGAACGCCTGCGGGTAGAGGAGAAGCAGGAATCGGCCCGCCAGCTCACCCTGCAGCGCGAGCTGGAGTTCATCCGGATGACCCCGCGGGCCCGGCAGGCCAAGGGACGTGCGCGGCTGAACGCCTACGAGCAGCTCCTGGCCGAAGGGGGAGGCGAGCGGATCGGGCGGGCCGAGATCGTCATCCCGAACGGACCCCGCCTCGGGGACGTGGTGGTGGAGGCCGATGGCCTGGCCAAGGGCTACGGTGACCGGCTCCTCTTCGAGGAGATGGCCTTCGCTCTCCCCCGCGGCGGCATCGTGGGTATCGTCGGCCCCAACGGGGCCGGCAAGACCACCC
The DNA here is from genome assembly GCA_964519015.1 of uncultured Gemmatimonadota bacterium. Lineage (GTDB taxonomy): Bacteria > Blakebacterota > Blakebacteria > Blakebacterales > CAYUVJ01 > CAZFHZ01. The sequence goes on along the minus strand of CAZFHZ010000005.1, from coordinate 37,193 downwards.
TTTTCCGGATGATCACCGGGGCCGAGCAGCCCGACGGCGGGACCCTCAAGGTGGGGGAGACGGTCCAGATCGCCTACGTCGACCAGATGCGGGAGACACTCGACCCGAAGAAAAACGTCTGGGAGGAGATCTCGGGCGGGCTGGAGCGGCTGCAGATCGGCAAGCGTGAGCTTAATTCTCGGGCTTATGTGAGCGCCTTCAACTTCCGCGGATCCGACCAGCAGAAGCGGGTGGGGAAGCTCTCCGGTGGGGAGCGTAACCGGGTCAACATCGCCAAGCTGCTGCAGACCGGGGCCAACCTGATCCTGCTCGACGAACCCTCCAACGACCTGGACGTGGACACTCTGCGCGCCCTCGAGGACGCCCTCCTCGATTTCGCCGGCTGCGCCATGGTGGTCAGCCACGACCGCTGGTTCCTTGACCGCATCGCCACCCACATCCTGGCCTTCGAGGGGGACAGCCGCGTCATCTGGTACCAGGGGAACTACCAGGACTACGAGGAGGACCGGAAGAAGCGGCTGGGGGCCGAGGCGGAACAGCCCCACCGCATCCGCTACAAGCCGATCCGCCGGACGTAGGGAGCTAAACGAGCGGGCCCACCGGTCGTCCTTGGTGCAGCGAGCAAGGAGGCCGACTATGCGGGTATCGGCTGCTGTCCTCCCTCCGCTCCTCATCCTCGCGGCATGCGCATCCCATCGTGACGGAGGGCGTTCCCACACAACCGGCTCGGACCGGGATCCCTATTGGCATCGGTTGGACCCCCCTGCCCTCATCCTGGACGGGGAGAATCCCATCGATGTGGAGAAGGGGCATGCCGCCCCGGCCGTCTTCGACTTCGACGGCGACGGTCGGAAGGACCTCCTGGTGGGTCAGTTCCAGGATGGCGCCGGCCGGATCTACCTGAACCGGGGTACCGATAGCAAACCGCGGTTCGAGGGGTTCACCTGGCTGCAGACGGCCGACGGCCGACCCATCCGGGTGCCCTTCGGCTGATGCATGGGTCTGGTTCCGCAGTTCGCGGACCTGGACGGCGACGGCTATCTCGACCTGCTTTCCGGCTGCTACAATCCCGGTGATATCTACTGGTTCCGCGGATCACCGGACGGATTCCTGGTCAGCGGTGTCCTGACCGAGTTCGATTATGCCTTCCTCGCCAAAAGAGAGAGCGCCTGCTCCTTCGCCGACTGGGACCGGGACGGGGACCTGGACATGCTGGTCGGCAACGGTATCGGCTGGATCGCCTGGTCGGAGAACCTGGGTGACCGGGCCCACCCCGACCTCTTCCAGCGCCGCCTCCTGCCTATCGACGGGGACGCACCGATGCTGGAGGGTCTTCGGGAGAGCTACCCGTTGGCCGTGGACTGGGATGCGGACGGCACGCTTGATCTTCTGGTGGGCTTCGAGGATGGGAGTGTCTGGTTCCTGCGGGGCCGACCGGCCGGTCGCCGGCGTCCTCTGGGACTGCATGCTCCCGAACTGATCCTGCCGCCCGGGACGCTCGGTCATCGGGTCCGGCTCTTCGTCTGCGATTGGAACGAGGATGGTCACGACGATCTGCTGATCGGCAATCTGGCGGAGCAGACCGAGGCCGACCGGGAGCTTCACGGTTACGTCTACGTCCTGCTGCGGCGCCCTTGACCGGGTCCGCGATTCACCGCCGGACGGCTGCTGCCGGCAGGTTCCAGGCTGAGGACTCGCTCAGCACGACCTCGCCCGCCACCTGTTGGAAGTAGAGGGCGACATCGGCGGGAAGTGAGGCGTAGAACTCCAGGCCGGCCGGACTGCGTCCCAGGAGCGTCGCATAGTAGACATTCGCCTGCAGGTACTGTCCCAGGCGGCCGGGGTGGGTTTCGTCCTTGTCGTAGAGGTAGAACTCGGGATGTTCCACCATCACCCGCTCCCAGGCCCAGCCGACCGGCGCGACCTCCAGCCCCAGGCTGTCGGCTACGATGAGGGTGGCTTGCCGCAGCAGGGACGTGAACTCACCCCGGGTGTACGGTATTCCAGCTACTTCGAAGTCCTGGTCCAGGGCGTAGTCCAGGTACATCACGATGCGCGCTTGCGGGCACTCGCTCCGGATGCGGTCCCGCCACTCCTGGAAATCCCCGATAATCCCGGCCCGGGAAGCGGGCAGCACAATCTCGTAGCGCCCATCCTGCAGGACGACCACGTCCCAGGCCTCTTGGGTCACCGCCAGCCGGGTCGCGGCGATGTCCAGATGGTCATTCAGATTGGTCCCGCCGATGGAGGCATCGGCCACGAAGGCGGGTGTTCCCCCAGCTTCGAGCAGGCACTCCAGAAGGTAGGGCATTTCGAACCAGAAGGTCAGGCTGTTGCCGATGAAGAGGACCTTCAGATCCCCACTCTTCGGTCTGCTGTCAGAGCTGCCGAAGATCTGGTTCGGTTCGCAGCCGGCCAGGGCCGTGAGGGCTACTACCAGGCTGATGAGCATGAAGGTCACCGCGGAAGAACGATCGCGGCGGGGGGTATCGACCAGCATGATGTTGTGTCCTGTCTGTAGTGCCGTGCAATCGGGTGATGGTTCCGGCTTGAAGACGGAGATCGCGGGGATCCCGATTACACGACCGGTCACCATCCGTCCGGACATCGAGGTTCCGTGCTATCGGCCTTCCCTTCCCCGGAGGGCGGTTGCCCGCAGGAATGGCTCCAGCGGATCGGTCGCCTCATCCCCCGGTTCCGGAGCCAGGCCGGCGTAGACGATCCGCCCCCCCTCGGTCACCACCCGCAGGGGGGTGCGCTCGAATCCCAGGTCGTCCCGTACCTCCCGACGGGTCGAGACCGCGACCGGGAAGTAGTGATCCATCCCCCAGAGGGTCCGCCGCGCCTCGTGCCGGTCCCCCAGGGCAACCACCCGCACAGGGAATCCGTCGCTGTCCAGCTCGTGCAGCCGCAGGGCCAGTCGCGGGAGTTCCTCCAGGCAGGCGAAGCATTCCCGGTCGGAGACCAGCACGGACAGGCACCGGCCCACCTCTACCGTCGGATCGATCGGGTCTCCGTCGAGTGAGGTCAGCGGGCCGAGCAACGCCGGCAGGTCGCGGTCGAGCCAGGGGGGCGGCGGCGCGAGCGGGGTGTCCACATCCGCCGCCAGCGCCTCCATCACCGCCTCCCGGGCGCCCGACCATTCGAACAGGGTCCGCCGGGTGTTCAGGAAGATCCGTCCATCGGACAGGGCGGTGAAGCCGTGGACGATCTGTTCGGTGGGCAGGATCCAGTGGGCTACGGTCCGCCCCGCCGGGTTGATCAGCAGCACCCGGTTGCGGCGATCATAATCAGGGAGGTCCTCGCCGGCCAGGACCAGGATCCCCCGGCCGGGCAGCACTACCCATCCCCTGACGTCAACGTCGAGGTCGCGTCCGTGCCGGCGCTCTTCGAACGTCCGCAAACTGCTGCCGGTGATCTCCGTCCACGGCTCCAGACCATCCGGTTTCGACCAGAAGGCGAGCCGCACGTTTCCCGCGTCGAGGACCACGACCCGACCATCCCCCCAGACACCCAGAAACCACTGGTTCACTGCACCCATCCACAGGGTCTTCACCAGATGGTGACGGCCGGCAGCCCCGGCCGCATGCACCTCGCCGGTGGCCAGATCGACCATCTGGAGCGGCTCGGCCGACTCGGGAGTGGCGTCGTGGACAAGCCATCTCTCACCGTCGAGTGCGACGGCCCCGTTCACGAACCAGTCCCCCGGCCAGAAGAAGGTGCGTCGCGGCGGAGCGAGTTCGAACAGACCCTTATCGATGTCCATCACATGGACCCGGTCGCCGGCCAGGCGGATGTGGGAACGGACGGTCCGCTCGGGGTGCGCGGAGAGGGGGTTGACCACCTTCCAGCCGTCTGGACCCTCGGCCAGGAGCAGGCCCTGGCCGTCACCGTAGCCGAGGTAGAGGACCCGTTCTCCCGCCCGGACCTCGACCCAGGTGGGGGCATTGCGAAGGACGGTGGGCCGATAGATATCGTGGTCCTGGAGCAGCGTTGTGACGTCCTCGACCACCGGGACTAACCGGCCCGGGAAGGGAAGGGCGGGGAGGCGCTCGTCAGCCTCAGGGTTGGCCGGTTCACCACCCGGGCTCAGGGCCGGCGCTGTCGCGACCGGTTCCGACGTTGCTTCCTGGTCCAGGGTGTGGACCCGGTAGAGCACATCCTCCAGGCCGATCGCCCATAATTCGCTCCCTGGATCCGCGGTCACCTTCATCACCGCACCTTCCTGGAGCCGGAGCCGCACCCGTTCTTTTCCCTCGGCCGAGAAGACTCGGATGTTCCGGAAGGTGCCGTCCACCAGATAGACGTTCCCGTCCGCTCCCGAGCCGGCACTCAGGATGTAGCCCGGCACCCCGCGCAGTCGACCGTCCGGGCGTCGTTCCAGTTCCGATCCCAGTTCGGAGTCCTCGTTGCGCTTCAGGAGCGTACCGTCGGGTGCGTGGAGGTCGATCCGGGGGTAGTGCACCCAGGCCAGCAGGACGTTCCCGTTCGCGAATCGGCCGAGGTGGACGGCGTTGAGTTCGCTCGCCGCCGTACCATGGCCATCCGTCTGGGGAGGAGTGACCGCCACTCCGAAGCTTGTCGTGTCGCCGGCGACACCGATCCACAGCGCGACGGGCGATCCCTCCCCCCGGTACCCGCTGTTGAAGAGCCATCCCTCTCCGGCCCGCAGCAGTGAGGGCGTCGCCAGGTCGAGCGTCGGCAGACGGTCCCGCTCCAGAAATGAACCTTCCGGCGTGAACCAGGAGACGTTAGCCAGGTGGGCGACGCCGATCCGCGCCCCGTCGGTGACCAGCGCATAGGGGAACTGTCCCAGCTCGCCCGGCCCTTCCCCCAGGCCACCGAAGGAGCCGAGCACCCCGCCGTCGGCGGCATCGAGTGCGGCGACCCGGGAAGTCCGGCCGTCCAGGACGTAGATCCGCCCCTGCTGCCAGAGCAGGTCGCGGGGGAAGAGGAGCAGCGGTTCGCGGCTCCTGGCCGGTTCGGCGTAGAGGGTGTCGAGGACCACTTCCCGGACGGTCGGTGCGGATTCCCGCTCCCCGCAGCCGGCGGCCGCGAGGAGCAGGAGCGCACACGACCCGATGATCGCGGCACGGGGCATCCGCTCAGTCCTTCTTGACCAGGTCGTAACCGTACTTGAGCGTGCAGTACAGCTTCGCGTAGCCATACCCACTCAAGCACAGATCGCCGTACTCCGAACCTGCGAGGTCCTGACAGAGCTGCAGCACAGCATCCGCCCGGTTCATGCACTTCTCGTAGTGGTAGGCCGCCAGGTAGGGGTCGCCCGCCCGGGCTGTCTGCGGCAGCGCCGCTGTCAGCAATGCCACCGCCATGAACAGTGCCACTCCCTTCTTGCGCATCTCGGTCCCTCCTCCGCGATCCCGCGGCAGTGGGGACGCCGGGGGATGCGTCGTTCGGCACCCCGGAGAGGCAATCGGTGTGCCAACCGCATCGCGCGGAGCGGCCGTGGCGAAAACCGTCCGGAACAACGAGGCGACGGGAGCCGTGCGGCCAGGCCCGAGGGAGGATGGTGTTGGGGATGTCAGCCGAAGCTGACGTCCGGCACCGGACCGGTCTGCGGGCAGCGGGCGTGCGGTCCCGGGGGCGTCAACCAGGCTGGACACCGAGCGCGCGGACGGCCGCCCGTCCGCTGCGCACCGCACCTTCGATGGTGGCCGGCCAGCCGGAGGCGGTCCAGGCGCCGGCCAGGGCCAGGTTCCGGATCGGCGTGGCGGGGCCGGGACGGTACGCTTCGCTGCCGGGCAGGGCGCGCCAAGTGGCCCGGCGCTCGTGGACCACCCGATGGGCGAGCACGACCGCCTCCCGGGCCTTGGGCAGGAGCGCACGCAGTTCCTCGGTGAAACGGGGGACGATCTCCGCAGGGGTGCGGTCGAGCCACTCGTCGGAGGCGGAGACGACCAGGTCGAGGTGCTGCACCCCGGCCGGGAGCCGGGTGCTCCCCCCTTCGGCCGTCTGGGCGGGCTGCGCGAAGATCCAGTGGACCGGGCTACCCAGCAGGCAGAGCGCTTCCTCTCCGGTGACCATACGGTCCAGCCAGAGGTGGACGTTGAGGATGGGGGACCAGGAGAGCTCCCGGCCCGCCGCGAAGGGGGGACGCTCCCGCCAGGCGGGGGGAAGGATCGCCGTCAGCCCTTCGGGGGGGATCGCCACGACCGCCCCGGCGACCGCCAGCACTTTGCCCCCCGGCAGCAGGAGGGCGTCGAGTTCGGGCCCGGTCGCGCTCTCACCGAGCTGCAGTCCCCGCACCGGGCAACCGGTACGGAGGAGCAGGCCGCGTTCCCTCAGATGGTCGGCCAGGCGTTCCCAGAGCCGCCCGTGCGGGACCACCGTCCGGGCCAGGTTGGCCCGCCCCGGGCCGGTCAGGAAGGGTTCGTGGACCGCCATGGCCGCCAGGTCGGCCCGGGCCTCCTCGAGCGGGGTGTTGAGCACCGAGAGGACCACCGGCGCCCAGAAGACCTCACGGACTCGTCCCGTCTGCCCGTGCCCATCGAGCCAGTCGGCGAACCGCTCCTCCCCGCCACTCCGCCTCAGGCGGTGACCTTCCCGGTGCAGGGCGAGCAGGCCGCGCAGCAGCCGCCGCCGCTCGGAGGCAGCGAGCGGGGTGAAGCGGAGCAGGGCCGCGAGCAGCCCGAGCGGGCCGGGGAGCCGGGCGGCCTCGAGCACCGCCGGCGGGCGTCCCCGTTCCAGGTAAGCAACCCTGAGTCGAGGCTGGGTGCGGGTCAGTGATTCCAGGCCGGTGCGCTCGAGCAGGGCCGCCCATTCGGTGCAGGCGGGCATCCAGATGTGCTGGCCGTTCTCGAGCAGCCAGCCGGTGCCCGGGTCGCGGAAGGAACAGATCCGCCCCCCCAGTTGCGGCCGGCGCTCCAGCAGCACCACCCGGCGTCCCCCCGCCAGCAGTGCTTCGGCGGCGGCCAGTCCGGCCGCCCCGCCCCCGATCACCGCCCAGGGCCGGTTGCTCACCCTAGTGTCCATCGCCTCCTCCTCCCGCCTTGATCTCGCCCGCAAGATCCATCCGCGAAACGGTGCGAAATTCTGACTCAGGACACTAGCACCCGGTAACGCAGGAAGTCGCGGGCGAGCAGCCGGAGCTTGGCCGGCAGCCCCAGCTCGATCCGCCGGGTGAAGACGTCCCAGCCGGCAGCCTCGATGCGGTCGAGGATGGCGACGTAGAGGTCACGCAGCAGGGCCGGACAAATACGGGCGTCCCGGGCCACCAGGGGGAGGAGGCGCGCGCCGTCCTCCAGCGAGGTGCGGGCCCGGGCTGCCAGGTCGGCCATCAGCGCGGCCCAGCCGGTCCCGGTGCGGCCCGACCGCACCTCCTCTTCACTCACCCCGTATCGCTCCAGCAGCTCCACCGGCAGGTAGATGCGACCGTTCGCGGCGTCCTCCCCCACGTCGCGCAGGATGTTGATCAGCTGCATCCCCAGCCCCTGGGCCACGGCGTAGTCCGCGGCCTGATCCCCCCGCGCCTCGAAGATGGCGGCGCAGGCCAGGCCGATCGTTCCGGCGGCCAGGTAGCAGTACTCGCGCAGGTCGGCGAAGGTGACATAGCGGGTGACCGTCTGGTCCTGACGCATGCCGGCCAGCAGTTCGTGCAGGGCATGCCCGGGGACACCGAACCGGCCGACGGCGTCACCCAGGGCCACGAAGAGCCGGCCGGCCGGTCGGCCGGCCAGGGTCTCATCCAGCCGCCGTTCCAGCTCGTCGAGTCGCGCCATCCGCTCCCCGAGCGGCTGCCCCGGCTCGTCGGCCAGATCGTCGGCCAGCCGGGCGAAGGCGTAGACGGCATAGAGCGCCTCGCGGCGGCGGCGGCGCAAGGGCAGGAAGGCGTAGTAGAAGTTGCGTGCCTCGCGGCGGGCCACGCCGGCGCAGAACCGGTAGGCTTCGTCGACCGGCAGGTCGGTTCGTCGGTCCTCCAGCAGGGGGTGGCTCATCACCCGCCCCCCAGGAGGTGACGGATCCACTCACCCAACAGGAGGGCGGCCCGGCGGGTCCGCCCCACCACCGGACGGCGGGTCAGTACGTCGCCGCCGGCCCGATCGATGGCGTCCAGTATCGCCTCCCCTCCCCGGGTGAAGAGCCGCACGTCCACCCGCAGGTGACCCGCCAGACGACCGGCCAGCGGCCGCCCCCGCTCGAAGAACGGGCGGGTGCGCGCGAGCTGGAAGAGGAGCATCCGCCGGAAGGACTCGGAGGCCGGGGTGTGCCCGAGTTCCTCCTCGGCGACCCCGAAGGCGGCCAGGTCCTCCTGCGGCAGGTAGATCCGTCCCCGTGCGTAGTCCCGGCCCACGTCCTGCCAGAAGTTGGTCAGCTGCAGCGCCGTGCAGGTCGCGTCGCTCATCGGGTAGAGGTCCGGGTCGGAGTAGCCGAAGAGGGCCAGCACCAGCCGCCCGACCGGGTCGGCCGAGAAGGTGCAGTACTCGAGCAATCCCTCGAAGTCGGGGTAGCGGTGGACCTCCTGGTCGCGCCGGTTGGCCTCGATGAGTCGCAGGAAGGGTTCGAGCGGCAGGTGGCGATCGGCCACCGTACGCTCCAGGGCGACGAAGGCGGCCGGCCGCGGACCCGGCGGTACGGCCCCCTGGCCGAAGACCGCCCGCAGCTGCGCCTCCCAGTCGTCGAGCAGGGCCAGGCGGTCACCACTTCTCTCATCCCCCAGATCGTCCACGCCGCGCGCGAAGGCATAGAGGGCATAGAGGTCCCGGCGCAGCCGGCGGGGGAGCAGGAAGGACGCGATCGTGAAGTTCTCATAGTGGCGGCGGGTGAGGGCTTCACACTCCGCATAGGCCCGTTCGATGTCGGTCGTGCCCGGATCCATACCTTGTCCTCGAGTCGGTCCTCGCGCAACCCGTAGCCCGGTGATACGGTATATACTCCATGTAGCGTCCTGTCCATGTTCCGGGAGGCGGTCCATGTCCGAGCACGAACACGCGATGGGCGGTCACCACGACACCGGCCACCGCCGCGGCGGCTTCGTCGGCTGGTTTCTCATCCTGCTGGGTGTCGTCCTGCTGCTCATCAACATCTTCCAGATCACCGGGAGCTGGGTCCTGCTGGCGGTCGGCGGGGCTTTCCTCGCCTGGTACTTCGAGAGCCGCAACTACGGACTGCTCATCCCCGCCTGCATCCTGCTCGGTCTGGGTCTGGCCTCGGTCCTGGAAGGGTTCCGCCCCTGGTACTTCGACGCCGACTGGACCCTGCTCTGGATCGGATTCTCCTTCGTGGCCATCTACCTGGTGGACCGCTTCACCTGGCACCAGAGCAGCAGTTGGCCGCTCTGGCCGGGGGGGATCCTGGTCATCATCGCCGTCTGGCAGACCCGCTGGTTCGAGGATATCTTCGACTGGCTCTGGTGGAGCTTCCTGGCCGACTGGTGGCCGGTCCTCATCATCCTCTGGGGGGTCTGGCTGCTCCGGCGGCGGCGTGTCCGCCCCCCCGCACCGGCCGAGCCGACCGGACCGGTCGGACCGGCCGGACCGCCCGTGGCCTGATGTGGAAGGGGCTCCGGCCCTTCCCTGCCGAGCCGACCCGCCCGCTCAGATCCCGAATGGGAAGGTGGGCCCTCCGGCCTGCGGGGTGAGCAGTTCCGCCCCCTGGTCGGTGATGACCATGATGTCCTCCAGCCGGATCCCGAACGAGCCGGGGATGTAGATCCCCGGTTCGTCGCTGAAGGTCATCCCGGTCTCGAGCGGCACGGGATTGCCCCGCACCAGGTAGTGCCATTCGTGCCCGTCCATGCCGATGCCGTGCCCCACCCGGTGGGTGAAGAAGCGGTAACCCGGTCCGAAGCCGCCGCGATCGATCACCTCGCGGGCCGCCCGGTCTACCTCCCCCGCCGGCACCCCGGGCCCCGCGGCCCGAAGCGCAGCCGTCTGCGCCTCCTTGACCAGAGCCCAGACCCGGCGCTGCTCCACGCTGACCTCTCCGAGCACACCGGAGCGGGTGATGTCCGACCGGTACCCCCCAACCGTGGTGCCCCCGTCGTAGAGCAGCACCATCCCCTCCCGCAGGGTCTCCGAGCGGGCGGTCCCGTGGGGGAAGGCGGAGTTGGCGCCGAAGAGCACCAGGGCGCCGCCGCTGTAGCCGAGCCGGCGGAAGGCCTCGGTGATCCAGGTTGCGAACTGCTCCTGGATTATCCCCTCCCGGAGCGACTCCCAGGCCGCCTGGTAGGCGCGGATGGTGACCTGGTTGGCGAAGCGCATCAGCGCGATCTCGGCCGGGCTCTTGATGGCCCGGCACCCGATGGTCACCGGGTCGGCGCTGGTCACCGTGAGGGCCGGGGCATCCCGGCCCAGACCGGCCCCCACGTGATAGTAGACCGTCTCCTCCAGACCGATCCGGCCGGCAGCGATCCCACGGTCGGCCAGCAAACGAGCGATGAGCGCATAGGGACTCTCATCCTCCTCCCAGGTGCGCATCTCTCCCCGACGGATCCGTTCCATGGCCCGGTCGCGTTCGAAGGCGGGGCAGACCCAGGCGATCTCCCCCTGCCGCGGGACGAGGAGGGCAAAGACACGCTCACTCCGGCCCCAGTCCACATCGGTGAAGTAGCGCATCCCCGTTCCGCCCAGCAGCAGGACGGCGTCCAGGCCGGCGCCGGCCATCAGCGCCTGTGCCTGCTCGAGGCGGGCGGCCCGTTCGGTGTCGGTGATGCCGGGGGGCTCCTGGTCGCGCAGGCTGGTCAGAGCGGCGATGGGGGCCGGGACTTCCTCCTGCGGGAGGGGCGCACCGGCGGCCCCGGCGACGGTCGGCCCGCCGAGCACGGCGGCCCCCGCCAAGGGCAACGAGGTGGTCAGGAAATGTCGACGGTCATGACTCATGGCACGGTCTCCTCTCCTCCTCCCGGGGCGCTCAGCGATGCTCCGGTATCAGCAGTACCTGCGCACGCTCCTCGCCGGGCGGGGAGAGTACACCGCGCCGGGCCAGCAGTTCCACGGCGCGTTCGGCCGCCAGCTCCCAGCTCCAGAGGATGAACTCCCCCAACCGTCCCTCTTCCCCGTAACCGAGTCGGGCCGCGAGTTCCCCGATGGACGCCAGGTGGGTGCCCAGCAGCGGCCAGAGCGAAGCGCCCAGGTCGCGGGCGATGGCGCCCATGGCCTCGAGGTCGCGGGTCGAGAGCAGGGGCACCGAGGGACCCTCTTCGGGCGAAGCCAGACCGAGAGAATCGAAGAGCCGGCGGGTGGGTGGGTCCGGTTCGACCTCGAGCAGGTACCAGAGACGGTAGGCCTCAACCAGTTCACGCACCACCCGTCCCTCCTCACCGGGCGCACCCAGGGCGGCGGCCAGCGGATCGGTGCCGTCCAGCAGGCGACCCAGGCCGACCCGGGTCGTATCGGGTCCCCAGTCGGCGAGCGTCCAGCCGCCGCCGAGGTCGTAGCGCCGCAACCCGCGGGGGGCTCCCTGGGGACTCACCCGGAAGACCCGGAAGGCGTAAGCCCGCTCGTCCGGCGCCATCCCGGCGCGCCAGAAGAGGTCGGCCTGCAGGGTACCCAGGATCCACGCCCCGACCAGACCGAACCCGGAGCGCTCCGGATCGATCCGTCCGGCCAGCGGGAGCGCCGCGAGGCGCCCGGCGAGCGCCGCCCAGTCCGCCTCCAGTGTGTCGGCGATGGCCTCCGCCAGGGGAGCGACGGCTTCCTCGAGCTGACCGAAGGCGATCCCATCGAGCGCGGGGGCGAGCGGCTGCCAGCTCCCCTCGGCACCCAGCCGCCCCAGATGCTCCTCTTCAGCCAGTCGCAGGAGCCGGGCCAGTTCCTCCGGCGGGGCGCCGATACGCGTACCCAGACCGGCCAGGGGGGTACCGGTCCCCAGTTCGACGAGCAGGGCGTGGAGCCGCCCCTCCACCAGCACGACCCGCGGCACCGCCACCTCCGCCGGGGCGAGCGTGGCCACCGCGTACACGGTCGGGGGACTGGCCTGGGCCCGAACTGGGGGAACACCCCGGGGAGCACCGGCCGCCAGCACGACCAGCAGCAGCACCGGCCACAACCGGGATCGGGAGATCATCACGTTCAAATGCCTGTCTCCAGACGGGCGGTGAGCACCTCCACGGGATGCCGGGCCCGACGTCCCGTACCGTCCAGGATCTGATGACGGCACGAGGTGCCCGGCGCCACGACGGTGCCGCCCCCCTCCAACGCCGCCACCGCCGGGAAGAGTCGCTGGCCGCCGATCGCCATCGAGAGCTCGTAGTGTTCCTGCTCGTATCCGAAGGAGCCTGCCATACCGCAGCAGCCCGCGTCCAGCAGTTCCGTGTGCGTCCCGGGCAGCCAACCCAGCACTTCCTGCAGCGCCTCTTCGCCGGCCAGTGCCTTCTGGTGGCAGTGCCCGTGCACGAGCAGGTGGCGCTCCTCCTCGGTGGCCGGCGGCCGGAACCGGAGGAGCGGGCGGACCCGGGCGGCGTGGCGTACCAGCCACTCCTCCACCAGGAAGGAGGCGGCGGCCACCCGCTGGGAGGCTTCCCCCGGTACCAGGGCCGGGTATTCGTCCCGCAGGGTCAGCAGGGAGGAGGGTTCTACCCCGATGATCACATCTCCCCCCTCCACCAGCCAGATCCAGCGGCGCACGTTCTCTTCGGCCAGCTGCCGGGCCCGGGGAAGCAGGCCGCGCGAGAGCTCGGCCCGTCCTTCGCTCCCGCCCGGCAGGGGGAGCAACCGCACCCGGGCGCCCGCCGCCCGCAGCAGCCGCACCGCGGCCATCCCGACCTGCGGGTCGTTCCGGTCGGTGAAGGGGTCGGCCAACAGCCAGACGTCGCACCAGCCCGGCCCCTCCCCCAGGCGTTCCCGCACCCGCGCGTCGGCCTCCATCCGCCGCTTCAGGGTGCGGAAATGGAAGGTCGGGAGACTACGTCGGCGGTCGATGCCGACCCAGCGCTCCAGGAGCCGGCGGACCACCGGCAGGGCGGCCAGCCGGTTGCTGATCGGGGCCAGGTCGGAGGCCAGCCGCCCGAGCCGCGCGATCCCCCCGAAGAAGTGCGCCCGCAGCGGCACACCCAGGCGCTCGAAGCGCTGGGCCAGCAGCTCCGACTTCAGCCGGGTCATGTCCACCTGGCTGGGGCACTCCGACCGGCACGCCTTGCACTGCAGGCAGAGGTCGAGGGTGGCCAGCAGGCGGTCGTCGGTCAGCCCGGAGGAGGGGACCACTCCCGAGAGGATCTCCCGCAGGGCGTTGGCGCGGCCCCGGGTGGAATGCTCCTCGTCGCGGGTGGCCATGAAAGAGGGGCACATCGTGCCGGTGTCCATCTTCCGGCAGACCCCCGCCCCGTTGCACATCTCGACCGCCCGGGCAAATCCACCGTCGGCGGTGAAGTCGAAGAAGGTGGTCACCGGCTCGGTCCGGTAATCGGGCCCGAAACGGAGCGAGGCGGTCATGGCCGGCGCCCGCACGATCTTGCCCGGGTTCATGATCCCGGCCGGGTCGAAGGCGTCCTTGAGCCGCTCGAAGAGTCGCTGCACCTCCTCCCCGTGGATGAACGGGTTGAGGGCGCTGCGGGACAGGCCGTCGCCGTGTTCTCCCGACATCGCCCCGCCGAAACGCCGGACCAGCTCGGCGGTCCCGTGGGAGAGCGCTTCCATCCGGGCGATGTCGGCGGCCTCCTTGGTGTTGATGAGCGGCCGGATGTGCAGGCAGCCGGCCGAGGCGTGGGCGTAGAAGGCCGCCGGCGTGTCATGCTCGTGCAACAGCCGCAGCACTTCGGCGATGTAGTCGCGCAGGTGCTCGGGGGGAACCGCGGTGTCCTCGATGAAGGGGATCGGCTTGTGGTCTCCCCGGCGGCTCATCAGCAGGCCCAGCCCCGCCTTGCGCACCTCCCAGACGTTCTCCTGCTGTGCCTGGTCGTGGAGGATGCGCACCCCCATGGGACCGGTGGCGGCGGCGCGCGCCGCCCGCACCAGCCGCTCCAGGTGCATCTCCCGTCCGGCCGTCTCCGCTTCCTCCCCGTAGACCTCCACGGCCAGGACCACCTGGGTCGACTCGTCGGCGAAGGTGAGCCGACGGGCCCAGGCGGGCGCGCGGCGGCAGAGTCCGAGCAGCATGGCATCCATCAGTTCGATGGCGGTCGGCTCTTCGGCCAGCAGGGCGGGGACGGTCCCGAGGGCATCGAGCAGATCGTCGAAGGCGAGCACCGCCAGGCTGGTGGCCGCCGGACGCGGGACCAGTCCCAGTTCCACCTCGGTCACCGCGCAGAGGGTCCCTTCGCTCCCGACCACCAGCCCGGCCAGGTCGACCGGTTCCCCCGGTCGGAGCAGGTCGAGGTTGTAGCCCCCCACTCGCCGGAAGGTGCGGGGGAAGGCCCGGCGCACCGCTTCCGAACCGGTCTCGGCGATCCGCACCGCCTCGCGCCAGACCGCCGTCTCCAGGTCAGGAGGAGGAGGGACCGCACGCAGACCGCCGCTCGAGGAGTCGGAACCGGCCTCCGCCGGCAGACCGGCCCGCCGGCGCGCCTCGAGCCAGGGGGCCTTTTCGAAGAGCGCCGGGGTGCCGTCGGCCAGCACGACCCGCACCCGGCGCACATGGTCGCGGGCCATACCGTAGAGGATCGAGTGCGCCCCGGTGCTGTTGTTGCCCACCACCCCCCCGATCGTGGCGTGGTCCGCGCTGGCCGGGTCAGGACCGAACATCAGACCGAAGGGAGCGATCCGACGCTCCAGCCGGGCCAGGCTGATGCCCGGTTGGGTGATCACCCCCCGCCCCTCCGGGTCGATCCCGACCACACCGTCCAGGTGCCGGCTGAAATCGATCACCACCGCCTCGCCCACCGTCTGGCCGGCCAGTGAGGAACCGTCTCCTCGCGGCAGCACGGGCAGTCCGCGGGCGGCGCAGAGCCGGATGGTCCGGCTGACATCCTCCTCGCTGCGCGGGAAGACCACTCCCAGGGGGAGGATCCGGTAGATGCTGGCGTCGGTGCTGTAGAGGTGGCGGGTCCAGCGGTCGAAGCGGACCTCCCCCTCCAGTTCCCGTTCCAGGTCGGCCTGCAGGTCGCGCAGTCCTTCGGAGGCGGCGCCGTTGTCGCCGGTCACAGCCATCGGTCCGATCAGTAGAAGGTGGTCAGCGCCAGCGTGAGGACCCAGCGGCGGGTGCCCGTCAACTGGTGCGTGAGGTCGAGCCGGAAGATATCCCAGAGCCGTCCGATGCCGACACCCGCTTCCGCATACACGCCCTCGGCCGGCACCCGCAGCCTCGTCCCGTCGGGTAGCTGGCGACGCGCGCCGGCCACCCCTCCGTGCACCAGGATGTCGAGGCCCCGGTCGGCCAACCCGTCCAGACCGACCATCCGGAAGAGCAGGTTGCGGAAGTTGTGTTCGGCGGTCGCCGCCACCCAGCGGGTCCCGGCCAGCTCGCGCGGATCGGCCGCCCGGAGCGTCCCCAGCGGGCCGTAGAGTCCGAGCGAGGTCTCGGGCGCACCCCAGAGCTGGACCGGCAGGGGGCCCTCGCTCCAGCTCCCGGCCAGGCGCACCACCAGTTGCGGGGGGAAGAACCAGCGCGCCGAGAGGGTGGGCACGGCGAAGGAGAGCACCCCGTCCACCCGGGTCCATTCCCGCCGGGCGCCATCCAGCTCACCGCTCCCCCGCTCCGCCCACAACCGCAGCCCGCGCCCGGTCATCACCCCCGCCTCGCTCTCGGGGCGTCCCAGGGTGAGGACCGCCCCGTACCGGTCCACCTCCCCCGCCTCGGCCAGCGGATTGGAACGGGAGAGGCGGTCGTTCCGGGCCAGACTCCAGTTCGTGACCACCGGCAACGCGGCGTGCCGCTCGCGAACCCCGTACAGTTCCAGACGGCTCCCGATCTCGCGGCCCATCACCAGACCGAGCCGTCCGCCGTGGGCGCGGTGGTAGTCGGGGTAGTCTTCTTTCAGGAGCAGCGTCATCAGGGAGTTGAGCAGGCTCGGGTAGAAGCCGGCGTCGGGGGAGGAGGCCACCCGGTCGTAGAGGGCGGCCTCCAGGGTGAGCCCGATCCGGCCGCCCCCCCGCGGTCCGGGAAGTCCTGCCTTGCGCAGACGCAGCCGGGCCGAAGCCTCCCACGACCAGAGTCGGGCGGAGAGCCCCTGCCCTCCGCGGGCGCGCAGGGTGAGCGGGCCGTCGAAGGGGGTCAACTCGAGCCGGTAGCCCAGGTGGGCCCCCTCCACCCGGTCGTACCAGAAGTCAAGCCCGGGCAGAAGCTGGCCGAACGCCCGGCCGAGCGGTCCTGCCCGTGCCCCCAGTCCGATCGAGAGGCTGTCCTCGTCGCCACTGAAGGTCATCCCGAATCCGCGCGGGGCGAACTGCCGTTCCAGGGTCTGGGTGCTGTCGAGCCGGGTGTAGGAGCGTTCCTCCTCATGAGTGAGCGGCAGGAAGGCGTTGGTCCGCCAGTAGAGCGAGTCGACGCTGGCCGCCTCGGGCAGGGCAACCACCGCGTCGCTCCGCCCGAAGATCGAGTCGGGGATGGCGGCGTTGACCTGGTAGTCGTAAATCACGCTGGTCTGCCGGATGCCCATGCGGGGAATCGAGATCGGCCCGATCTCGATGGTCATCCCCCCTTCCAGCCGCAGCTCGGCGGGGAGCCAGTAATCCTGGTGGAGCCGGAAGCTCTGCCGCCAGTGCATGCGCAGGTCGCGCACGAAGGGGATGGGGATGACCTCGGCCGGGATCAGGTCCACCCCCACCAGGGCCCAGGAACCGTCGGCGATGCGCACCTCCCCCCTCAGCAGGGGGACGAGCCGGCTGACCGGCTCCAGGGCGATCCGGTAGACGGCCAGCCCGTTCTGCCATTCGGTCTCGACCAGGACCGGGTCGTACCACTTGAGGGCGTCCGGGTTGAGCGGCCCGATATACCGGTTGCCGGCCACCTCGATATCGTCGGCTGCGAAATCCTGGAAACCGAGCACGCCCTGGATGCCGGTCACGTCGGGCAGGTTCTCGGTGGTGCGCCGCTGGCGGATCTCCTCCCGCATCGGTTTGCCCAGACGCCAGTAGCCGGTAGTGAAGCTCTCGGTGATACCGGCGATGGAGTCCTCGCGGGTGATCGTCCCGCGGGTGTAGGCCTCGAAGATGTAGCTCTCCAGCCCGCTCCGCAGGGAATCCTTGACGGCGATCGCCCGGCGCAGGATGGCCCGGGCCGGATCGGCGCCGTACACGGTGATGGGCGGGTTCTCGAGCACGACCCGTTCGAGCACCGCGTCGTGGTGGACGTCGCCGAAGGAGGCCACCTGCAGGGTGTCGGAGCGGTAGCCGACGAAGCTGAAGACCAGAGTGGCCGGGCCCTCGGGGAGCAGGAGGAGCCAGGCGCCGTCGGCGTTCGAGATGGTCCCGCGGTTGGTCTCGAGCACCACGATGTTGGTGGCCGGCATCGGCTGCCCGGTGCCCGCTTCGATCACCCGCCCCTCGAGCCGGCGGACCTGCTGGGCGGCAACCGGCGGTGCCGCGGAGAAGAGAGGAAAGATGGCAAGGACGAGGAGGATCAGCGTTGAGGTCGGTCGGATAGACCAGCACGAGGTGGACCCGGTCACGGCGGAGTGGTTCTCATCCTGGATCATGGTCGTCAGAATATCACGCGGCCGCACGGGCCACACTCAGGAAGGTAATGCCGGGATACGCGACCTGGAGTTCATTCCGGTTAACATCCCGGTCGGCCGAAGGTAGAATCTCACCGCCCTCCCGACACGGATACACCGACCGGGTCCAGGATCAGCCCCGGTCGCCTTCCCAGGGGCGGATCGTGGAAACCGACGACGCACTCCCGCCCGAGGATCCCGGTTCCTTCACCGATAAGGAAGCCTGGGACAGGTTCAAGGAAGAGTCCTCCCTGGCCGTCCCTCATCCCTGGCTGCGCTTCTGCGCCCGGATGATCGACGTACAGCTCTGGGGAGTGCTGGTGGCCACCCTGCTCATGGCCTTCGCACCCCTGCTCCCGAAGATACCCAATTGGGTCACGGGCATGGTGTCTCTGTTCCTCTACAACTTCGTGGAGGCAATCGCCTTCGCTCTTTATGGAACCACGATCGGCAAGTGGTTCCTGCGGATCGATGTCCGTACTGCGACAGGTGATGTGCTCACGTTCGGCCGGGCGCTGGGGCGGGTATTCTCGATCTGGTTCCGCGGGATGGGTCTGGGGATCCCTCTGGTCAACTTATTCGCCATGGCGGCGTGCCACGGTCGTCTCAAGAGCCGCGGTATCACTGAATGGGACCGGGAAGGCCGTTTCCGGGTGATCCACGGGCCGCTCGGGACCGGGCGCAGGATCCTCCTGGTAGTTCTTGTGGTGCTTTATGTCGGATTGGCGGTCGCCGGCACCGTCATGAAACAGAAGGCTTCCGGCGGTTAATCAGTGGTGTTCGGCATAGTTCTGGAGAATATGCCGGATCGTTCGATTCCGATCCTCTTCCTGATCCCCGGCAGCAGATCCGGTCCCGGTGGTGTCGACGGCCGATTCGATCTGGATCCGGCAGGAACGCAGATCGGGGTGGTCTCCATGAAGGGCCAGGAGTGACCTCGCCGCATCCAGTGTCCTGACACCGGCCTCCTCTTCTCCGAGGATGAACAATCCGCCGGACTCCAAGAGCAATGCCCAGATGCCCCGTCGGACGTCGGCGGCCGGAGCTTCCGACACCATCCGGGCCGCGAGGATACCCCGTCGGGTATCATCGAGTCGCAACAGGTAGATCTCGGCCAAGCCGAGTCGCGCTTTCTCGATCTCTTCGTGTTGAGTCGGGAAGAGCGCATTGATGGTATCCAGTGCCGCCACTTCGGCCTTCCAATCGCATTCTCCGGCCAGTCCCAGGTGTTCGATCGCCCACAGCCGCTGCTGCAGAGCGGTCTCCTTGATCTCGATCCTCCGGGTGACCAGGGTGCTTCGTAGCCATCCGGGTTCGCGTCCCGCTTCGACCCAATCTGATGCCGGCTGGTGCCTGTTGACGGCCATGAGCACCAGGACCGGTAGTAGCACGAATGCGTTCATCATCATGTGCACCGCGATGGGTGTGACCAGGGTCCTCCGCTGCTCATAGATCCAGGCCAGGAAAAGACCCACCAGGAACAAGGCGACGATCAGGGGGGCAGGGTACTCATGAAGCAGGGACCAGAGCGCGGCCTGAATCACGGCGGCCACCCACAACGGGAAGCGCCTCTTCAGAGCCGGGTAGAGGAATCCCCGGAAATAGACCTCCTCGGTCAGGGGGACGACTACACAGACCAGGAGGAACACAACGAGCATGAGCGGAAGTGACAGCTGGATGCCCCGGAGCCCTAACGAATCGACCGGCTCTATGTGGCCGCGTGAAAAGATCATCATGGCCATAAAGGCGATGAATTCGATGAGCATTGCGACGATCGTCAGCGGCACCGCGAGCACACCCTCGCGCAACAGCCGGATCATCGGTGGAGGACGGAAGAGTCCTCGTACCCCTCGTGCGCGGGCGACGAGGAAAGGGAAGAAGAACAACCACAGCGTGACCGCCGAGAGGAGCAGCAACGCCCGCCCGGGCTGCGCGTCCATCCATTCCTCGAGCGGCCGGATGGCCGGGGCGGCCCCGATGGCCAGGACTGCGAGCAGACCGAGATAGCGTTCAGGTCCGCTCCAGTGGACCCGCTCGAACCGACTGACGGCCGATGTTCCGTCCACCGTCATCACGGTCCTCCGTTGCTCCGCGACTTACCCGTGTCCTTGGACGGCATGCGGACGGTAGGGTTCCTCCAGCCGTCGCAGCTCATCCTCTGACAGGCTCAGGTCCACCGCCTCGAAGGCCGGCTGCAGGTGTTCGAGCCGGGTGGTCCCGATGATGGGAGCCGCCACCCCCGGTTTGTGGAGCAGCCAGGCCAGGGCCACCGCGGCCGGGTGGTCCCCCCGCTCTCCGGCCACCTCCATGAGCCGTTCCACCACCTCGAAGTCGACCTCCGGGGTGTAGACCTTCCGGCCGTAGTCGTCGGTGCGGGCTCGCACGGTCGGTTCCGGCCGGGAGCGGGAACGCGTCCCGGTCAGCAGCCCGCGCGCCAGAGGGCTCCAGGGGATCAAGCCGATCCCTTCGGCCACGCAGAGCGGGTTCATCTCCCGCTCCTCCTCCCGGTAGAGGAGGTTGTAGTGGTTCTGCATGGTCTCGAAGCGGGCCCAGCCTCGCCGCTCGGAGAGATGCAGGGCCCGGACGAACTGATGCGCCCACATGCTGGAGGCCCCCAGGTGGCGCACCTTTCCCTGTTGGACCAGGTTGTCGAGCGCCTGCAGGGTCTCCTCGATCGGGGTCTCGTAGTCCCAGCGGTGGATCTGGTAGAGGTCGATGTAGTCGGTCCCCAGCCGTTTCAGTGAGGCGCCGGCCTGCTCCATGATGTGGCGGCGGGAGAGCCCGCGGTCACCGGGCCGATCGCTCGTCGGGTAGAAGACCTTGGTGGCGATGATCACCTCGTCCCGCCGGACGAGATCGCGTAACGCCCGGCCGGTGATCTCCTCGCTCACTCCCAGCGAGTACATGTTGGCCGTATCGAAGAAGTTGATCCCGGCCTCCAGGGCCGCCTGGATGATGGGGCGGGATTCCTCCTCCTCCAGCACCCACTCGCGCCACTTCTTGCTGCCGAACGACATGCAGCCCAGACAGATACGGCTGACCTTCAGACCGGTCCGGCCCAGCTCTGTGTACTCCATCTCCGGTGGGACTCCGAGGCTGGGGACCCGGTGACATCCGGGTCCGGTTGGGCGGCGGGCACCGGCACGATAGGCCGTCCCGGCCCGCGGCGGCAACCCGCTTCCGGAACCGGGCTGCACGGAAGGGCCACCGGCGTTATGCTCCCTGCATGAGCCCACGCCGTCTGCACCGACCGCCGCTCCTGCTGCTGTTCGCCATCCTGCTGGCCGGCTGCGCCTCTCACACCCGGTTAGCCGGGCGGCCGACGGAGCCGGAGAGTCTCGGCCGCTCCTTCACCCGGGCGGAGCTGCTGGCCGATACCGACCACCTTTACCGGATGCTCGAGACCGTCCACCCCGACCTCCATGCACACCTCTCGCCGGCCCGGGCCGACTCGGTCCGGCGGGTGCTCGAGGGCACGCTGACGGACGGCCTGGACCGTATCGCCTACTGGCGCCTGGTGGCGCCCATCGTGGCTCTCTTCGGCGACGGCCACACCGCCGCCAGACTACCCATGGAGGAGTTGAACAGCTATCTCCAGTCGGGCGGTCCGCTCCTGCCCTGGGAGCTCGACCTGCAGGACCGGCGGGCCTACGTCAGCCGGGAACTGCTCCCTGAACCGCTCTTGCCGCCCGGTTCCGAGGTCCTTTCGATCAACGGCCGCCCGGTTGCCGCGCTGGTGGATGAACTCACGCCGCTGCTCAGCGCCGAGCGGTGGAGCACCCGGATCGAATGGCTGCAGAACAACCTGCGCTCCCTCTTCCCGCTCCTCTACGGCTGGGGAGACTCCTTCACGCTCGAAGTGGTCCGGCCGGACGGCACGCCAGGCCTCGTCGAGGCCGCTGGCGCGCCCCTGGACACCCTGCGGGAACGGGCCCGGCGACTCTCCGGGCGCCCCACCGTACCGACGCCGCCCCCCTACGAGTTCCGGCGCCTTCAGGAAGGTCAGGTCGGCTATCTCGATTTTCGTTCCTTCTCCGACCCGGCCCGCTTCAACGGTTTCCTCAAGGAGATGTTCGGACAGATCCGGCAGGAATCAATCGAGGCGCTCATTATCGACCTGCGCCAGAACGGGGGAGGTAACTCCGGTCTGGGGGACGCCCTGCTCGGCTACCTGGCCGACCGTCCCTTCATCCAGGTCGCCCGCATGGACGTGAAGATTAGCCGGCCGGTGAAAGCCTACTACATGTCGATGGCCCCGTGGTGGATCCGCTGGGTACCGGGGCGGGTGATCGGCCTGTTCCATGGCGACGCGCGGCGTATGTTCTGGGCTCGTGATGGCGAGATCGTCACCTACCAGATGGATCCCGTCCCACCTAAACCGAATCCGTTACGCTATGCCGGCCCCGTCTACGTCCTGATCGGGGCCCGTACCTTCTCGAGCGCGACCATGTTCGCAGCCACGGTCAAAGATTACGGTTTCGGCACCCTGGTCGGGGGGGAGACGGGGGGACTCGCGTCCCACTTCGGGGACGTCTACACCTTCTACCTGCCCGTTACCCATCTGGCGATCGGGGTGAGCCACAAACGTTTCCTGCGCCCCTCCGGGGTAGACGATGGGCGGGGAGTGCTCCCCGATGTCGAGGTCGTCCCCACTCCCGCCGACCTGGGCGTGGGGCGCGACCGTGTATTGGAACGGACGCTCGCCCTTATCCGCGAGCGATCCCTTGAACCCTGAACCGCCGGGACACATCGGACGAGGGACGGCGGCTGCAGCCGCCCTAGACTGGAGATTCCAACGATGCCGGAACCGATCTACGGAATGACCCGGGAACTCCCCGGCGTGGACTACGCGGAGGCGGTGACCCGCACGGTCGAAGCGCTCAAGACCGAGGGCTTCGGGGTGCTCACCGAAATCGACGTGAAGGCCACCCTGAAGAAGAAGCTCGACGTGGACTTCCGCCGCTACGTCATCCTGGGCACCTGCAACCCCCCCATCGCCCATCAGGCCCTCGAGGCGGAGCCCTTCCTCGGGCTGATCCTCCCCTGCAACGTGGTGGTCATGGAGGATGAGGCCGGCACCGGGAGCATCGTCTCACTGGTCAATCCGGCCGAGATGTTCCAGGTGGTCGACAACGCCGCCATGGCCGACCTGGTCGTCGAGGTGGATAGCCGTCTGCGGCGGGTGCTGGAGCGGATCTGAGCCCTCCGACGCCGGGATGGCGGCCCGGTCCCCCCGGGCCCCAATAACACGAATGTAAATTATGGTAGCACCCACCTGCCTCAGGGCGTATCCTCCTCCCGGTTCTGCCCCGCCCGCCCGCGGACCCGAGATCCCGGAGTCGCCCCATGCCCGGCCCGCGGCAGGTCATCATCAGATGCGCACACCCCCCGGCGGCTCGATCCGTCGCCGTCCGGAACGTC
This sequence comes from uncultured Gemmatimonadota bacterium, assembly GCA_964519015.1. Classification (GTDB taxonomy): domain Bacteria; phylum Blakebacterota; class Blakebacteria; order Blakebacterales; family CAYUVJ01; genus CAZFHZ01. Next base: position 14,227 of record CAZFHZ010000005.1, on the reverse strand, counting down.
CCGCTCCGGTTCGGAGTCTGCCTCCTCCTCGCCCTCTCCGGTTCGCTCGCCTGTCCCCGACCGGCCATGGCCCAGGCCGGAAGCACCACCACCGCCCGCCGGACCCCCCCCCCCGACACCCGGCGCTTCTACGAGTTGGAGCCGCGGCTGGTCACGGCCCCCAAGGTGCCCGCACCGCCGAGCCGACTGGCCGCCAGTGTGACCGTCCTGGAGGGTCCGGCGCTGGAGGGTTTCGCCACCGGCTCCGCCCTCGAGGCGGTCCAGCACCTGGTCCCCGGCCTCTACCTCACTTCGTGGGGGGTGATGGGCTACGGCGCAGCCGGCCAGGCGGCCGGCAAGCTTAGTCTGCGGGGGCTGGGGGGGGATGCCAACACCCACGTGCTCATCCTGCGCAACGGGCGGCCCGACTTCATGGGGCTGATGGGCTGCACCATCGCGGATGAGTTCACCCTGGAAGGAGTGGACCGGATCGAGGTGATCCGCGGACCGGGCTCCTTCCTCTACGGCACCAATGCCACCGGCGGGATCATCAACCTGATCTCGGCGGGGGGACCCGCGCGCGGCTCCCGAACCCACCTGGAGCTGGGCTCCGGAGCCTTCGGCACCCGTAGCGCCACACTCAGCCAGGCCGGCCGGCTGGGAACCTGGGACTACCGGCTCTCCCTCTCCGACCGCCGCACCGACGGCCACCGTCCCGATGCCGACTACCGGGGCCGCCACCTGGTGGCCCGGGCCGGCGCCGAGATCGGGCTGGGCACCCACCTGGAATTCAACGCCAACCTGGCCGACGTGCGGGTACTCGACCCGGGTCCGGCCTCCGCCCCCCGGGTCGACCACTGGTACGACCTGCTGCGCTGGGGAGGGGATGCCACCCTCACCCACCAGGCCCGAGCCTGGGAAGGGGAGGTGCGGGTCCACGGCAACTTCGGCCGGCACGAGTTCTTCGACGGCTGGTCCTCACGTGACCGGTTGCACGGAGTGATGAGCCGTCTCACCCTGCGCCCCACCGCCACCAACATCACCACCGTCGGTCTCGACTGGAAGCGTTACGGCGGCCTCGCCCACGACGCCACGACCGACTACGGCGACCGCTACCTGACCGAGTACGGACCCTACCTGCACACCCAGCAGGTGCTGGCCGGACACCTGATCGCCAGCGCCGGACTGCGGGTCGAGCACCACGAGCGTTTCGGCCAGGCCGGCCTGCCCCAGGCGGGGCTGGTGGTCGCCGTGGACGGGGCGACCTCGCTCCGCCTGTCGGCCGCCCGCGGCCTGCGCAGCCCCTCGATCCGCGAGCTCTACTACTGGCTGCCGGCCAACCCGGAACTTGGGCCCGACCTCTTCTGGAGCCGTGAGATCGGCCTGACCCGCGACCTGGGTGACCGGCTCCACCTGGATGTCGTGCTCTTCCGTCTCGACGGCTCCGAGCTGATCGCCTTCGAGGGCCCGCCCCCCCGCTGGGTCAACACCGGCGCAGCCCGGCGGGATGGTGCCGAGCTCGCCCTGCAGTGGCGGGCCGCCGACCGGTTCACCCTCGATGTCTCCTGGAGCCGGCTCTGGTCGCGCCAACCGGTCTTCAACAGCCCCGGCACCAAGCTGACCGCCCTGGCCGGCTGGCGGCTGCCGGGGGTGGTACTCTCGGGCCGGTTGCTGGGTGTGCGCGGACTGACCGGGGCCGAGTGGGGGTCCAGCCCGGTGCCGATCCTGCATCCCCTCGACGACTACCTGCTGGCCGACCTGAGCGCCCGACTTCATCCGGTGGCGGGTCTGGAGGTCGCACTCCACCTGCGCAACGCCCTCGATACCGCCTACCAGGCGATGTGGGGCTACCCGATGCCGGGGCGTCACCTGATGGTCGAGGTCGGCTACGCCCTGGGCGGGCGGGAGCACTGAGATGGCGGCCGACCCGGTCGATCTTCCGGAAGCCACCGGCCTGGCGATCGACGACTCCCCGGCAGGGCCGATCCCGGCCCGCGAGGTGATCTATGCCGGACTGCTGGGCGCGGCCGCGCTGCTGCTGCCGGCCCTCTTCCACCTGGTCCACCTCGGTTCGGTTTTCCTCCCCATGTATCTGCCGCTGATGACGCTCGCTTTCCTGGTCGGACCGGGGCCGGCGGCGATCACTGCCGGGCTCATCCCCCTGCTCTCCGCCCTGACCACCGGCATGCCCCCCTGGTATCCGCCGGTCGCTCCCGCCATGGCCCTCGAGCTGGCCGTCATGGCCGGTCTGGCCTCCCGGTGGTGGCGCTGGCGGTCCCGCCGCCGTGCTCCCCGACCTTCCGGACCCGCGCGGGTGGTGGATGTGCTGATCGTGCTGGTGCCTGTTCTGCTGGTCGGACGAATGCTTCAGTTCGGCTTCGGCTGGGGGCTCGGTCTGCTCCTCGAACTTCCCCCCGCCTTCCTCTCGGTTGCCTCCCTGGTCAGTGGACTGCCCGGACTGGTCCTGATGCTTATCGTCATCCCGGGAGTGGTCCGACTGGCTCCCGCTCCGCTCCTCTCCGGGTGGGGGGAACCCGCGCCCCGGCCGGATCGGGCGACCCGGGCGGCCGTCCTGCGCGATTGGTTCGACCGGCGGGCAGCCGACTGGGACACGCAGATGCCGCTGGAACGCATCCTCCCCGCCCTGCACGCCGGACTGGAGGAACTCGACCTGCGGCCGGACGAGCGGGTGCTCGACCTGGGTTGCGGTACCGGGGTGCTGACCGGGGTACTGCTGGAGCGGCTCGGCCCCCGAGCCGCCATCGAAGCGGTCGACCTGGCCCCGGCCATGCTCGAACGGGCCCGGGCCAAACACTCCGACCGGCGGGTGCGCTTCCATCAGGCGGAGGCCTCCTGCGTACCCCTGCCGCCGGGAAGTGTGGACCGCGTCCTCTGCTATGCGGCCTGGCCCCACTTCGAAGACCCGGACGGGGTGGCGCATGAACTCCACCGCCTGCTCCGGCCCGGCGGCGCCCTGCACGTCTGGCATCTGGACGGGCGGGCGACCATCGATCGTATCCACCGCGAGGCCGGCGGGCCGGTCGGCCGGCATCGGCTGGAGCCGGCCGAAAGGCTGGCCGCACTATTGACCCGGGCGGGTTTCACGGTCACCGAATGCCGGGACGAGTCCGACGGCTACCGGGTCAGTGCGATCCGCAACGGGACCCCGTGACCTCCCCCGTCGGCCGGCTGGCCCCCGGCGCGCGCCTGGCCGCCGCCCTGCTGCTGCTGGCCGCCTGCCTGCTGCTGCGTCCGGCCCGGGGCATCGAACTCGCGTCGGCGACCGGCTTGGTGCTGCTCTGGGCTTTACTCTGCCGCCTGTCCGGACAACGGCTCCGGGCAGCGCTGCTCACCACCGCTCTGCTGCTGGGGCCGGCCCTCCTGCTGCGGAGGCTGGCCGGTATCGGCCCGCCCCTGTTCGATCTCTCCTTCCGCTCGGCCGCCGCGGTGACCATCGCCCTGGCTCTGGCCGGCGTGCTCGATGCGACCGCGCTCGCCGGTATCCTGGAAGGGTGGCCCCTTCCCCGGACGGTCCGGGCGATCCTCGACCAGATCCTGCGCGCGTTGCCGCTGTTGGCCCGTGAGAGCGCCGGCATCGCCCGCGCCGTGGCCGTGCGCGGCGGCGCCTCGGGGATGCGGGCCGCAATCCGGGTGTCCGCTGCGCTCCCCTCGGTCTGGTTGCCGCGGATCGTGGACCGGGCGGAACGCACCGCCCGGGCGGCCGAGGTGCGCGGCTGGACGGGGGAGCGGCTACGGTCCACACCGCCCGAAGGTCCCCGATGAGCCTCCCCGTGCTGACCTGCGCCGGGGTGGGCGTGCACTACCCCGGGCGGGAGCGACCGGCACTTGCCGGGGTCCACCTGACCCTCCTCTCCGGTCAGCGTCTGGCCGTGCTGGGCCGCAACGGCTCCGGGAAGACCTCCCTGCTCCTGGTCCCGACCGGACTGGTACCCTATACCGGCTGGGTGGAGGTCGCCGGCACGCCGGTCGGACCCGCCCACCTGGGGGAGGTGCGCCGCCACCTGGGCGTGCTCTTTGCCGTCCCGGAGGACCAGCTCCTCTTCCCGCAGGTGCTCGACGATGTGGCTTTCGGTCTGCGGGGCCGACGAGGAGGGGAAGGAATCCCCGCCCGCGCTCCCGACACCCGGAGGGCGAATGAGATCGCCCGCACCTGGCTCGAACGGCTGGGGGTGGCCCACCTGGCCGGCGAGTCCACCCACCGGCTCTCCCACGGCGAGAAGCTGAGAGTGGCCCTGGCCGGGGCGCTGGCGCCCGGGCCCGACCTGCTGCTGCTCGACGAACCGAGCGCCGCCCTCGATCCGCCGGCCCGGACCGCCCTGGCCCGCCTGCTGGCCGATCTACCGGCCACCCTGCTCATCGCCACCCACGACGTCTCCTTCGCGGCCGCGGCCTGCACGCACTGGTTGCTGCTGCGCGAGGGAAGGCCGGAGGGGCCGGTCCGTCCGGTCGCCGAACTCCCCGCCGATCCCGACGCCCTCTTCGGGCCGGCCGGTTTCTAGCCCTTCAGGCGGTTTTCCGGTTCCGGACACCGGGAGGCGGGATGGTATCATCAGGCCCCACCCCGGCCGTGGAGGGAACATGTCCGACCTGGTGCGCTTCGGCGTCTCGATCGAAGAGGACCTGCTCGAGGTCTTCGACGGCTACCTGGAGGAGAAGGCCTTCGCCAACCGCTCGGAGGCCATCCGCGACCTGATCCGCAGCCGGCTGGCCGAGCGCGACTGGGAAGAAAGCACCGGTGTGGTCGCCGGCGGCATCGTGCTCGTCTACGACCATCACAAGCGGGAGCTGATGGACCGTCTGCTCGACCTGCAGCACGACGCCATGGATGTGATCGTCTCCAACCTGCATGTCCACCTCGACCACCACCACTGCATGGAGGTGATCGCCGTGCGCGGCGGGGCGACCCGGATCCACCGTCTGGTCGACGGCCTGCGCGGCCAGAAGGGGGTTTCCCACTGCTCGATCGCCCGGGTGGGACTCGACTGATCCCGTCCCGTCCGGGCAGAGCTTGCCCCGGGCGATAGCAGACCCGACCGGCATCAGGATGTAACCACCCCCCGGGCGAGCCCGTATCCACTGGTACGTGATCCGACATCGCTCCATCTTCCGCCGAACCGGGCTACCTCTATGTCGAAACAGCGGTCCCACCTCCTGCTCCTGGCTTCCTTCCTCACCTCCATCACCGTGACGGGAACCGTCATCGCACCGGTCGCCTCGGCCCAGGTCCGGCCGGCGCACGATCCGCCGGTCGTGCTCGTACTGCTGGGGGAGTGGTTCGGGGACACCTGGTTCCCGCTGGAGGAGCTGCTCACCGGTTGGGGCTGGACGATCGTCAAGGCCGGCCCCGACAGCGCTTTCCGGGGCTGTTACAACAAGGCCCGCGACGTCGAGCTCCGCAGCGATGTGCTTATCCCCAGTCCGGTGGACTTCTCGCGCTACGACGCGCTGATCATCCCCAGCGGCCCCCAGTTCCGGAAGTTCGACGGCAACGAGGCGATCCCGCAGTTCCTGCGGGACGCCCATGCCGCGGGTCTGGTGATCGCCTCGCTCTGCACGGGGAACATGGTCGTACAGTCGGCCGGTCTGAGCGGCGAGGTCCCCCCACGCGGGATCGAGGCCGGCCGGGTGGCCATGCCCATGAATCGGGTCCTGATGGGGAGCCAGGGGGGCGGACCGCCGCCGGGGGACGGCTTCGAGAGCGCGCCGGTCGAGGCGCTCTGCCGGGCGGTCGCGAAAGAGCTCGGGGTGCGCGTTCCTCCGACCTCGACCTAGTGCAGTCAGTCGTACCCGCGTGATGTCCAGGTTCACTCCTGATTTCTCTGCTCGAGCGCTCCGGCCAGGGCCTGCTCGAAGGCCCCCCAGGCCAGGGTTGCGCACTTCACCCGGGCGGGGAACTGCCGGACCCCGTCCAGGGCGAGCAGCTCCCCCAGTTCCTCCCGGTCCCGGTCGACCGGACCCGCTCCCTCCGAGCCCATGAAGGCCAGGAAACGCTCCCGCAGCCTGCGCGCCTCTTCCACCGGGCGACCGGCCAGAAGGTCGGTCATCATGCTGGCCGAGGCCCGGCTGATGGCGCATCCCTCCCCCTCGAAGGAGATGGCGGCCACCAGCAGCGGGCCTGGATTCGGTGCGGCGTCCTCACCGGCGGCTGTGACGGGATCCGTCCCGGACCCGGCTCCCGCCCTCTCTTCCAGCCGCAGGTGGACCTTCACCCGGTCCCCGCAGTTGGGGATGCTGGCCTCGGCCGAGGCGTCGGAGGGCTCGAGGGGGCCGAAATGGCACGGATTCCGGTAGTGCCGGAGGATGGTTTCCAGATAGAGGTGATCCATCACCGCATGCTCGATCCGTCCGGTTCGGGCGGCTTTCGCGGCGCCCGGGTCGGGTCCTGCTTCCTCTCGGCTCGGTGAGGAACGTGCCGGCCTGTGGTTCCTGTTGACATCCGGTCCCGGTTGGCTACCTTTTGGGATGAAAACGCGACTAAATTGGTCTGGTTTTACCGGCACAGCCAGACTCGTTTCACAAAGTACAGGAGCAGGGATGGCCAAGACCACCCAGGAAGCGATCGAGCGACTCGCCGAACGCAAGTACAAGGACGGCTTCGTCACCGACATCGAGGAGGATCGCCTCCCCCCCGGTCTGGGCGAGGATACGATCCGGGCCCTCTCGGCCAAGAAGCAGGAGCCGGAGTGGATGACCGAGTGGCGACTGGCCGCCTACCGTCACTGGCTCAAGATGACCGAGCCGCACTGGGCCAATGTCACCTATCACCCGATCGACTACCAGGCCATCACCTACTACTCCGCCCCCAAGTCGCTGAAGGAAGGGCCGAAGTCGCTCGAGGAGATCGACCCCGAGATCCTGCGCACGTACGAGAAGCTGGGCATCCCGCTGGAGGAGCAGAAGATGCTCGCCGGGGTGGCCGTGGACGCCGTCTTCGACTCGGTTTCGGTGGCCACCACCTTCCGCCAGACCCTGGCCGATGCCGGTGTGATCTTCTGTCCCATCTCCGAGGCCATCCGGGAGTATCCCGACCTGGTCCAGAAGTACCTGGGCTCGGTCGTGCCGCCGACCGACAACTTCTTCGCCGCGCTCAACTCGGCGGTCTTCAGCGACGGCTCCTTCGTTTACGTGCCGCCGGGCGTGCGTTGCCCGATGGAACTCTCCACCTATTTCCGCATCAACGCGCTGGCCACCGGCCAGTTCGAGCGCACCCTGATCATCGCCGACGAGGGGGCCTTCGTCTCCTACCTGGAGGGGTGCACCGCCCCGATGCGGGATGAGAACCAGCTGCACGCCGCCGTAGTCGAACTGATCGCCCACCAGGACGCCGAGATCAAGTACTCCACCGTCCAGAACTGGTACCCCGGCGACGAGGAGGGGAAGGGGGGCATCTACAACTTTGTGACCAAGCGGGGGCTGTGTGAGGGGCGCAACGCGAAGATCTCGTGGAGCCAGGTGGAGACCGGTTCGGCGGTCACCTGGAAGTACCCCTCCTGCATCCTCAAGGGGGACCACTCGGTAGGCGAGTTCTACTCGGTGGCGGTGACCAACCACTACCAGCAGGCTGACACCGGCACCAAGATGATCCATATCGGCAAGAACACCCGCAGCACCATCATCTCGAAGGGGATCAGCGCCGGCCACGGGCAGAACACGTACCGCGGGGCGGTCCGGATTCTCAAGGGGGCGGACGGCGCCCGCAACTTCTCGCAGTGCGACTCGATGCTCATCGGGTCCGAATGCGGGGCGCACACCTTCCCCTACATCGACGTCCAGAACCCGAATGCGCAGATGGAGCATGAGGCTTCCACCTCGAAGGTGGGCGAGGACCAGCTCTTCTACTGCGCCACCCGCGGTATCAGCGAGGAGGACGCCCTCTCGCTGATCGTGAACGGGTTCTGCAAGGAGGTCTTCGACCACCTTCCCATGGAGTTCGCCGTCGAGGCCTCCAAACTGCTCCAGGTCACCCTGGAAGGCAGCGTCGGCTGACAACGGATCGAGAACGAAACCGAGGAGATATCCGATAGATGCTGGAACTGAAGAACCTGCATGTGAGCATCGAGGGTAAGGAGATCCTGAAGGGTCTCGACCTGAAGGTGGCCCAGGGGGAAGTGCACGCCATCATGGGCCCCAACGGATCGGGCAAGAGCACTCTGGCCAACGTGCTGGCCGGTCGTGAGGATTACGAAGTCACCGAGGGGGAGGTCCTCTTCGACGGGCGGAACCTGCTCGAGATGGCGCCCGAGGACCGGGCCCGCGAGGGGATCTTCATGGCCTTCCAGTACCCGGTCGAGATCCCCGGGGTGAGCAATACCTACTTTCTGAAGGCCGCCCTGAACGCCATCCGCAAGCACCGCGGCCTGTCCGAGATCGACGCCGTCGACTTCCTGGCCCTGGCCCGCGAGAAGATGAAGCTGGTCCAGATGGACGAGTCGCTGCTGCGCCGCCCGGTCAACGAAGGCTTCTCCGGGGGGGAAAAGAAGCGCAACGAGATCTTCCACATGGCCGTGCTGGAGCCCCGGCTGGGCATCCTGGATGAGACCGACTCGGGTCTCGACATCGATGCGCTGCGCATCGTGGCCGACGGGGTCGAAGCGATGCGCGGTCCGGAGCGTTCCTTCATGGTCATCACCCACTACCAGCGCCTGCTCAACTACATCGTCCCCGATATCGTGCACGTGCTGGTGCACGGGCGGATCGTGCGCACCGGCGGCAAGGAACTGGCCCTGGAGCTGGAGCAGAAAGGCTACGGCTGGCTGACCGGCGAGAAGGTCGAAAAGGGCGCGGCGGCCGCCGCGCGGGCCTGAGGAGTGGCGCGATGAGCCCAGCCCCGGCCGACACCACGACCGCCGACCGCCTCCAGACCTGGCTGGAGACCTACACCTCCTGGCCGGAGACCGGATCGGGCGGCCACGCGACCGTCCGCGAGCTGCGCCGGCGGGGTCTCGAGGCCTTCACCCGGCTCGGCTTCCCGACCACCCGGGACGAGGAGTGGCGCTTCACCAACGTCGCCCCACTGGCCGCCACCGGCTTTCACTACCCGGCGCCCGTGGCATGCGTCTCCGAGCCGGACGAGGTGGGTACCTTCTCCTACCTGGACGCCCACCAGCTCGTCTTCCTCAACGGCCGGTTGTGCGCCGAGTACTCCACCCTGTTCGAGGTGCCCGAGGGCGTGGTGGTCACCAGCCTGGAGGATGCGCTGGTCACCGACCCCGAACCGGTCCTGGCCCATCTGGGGAAGTACCTGCGCTTCGAGGACCAGTCCTTCGCCGCCCTGAACACCGCTCATCTGCAGGACGGGGCGTTCGTCTCCATCGGCGAGGGGGAGGTGTTGACCCGGCCGCTCCACCTGCTTTTCCTCTCGACCGAGAACTCTGAGCCGGTCATGTCGTGGCCCCGCAACCTGATCGTGATGGGTGCCAACAGCCAGGCCACCATCATCGAGTCGTACGCCAGCGTCAGTCGCCAGGCCTATCTGACCGGGGCGGTCAGCGAGATCGTGGTAAGCGATTACGCCGTGCTCGAGCACTACAAGGTCCAGCAGGAGGGGCTGAAGGGCTGGCACCTGGCCACCACCCACTTCCGCCTGGGCCGCAGCAGCACGGCGACCTCGCAGAACATCTCGCTGGGCGGAGGATTCGTGCGCAACGACACGGTGGCCGAACTGATGGGTGAGGGGGGCGACCTGACCCTGAACGGGCTCTACCTGACCCGGGGGACGCAGTTCGTGGACAATCACATGCGGGTCGAGCACGTCGCGCCCAGCTGCCACTCCTACGAACTCTACAAGGGGATCCTGGAGGAGAAGTCACGGGCGGTCTTCAGCGGGCTCATCCATGTCCATCCGGGCGCCCAGAAGACCGACGGCAAACAGGCCAACCGGAACCTGATCCTCTCGCCCGAGGCCCTGGTGAACACCAACCCGCAACTCCTGATCTTCGCCGACGATGTGAAGTGCACGCACGGCTCCACGGTCGGCCAGCTGGACAAGGACGCGGTCTTCTACCTGCGCTCGCGCGGTATCGGCGAGGATGCCGCCCGCAGCCTGCTCATCTACGCCTTCGCCAGCGAGTTCGTGGAGAAGATCCGGTTCGAGCCCCTGCGGCGGGACCTGGAGGAGTTCCTGTTCACGCGCCTGCCCAAGGGGGACATCGTCCGGCAGGCGGTCTGAGGAGCGGCAGCATGAGTGACCTGAGGGAGCTCTATCAAGAAGTCATCCTCGACCACACTCGGAGTCCGCGCAACTTCCGCCACCCCGCGGACGCCAACCGGCAGGCGGAAGGCCACAACACGAGTTGCGGCGACCGGCTCATGGTCTACCTGAAGGTCTCGGGCGGGATCGTACAGGACGCCGCCTTCGAGGGCTCGGGCTGCGCCATCTCCACCGCCTCGGCCTCCCTGATGACCGAGCTGCTCAAGGGGAAGACCGTCGAGCAGGCCGAGGAGATTTACCACCTCTTCCACGATTATCTGACCACCGGCAGCCCGGGGGAACATCCCGAGCCCCCCGAAGGGATCGGCAAGCTGGCCGTGCTGGGCGGAGTGAGGGAGTTCCCCATCCGGGTAAAGTGCGCCACCTTATCGTGGCACACCATGCACGCCGCTCTCGAGCAGGCCGAGGGGACCGTCAGCAACGAGGACACCGAATAGCCATGCCGGCGATCAACCTCTACGGCAAGGAATTGAGCGAGCTGGAGACGAAGATCGTCGAGGCCCTGCGGGACGTCTACGACCCCGAGATCCCGGTCAACATCTACGACCTGGGCCTGATCTACGAGGTCCACGTGGACGAGGAGAAGCACCACGTGGACATCAAGATGACCCTGACCGCCCCCGGCTGTCCGGTGGCCGGCACCTTCCCCGACACCGTGCGCGCCCAGGTGGAATCGGTCGAGGAGATCGACTCGGCCGGCGTCGATCTGGTCTTCTACCCCCCCTGGAGCCCCGACATGATGACCGAGGCCGCCCGCCTCGAGCTGGGGATGTTCTAGCAGCCCGATTCAGCTATGTGCTGGTACCCAGCTTCAGGACTACTCCGATATCGCTTGGATCCAAAGCGCGATGCGGTCTCGTTCGGATTCCTCGACAGGAAGTGCAGCAACCCGGTTCAGGAGTACCTCCGGATCGATCATACCTTCGATTAGCAGGGTCCTGGCAAACCGCAGGTCCTTTTCCCGAAAGGCAGCCAGTTTGCTCGCGGCCAGATCATGACTTTCCAGACATAAGCCGGTCGTGGTGCCTGAACCTCTCCCTGACACGGGTACCGTGCGTTCTTGCCATCCCGGCGGGAGCTTCGCACTCTCGATCGGGACACCGTGCACATAGAATCCGAAGGTCTCGTGAAAGGAGGACTGTTCACCCAGGGCACCGTCGATCTCATCGACCCGCTCCGGGTGATTCTTCGGTGCCACATCGACTTCGATCGACTGGCGAAGGAGCATCGGTGCGTCGGGATACTCCGCCAGGACGGCCTGCGAACCGAAAACCCATAACTCGCTGTCTCGTGCCACTTCACCGGCCGCCCGGATCGCGTGCTCGAGTTCCTGACGGGTCATGACGAACGCTCCGTTCGCATGGTCCCCCGCCCGGTGGACGGGAGCACCTCAAAGAAGGGGAACGACTGGCGCAGGCGGGTCGCCCGCTCCGATTCTTCCCGCAGCAGGGCCTGGATCTGGCGCACCGAGAGTTCCTTGAGGATGCGCCTCCATTCATCGAGTTCGCTGAGCTGGGGATAAGCAGTCGACCGAAGCCGTTCTTCGATCCACTTCAGAGCGCGTTCTAGAATGGAGCGGTCGTTCGGCAGCAGGTCCGCGATCCTTCCGCCCAGATCCAGCGCCCGCTCGTCCAGATCACGGTGGGACAGGATCGGTCCTCCACTCTCCCGACGCCACGACAACGGAATCCAACCGGCCAACAGCGTCACCCGCTCAAGACGCTCGGTCTGTTCACGGTTGCCGGCCGGCAGATCGGCATCGGTATAGCCATGAACAACAAAGTGGACCGCCAGGCTCGGTTCGAGTTCATGGTAACGGTCCTCGACGCTGCGTACCGCGTCATCGATCCCGTTGGCCGAACCGAGCACACCGATATCCAGGGTACCCGGACTCGGAGCGTCCGGATCTTCGACCCATACCGCCCAAGCCGGAAAGGAAGGATCGGCTGCGATGCTGCGGGCCATCTGGCGGATCTCATCGAAGATCCTACGCTCGCACTGGAATAGAGCACGCAGGGCTTCGACCAGGGGATGCCGATCCCGCAATCGTACGACCAGGTTGCGACCGCTGCCCGTGATCTCCACCAGACCGAGAACAGCCAGACGGTCCAACGACCTTCGAACACCGGCTGGATTCAGTTGCGCGAGCTGGGCAATCCTCGTCCGGCCGATCGCCTCGTCCGTGCCGGTGAGGACTCTGAGGATCCTGACGTTCCCTTCGGATCCCAGAATCTCATTCAGGGGGGAGCGGACTGGATCCTGGCGTTGCGTAGGAGGTCTCATGGCTGGCTTTCGAATAATATTATAGTATCGTTAACGATATTATAAGGTCTTCATCAAGAGTCCGCAATTCCTTCTGCCGATCCTTGGATTCCGGTTTCATGGAAGTGATTCAACCGCTCTTGTCCGGCGATCCCTGGAGGGACGACCGGTCTAGCGTTTCCGGGCAGGTACCTTCTCGACGGCAGGTCGCGTCTCCTTCTGCGGTGCCGCTTCGATAGACCGTTGTTCCTTCTCTCAGTAGACGCACGCAATACGAATTGAGGCTCTCCCCGGCCTGCAGGGATCGGATGACCAGCCGCCGATGCAGGTCCGAACCCACCCGGAGGACGAACCTCCCGGAGTAGTCCCGGTCTGCGGTATCGGCCGGAAGCGGCTCACCGTCCGCTTCGAAGATCTGGATCCACTCGTCAACGACCTGGCAGAGTTGCCTGTAGACCTCGGCCTCATCATCCCCGTGAACCCCGCCGAGCATGAGCCCCGGGCATGAGCCGACATAGCACTGATCCTTTTCGGACCACTCGACGATCTTCAGATATCGGTCACTCGCCTTCATCTGCAGCCTCCTCGATCGCCTTCCTGACTGCTTTCTCCTGGTAGGGCTTCGCATCATCCCCTGGTTTGCCACTGAGGGTGATTCGCCCACCCACAGGATGTTTGAAGTTACGATGGCTTCCTCTTCCACCCCGGTCCTTGAAGCCGGCGGCCAGCAATAGATAAATGAGTTCGCGGATCTTCGGCGGCACACCTTATGATATCATAATAGTACTATATATGCCACCACCGTTCCTTTCTCCGCTGGCATCTTCACCCAACGCCAAGGTCGTTTGTGCATGACGATCACAGATGACGAGACCGGAGAGCGGACACCCACCGTCTTCCAGTTGATACCGAGACCCGCCGGATTTGTCTTCCCGTGAGACGACCCACGCCGGTTGGGATCAAGGAGGGTGCGGAGGTCGCTCTGGTGCCAATCCTTCTTGGGGGTCCTACCGATGTTTACGCAGACAACGGGGGAACCGGCCTGAACTATCCCCTTGAATCCTGGATACCCACGGTCTACTGTATGGGTGAACCGTTACACCCATGGAGTAGACATGTCTTTAAACATCTTGATCGATCCCAAGAATCCGCGACCACTTTACCTGCAGATAATCGATGAGATCCGTCGGGCACTGGTCCGAGGAGATGTCGAAGGTGGCTTTTGCCTGCCGTCAGTACGACAGCTGTCCAGCCATTTGAAGGTGAATCCCAGTACTGTCCAGCAAGCATATCAGGAGATGGAACGGGAAGGTCTGGTCTTTGTACAGCGTGGGAAAGGTACGTACCTCTCGCCGGCCAAATCACTAGGCAGAGAAACGGAGAAGGTAGCACGACAAGTAGCCGAGGAGGCAATCCGGAATGCCCACAGAAGCGGGCTGACGAAAGAAGATCTGGTTGCTGCAATCCTCGCACTTGGCGACGACCGATTACGATCGATGATTTCGTTCCCGACATCCCTCAGGGGCCATGACCGATGATCACCCCCTGGTCCCCCGACACGGATATGGCGATTACCTGTCGCTCTCTCCGGAAGGCCTATCGTACCAAGATGGCTTTGGATCAACTCAGTCTGGAGATACCCGAATCTGCCTTCTGCATCCTGGTCGGTCCGAACGGATCGGGCAAGACCACCACCATGAGGATCCTCCTGGATCTTGTTCGCCCGGATTCCGGCAAGCTCACGGTGCTTGGTCT